>NZ_JBEZJQ010000018.1:0-25287 GCF_040653135.1 Actinomadura sp. NPDC048021
GCCAAGGGGTCGTCCACCTGGACCGGCGTCGCGGTGGTGAGGACGGCGAGCAACGACGCGACCGTCAGCTCCGCGACGGGTTCGGCCTGACGGTGACGTCCGAGACGACCGCGTCCCGCGGCGTCTCCAGCGCGGCGACCAGCACGCGCGCGACCGTGGCGGGGGCCGCGAAGTCGTCCTCGGCGTAGGGGTGGCCCTCCTGGGCGCGCACGCTGCGCTGCATCTCCGTGGCCGTCCGCCCCGGGTAGACGCTCGTGACGCGCAGGGACGGCTCCTCCGCGCGCAGCGAGTCGGCCAGAGCCCGCAGGCCGAACTTGCTCGCCGCGTACGCCGACCACTCGGGGTTGGCGCGCAGCCCCGCCGTGGAGTTGACGAACACCACGTGGCCCTCGGCGGCGCGCAGCGCGGGCAGCAGGAGCCGCGTGAGCTCCGCGGCCGACACCAGGTTGACCGACAGGTGCTCGATCCACTCGTCGGCCTCGGTGGCGGCGACCGTGCCCAGATGCACCATGCCCGCCGCGTGGACGACCCCGTCCAGCCGGGCGGGGATCCCGACCGCCGCGAGCCGCGCCTCGATGCGGCGCGGCTCGGTCAGGTCGAGCGGGATCGTGCCGATCGACGCCGCGCGGGGCGGCGAGGCGACCGCCCCCCGGTTGATGACCTGCGTGGCCGCGTGCGCGCCCCCGCGCAGCGTCGCCGCGAGCTTGTCCAGGCGCTCGGCGGAGCGGCCGGTGAGAAGGAGGTCGTGCCCGCGCTCGCGCAGCAGCTCCGCCACCGCCGTGCCGATGCCGCCGGTCGCGCCCGTGATCAGATACGTGCCCATGGCGCCCCATTCTCGTCGATCCCCTACCCCGGATGGACGCGCGGGACGCCGCGCTGGTTCGGCTCCGTCCCGAGGCGGGGTCGCGCTCAGTTCGGGCGCAGCACCCGCGCCGCGCCGGCGATCAGCGCCGTCACCAGCACCCACCCCGTCGCGACCAGCGCATACGCCACCCAGCGGGACCAGTTCACCGCGTCGTAGGACAGCTGCTGCCCGAACGTGTCGAGCGGGATCAGCAGGTCCAGCGTGTAGATCAGCGCGTGGAAGGACGGCAGCTCGTCCGGCGGCTTGACCGCGCGCGGATGCTCGATCGAGAACACCGTCGTTCCGGCGGCCAGCAGGGTGGCGAACCACGCGAACGCCAGCCAGGGCCGGTAGCCGAACCCGACCGTCCAGTCGAGCACGTGGTTCCACGCCCGGGCGACCGGGTGCAGCCCGCGCCGCCGCGCCCGCATCTTGGCGAGCTGCACCTTCCGGGCCAGGTCGTCGTGACCGATGCCGTGGTACCAGCCGGCCAGCTGCTCGTACGGCTGGAGGTGGAACTCCGGGTCCCGCGACACCCAGCTGAGCCGGTCCTTGAACTCGGCGCCGCGCAGGGTCTGGTAGATCATGCCGTTCAGGTACAGCTCGTCCGGCCAGATGTCCGGGTGGTCCATGACCAGGTCGATCCTGGAGTACGACAGCGACACCCGGCCCTTGATCGGCTCCGCCGGCCACAGCAGCAGCTCGTCGACCTGCATGTGGCTGGCGTGCAGGGCCATCCGCGCCGGGTCGGAGGAGTCCAGGCGGCCCCGGATGAACGACAGGACGCCGTTCACGCGGGCGCTGCGCAGGCGGACGGTGCCGAACGTGCTGAACCCGTGGCTCAGCTCGGCGGTGTCCTCGACGACGATGTTCTGCGCGTCCAGCGCGATGCGGCCCGGATTGGTGAGCGTGGTGCGTTCCATGAACAGCCCGCCGTTCATCCGCGCTCCCACGAACCGCACCCCGCCGGTGATCTCGGCGTCCCGGATGAACGCCCCGGCGTCCACGACGAGGGCGCCGCCGGAGACCGCCCACTTCTCCGGGGCCGACGCGGTGACCCGCGTCCCGTTCATCCGCAGGCCGCCGAGGATCTGCGCCCGCGGCAGCCGCACCTCCCCCTCGATCTCGGACCCGGACAGGCTGAGGAAGCCGTCCGCGCGCAGGCCGCCGCCGTCGAAGCCGGGCATCCGGCAGCCGGAGAACCGGAGCTGGCGCGTCTCGGCGTTGGCGAACACCGGCTCCTCGACGAGCCGGCAGTCCTCCAGGAGCAGCTCGGCCTCGACGCGGCCCCCGGCGACGTCCAGCCGCCCGGTGACGTAGGCGCCGCGGAGCCGGACGGCCGCGACCGCGCCGGGACGCGGCTCGCACTCGCCGAGCAGCAGCCGGGTGATGATCTCGGCGCGGACGATGCGGTCGGGCAGGGGGCCGGCCGGGCGGTCGTCGCCGAGGACGACGGCCGCGCCGGTGGGGAACGCCGTCCAGAGGCGCCGTTCCGCGTGGTTCAGTCCGGGGGGCTGGGGCACGGGACCCCTTTCTACGCGGAGACCCCTCCGCGATCAACATCGCGGAGGGGTCCCGGTGATCGGCCGGCCGGCGGTCAGAAGAAGCCCCGGCGGCGTCCGGCCTCCTGCAGGAAGCCGTCGAGCTGCTGCTCCCAGTTGGTGTGCTCGACGGTCGCGTAGTCGACCGTGAACCGGCTGAACGCGTCATGGCCCTCGGTGAACACCCCGCCGCGCTTGTCGAGCTCCAGCACGACCTCCATCGACTGCGGGTACGACACGAACGTCACTTCGAGCTGCTTGATGCCGCGCGCGTACTGCCCCGGCGGGTAGAACTCGATCTCCTGGTAGAAGGGCAGCTCCTGGTGGACGCCCCAGATGCGGCCCTTCTCGCAGTCCGCGTTGCGGAACTGGAAGCCGAGGTTGGAGAACGCCACGAGGATGCGCTCCTGCGCGGGCAGCGGGTGGACGGCGATCGGGTCGAGGTCGCCCGGGTCGAGCGCGCCCGCGACCTCCAGCTCCGTCGCGATCCCGACCGTCGTGCCGTGCAGCGGCCGCCCGTACATGTGGGTGAGCGGCGCCTCCCACGGGATCGGGAACTGGAACGGGATGCTGTGCCGCGCGCCCTCCTGCAGGCTGAACCCGCCCGCGACCGGCATCTTGGCGTACTCCAGGTTGGAGGTGTACTCGTTGTCGCCCGACTCGACCTCGACCTTGGTGCGCAGGGCGAGGTTCACCGCCTTGATGTCGGAGTTGAACTGGCCCCCGATGATGGCGATCTCGCCCGTGACGACTCCGCCGGGCATCGTGTTCGGGTCGTGCAGAACCGTCTCGATCGACGGGCCGCCGATGCCCATCGCCTGACGCAGCTTCTTGAAGACCAAGGTCCGTCCTCCCGTGTTCGAGCGACTCCCCGCGCTCTCGTCCCATAGACGCTGTTACGGGAGATTACGTTCCGGGAACTCGGCTGACCTGCGCAGGCGGTGGCCGTTCCTGGCCGTCCGCGCCGCTTGCCGGCGCCGCCGGTCAGTGGCCGCCTCCGGCGAGGTTCAGCCCGACGACCCCGAGGACGATGAACGCGAGCGCGACGACGCGGGTCGCGGAGACCTCGTCGCCCATGAAGAGCATGCCGAGCACCGCCGTCCCGACGGCCCCGATGCCGACCCAGACGGCGTAGGCGGTGCCGACCTCCAGGTGCTTGAGGGCGACGGTGAGCAGCCCGAAGGACGCCACGGCGAACACGAGGAACCCCGCCGACTCCAGCGGCTGGGTGAAGCCCTTGCTGCCCTTCAGGCACAGGGCCATGGCGACCTCGAAGAGGCCGGCGACGATGACGAGGATCCAGGCCATGGTGGCACTCCCGGATGACGAGACGACTGATGTCACGCGCCGTCTTCGCGTTCCGGGTACGGCGCACCTCGTCCGGGAGAGACCACGCGCCCATCGTGGGCATGGCCCTCACCTCGCCCAACGGCCCCACTCCCCGGGATGTTCCCCCATGCCGGCGTACGAGAGCCCGCCTCGGACGCCTGTTGCGGCTCGATCCCCTTGCCGGACGGCTCTTCATGAGCTCTTCATCCTCTGGGGGCTCGCGCAGGCAAGGTCTGCGTGAGCTATCGGATGAAGGCTCCGCCGCGGTAGCCGCGGTGAAGGACTCACAACGGAGAGACCCGTGACGAACGAGAACAAGGCTGACCAGGCCCGCGCGGCCGAGGAGACCATGAACACCGCGCAGGACGCCCTGCGCGACGCCGGTAAGGCGTACGTGCAGGACCCGACTCCGGAGAACAAGCAGGCCATGGACGACGCCCGTGTCACTGCGGAGGAGGCCACCGCCCACTCCCGCCGCCTCCACGGCGGGAGCCAGTAAGACCCTGGCGGGAATGAGCTAGCCTCCCGCCTCGCCGGTCCCCGCGCCACCTGGCGCGGAGACCGGCACACCTTCAGGGGCGGCCCAGGGCGCGGTACTCCCAGCCCGCCGCGCGCCAGCGGTCCGCGTCGAGCGCGTGACGGCCGTCCACCACCCGTTTGTGCCGGACGACCCCGGCCAGCGCCTCCGGCTCGACCTCCCGGAAGTCCGACCACTCGGTCAGCAGGACGACCACGTCGGCGTCCCGCGCCACGTCGAACGCGCTCTCGCCGTAGGTCAGCTCGGGGAACGCCCGGCGGGCGTTGTCGAGGGCGACCGGGTCGTAGACGCGCACGTCCCCGCCGAGGCCGTGGATGGTGCGCGCCACGTCCAGCGCGGGCGCGTCCCGGATATCGTCGGAGTTGGGCTTGAACGCGGCGCCCCACGCGGCGACGCGCCTGCCGGCGAGGTCGCCGCCCAGCAGGTCCCGGACGAGGTCGACGGTGCGGGCCCGGCGGCGCCGGTTGATGTCGTCCACCTCGCGCAGGAACGACACGGCCTGGCCGACGCCGATCTCCTCGGCCCGGTGCGCGAACGCCCGGATGTCCTTCGGCAGGCAGCCGCCGCCGAACCCCAGCCCCGGCCGCAGGAACTTGCCGCCGATGCGGTCGTCCAGCGCCAGCGAGTCGGCGAGGTCCCGGACGTCGGCGCCGACCGCCTCGCAGACCTCGGCCATCGCGTTGATGTAGGAGATCTTCGTGGCGAGGAAGGAGTTCGCCGCCACCTTGACCAGCTCGGCGGTCGCGAGGTCCGTGCGGATCACCGGCGTGCCGAGGTCGAGGACGGGCCTGAACGCCGCTCGCAGCCGCTCGTGCGCCCAGTCGGACGCGACGCCGAACACCAGCCGGTCCGGGCGCAGGGTGTCGTCCACGGCGAAGCCCTCGCGGAGGAACTCGGGGTTCCAGGCCAGCTCGACGTCGGTCCCGGCGGGCGCCAGCCCCTGCACGAGGCCGGTGAGGCGCGCGGCCGTCCCGACCGGCACGGTGGACTTGCCGACGACCAGGGACCTGCGGCGCAGGTGCGGCGCCAGGGAGCTGACGGCGGCGTCGACGTAGGTCAGGTCGGCGGCGTCCGAGCCGGCCTGCTGGGGCGTTCCCACGCACACGAAGTGGACGTCGCCGAACTCCCCGGCCTCCGCGAAGGAGGTGGTGAACCGGAGCCGGCCCGAGTCGAGCGCCTTGGTGAGCAGCTCCGGCAGCCCGGGTTCGAAGATCGGGACCTCGCCCGACGCCAGCCGTTCGATCTTGTGCCGGTCGACGTCCACGCCGAGGACCTCGTACCCCAGCACGGCCATGCAGATCGCATGCGTCGCGCCGAGGTAGCCGGTCCCGATGACGGTCAGCCTCGGGGCGGCCTCCTCCTCCTGCCTCATTGCGCACCTCCTCGTGCACCGCGGGTGAATTCGCGCCCGCTTGATCTTGCCACCCCTCCCGCGCGGGGCGTAGGAGGGTGCGACTCAGGGGGCCTGGGTGACTTGGGTCACGCGACGGAGACGGGCGTGGTATCGATGTGGCCTGCCTCCCCGGAAACCGGACGATTGGGGTGGTTGTCAGTGGTTACCAGCGGGTAGCATGCTGTTGAGTTACTGACCAGTACGCAGCGGGGCCGCCGGTCGCCGCCGGAACCAGACGGAGTCTCGAATGGGGCACTACAAGAGCAACCTCCGGGACCTGGAGTTCAACCTCTTCGAGGTGTTCAGGCGCCAGGACCTCCTCGGCAGCGGCCCGTACGCCGAACTGGACGAGGACACCGTGCGCAGCATCCTCGACGAGGTGAACCGGCTGGCCGAGGGCCCGCTCGCCGCCTCCTTCGAGGACGCGGACCGCAACCCGCCGGTGTTCGACCCGGCCACCGGCACGGTCACGATGCCGGAGGGCTTCAAGAAGTCGTTCAAGGCGTGGATGGACTCCGAGTGGTACCGCCTCGACCTCGCCCCCGAGTTCGGCGGCAGCGGCGCCCCGCGCTCGCTGACCTGGGCGGTCGCCGAGCAGGTGCTGGGCGCCAACCCGGCCGTCTACATGTTCGCGTCCGGTCCGGGTTTCGCGCAGATCCTCTGGCACATCGGCACGCCCGAGCAGAAGAAGTTCGCCGAGCTGGCCCTGGAGCGCCAGTGGGGCGCGACGATGGTGCTGACCGAGCCGGACGCCGGCTCCGACGTCGGCGCCGGGCGCGCCAAGGCCGTCCAGCAGCCGGACGGCACCTGGCACATCGAGGGCGTCAAGCGCTTCATCACCTCGGCCGAGCACGACATGTCCGAGAACATCTTCCACCTGGTGCTCGCCCGCCCCGAGGGCGCCGGCCCCGGCACCAAGGGCCTGTCGATGTTCCTCGTCCCCAAGTACCTCGTGGACGTGGAGACCGGTGAGCTCGGCGAGCGCAACGGCGCCTACGTGACCAACGTCGAGAAGAAGATGGGCCTCAAGGTCTCCACGACCTGCGAGCTCACCCTCGGCGAGAAGCACCCGGCGGTCGGCTACCTGGTCGGCGACGTCCACCAGGGCATCCGGCAGATGTTCCTCGTCATCGAGTACGCGCGAATGATGGTCGGCACCAAGGCCATCGCCACCCTCTCGACCGGCTACCTCAACGCGCTGGAGTACGCGAAGGAGCGCGTCCAGGGTGCGGACATGACGCAGATGACGGACAAGACCGCTCCGCGGGTGACGATCACCCACCACCCGGACGTCCGGCGCAGCCTCATGACGCAGAAGGCCTACGCCGAGGGCATGCGCGCGCTCGTGCTGCTGACCGCGTCCTACCAGGACGCCGTGCAGCTCGCCGAGTTCGAGGGGCGCAGGGACGAGACGGCCGAGAAGGTCAACGACCTGCTGCTGCCGATCGTGAAGGGCTTCGGCTCCGAGCGGGCCTACGCGCTGCTCGGCGCCGAGTCGCTGCAGACGCTCGGCGGCTCCGGCTTCCTGCAGGAGTACCCGATCGAGCAGTACATCCGCGACTCCAAGATCGACACCCTGTACGAGGGCACCACCGCCATCCAGGGCCAGGACCTGTTCTTCCGCAAGATCCTGCGGGACAACGGCGAGGCGCTGAAGGTGCTCGCCGGGGAGATCCGGGCGTTCGCCGACTCCGAGGCCGGCAACGGCCGGCTCAAGAACGAGCGCGCCCTGCTCGGCCGGGCCCTCGACGACGTCCAGGGCATCCTCGACCCGATGGTCGGCTGGGCGCTCGGCTCGATGGAGAACCCGAAGGAGCTCTACAAGGTCGGGCTCAACTCCTCGCGCCTGCTGCTCGCCCTCGGCGACCTGATCGTCGGCTGGCTCCTGTGCCGCCAGGCCGAGGTCGCGCTCAACGCCCTCGGCGGAGGCGACGTGTCCGACTCCGACAAGGCGTTCTACACCGGCAAGGTCGCGGCCGCGCAGTTCTTCTGCCAGACCGTCCTGCCGCGCCTGGCCTCGGACCGCGCCGTCACCGAGTCCACCACCCTGGACGTGATGGACCTCCCCGAAGAGTCCTTCTAACCCCGCCGCGCTGTGGCCCTGCCCGTCCGGGCAGGGCCACAGCGCTGTCAGGCGAGCGGGCCGACGGCTAGCTCAGATGCCGGGTGAAGAACGCCGCCGCGACGTCCCCGGCGAACTGCGGGACGCCGGTGTGCCCGCCCATGTTGGCGTGCAGCGACTTCTCCTCGGAGCCGAAGGCGTCGAACAGGTCCAGGGCCGCCTGCCGGTCGTTCCCTTCGTCGTCCCACTGCAGCAGGACGTGCAGCGGAATGGTGACCTGGCGGGCCTCCTCGAACAGGACGCGAGGCACGAAGCTCCCGGCGAACAGAACGGCGGCTGCTATCCGCGGTTCGACCACCGCGAGCCGGACCCCGATGGCGGTGACTCCGCCCGAGAACCCGACCGGGCCGCCGATCTCAGGCAGCGCGAGGAGGGCGTCCAGAGTGGCCTGCCACTCCGGGACCGCCTTGTCGACCAGCGGGAGGACGAGCCGGTCCACGATCTCGTCATCGACCGGCCCACCGGCCTTCACCGCCCGCTGCAGGTCGGCGCGGGCCTGCTCGGCGGTGGCCGAGCGGGGCCGCTCACCGCTTCCGGGGAGCTCGATGGCGGCCGCGGCGAAGCCGTCCGCCGCGGACCGCCGAGCCCGGCCCACCAGGCGGGGGCGCATCCTGTCCAGCCCGCCGGGGTGGCCCATCAGGATCAGCGGAACCGGTGCCGCTGCGGACGCGGACTCGGGCGTCCACAGGACGCCGGGAACGTCGCCAAGGGTGAATTCGCGTTCAAGGAGCCCGTCGTCGAGACGCTGCTCAGAAGTGAACTGCATGGTCGTGCCTTTCGGGAGTGCTCTCGAACGGCGCTCCCGGACGACCTACCGCCCGACCGTGACCCCAGAGGGGAGCACCCATGTCGAAACCAGGTTCACGGGTACCACCTCCTCTTTCTCCAGCACGGCCTCCGAAAAACTAGCAGCGCCCACCCCACCCCGCCAACTGCTTTTTCGCCAAGCCCGGCGGCCGGGTCCCGAGGTCGTCGACGAGACGCCGGCCGGCCGCTCCGAGGCTTGACAACGCCCCCGCCTCCCGGACGATCACCAAGGTCGGCGGCAAGAGCCGTCGGCTCACTGCGAGGCAGGGAGCAAAGAAAATGGCCAACACCAGCGGCCCCCAAGGCGACGACGAAGTCGCCACCGAGGAAGAACTGAAAGAAGCGCTGGATCTCGCGGGCTTCGACCCCGACAAGATCCTGGGCGACTGACGACATGGAAGGATGATTCCTCGGCTCGCCGAGGTTCCGTCTGGTTTCATGGGCGACCTCTCCGGAGGTCGCTTCTTACTTTTCGCACAGCCCGTGCTTCGAAGAACCCAGAGGTCTCACTCGTGAGCATCCGTACGACGCATCGCGCTTTGCTGAGCCGTCTGCTGCCCGGTGCCGAACCGGACGACCTCGCAGAGCGTCAGGGGCAATTCCACACAGTGGTCATTGGGCCAGACCGCGTCGTGTGCCTGCCTCGCACCCCGGCAGCGGCCGCCCGGCTGCCCGAGCGGGCAGCCGCACTGCACGCACTCGCCGGGCTTGACCTCGGCTTTCGCATACCTGAGCCGCTGCTCCAAGGCGGCGCCCACGGCAACGACGAGGCACCGTTCCTGGTGCTCAGCCGCATTCCCGGGGAACCGCTGGAGGGCGAGGCGCTCAAGGATGCTCAAGTAGCCGAGACCGTGGCAGAGCAGTACGCCACGCTGCTGTCCGGCCTGGCGCGTGCCGGTAACGGCGAAACGGCACGAGCGGTTCTCCCTCACGCGGCAGAAGACCGGTGGCGGCGGTTCGCGGAGAGTGTGCGCGCTGAGCTGTTCCCGCTCATGTCCGACAATGGGCGTCTACAGGCCGAGCGGGAGCTCGCAGCACTCGACGACCTTCCCCACCCCGCCCAAGCGGTGGTGCATGGCGACCTCGGCGCCGAAAACGTCCTGTGGGAGTGGACGAACGGACTGCCGCGCCTCGCCGGAGTACTCGACTGGGACGATGTCGCCCTCGGCGACCAGGCCGAAGACCTCGCTGCGATCGGTGCCAGCTATGGCCGTGGGTTCCTGGAACGGTTGCTCGCCCTGGGCCACTGGCCAGATGCCGGACTCGTCACCCGCATCACCGCGATCCGCAACACATTCGCCCTGCAGCAAGCCCTCTACGCAATCCGTGACGGCGACGAAGAAGAACTGGCGGACGGCCTGGCCGCCTACCGCTGAGCCACACCAACAGCAACCCGGGGAAGAACGGTGTCCCGGCGGAGAGGCTTCGAGCCTTCCGCCGGGACACCGCAAACGGCGGGAAGACTGAGCCTGTTCTCCCCGGCGTGGAATTCGTGCGAATTAGGTGAAACCGCACGAACTATACCGATCGGCTTGGATCACACGCAGCCGAGCGGCCTTTTCAGGCGCATGATCATCTCGCGTAACGTTCGCCGCTTGACGATCTCCGCCTCGGGCTGCTTGCGGAGCAGGGACGCCACGGCCGCGACCACGCTGATCCAGGACATCCCGATGACCTGCCAGGCCGTCGGGATCTTCTGCTCCATGATCAGGTCGACCAGCAGGCCGAGCAGCGGAATGACGCTCCACAAGATCGTGTAGACGGCGTCCCCGAGGGCCCTCCTCGCCCGGATGTGCAGGTACCGGGGGACGACGACGGTCATCAGCGCCGTGCAGAGCAGCGCCAAGAGGACCCCGCAGGACCAGCCGACCGACGGATCCTCGCCCGCCAGCATCGCCCACACGCCGAGACCGACCACGCCCAGGCCCGTGCCCAGCGCCTGGAACTGATCGGCCTCCGCGCCGCCCCGCTCGACGAAACCTCGGGACAGCGCCATGTACACGACGCCGGAGAGAGCCGATCCGATGGACCAGACGACTCCCCACGGGCTCGCCGTGATGTGCCACGCCTCGATGGAAACGGCGAGGCCCAGCACGATGAGCAGCGGCACCAGCATCGCCGCGAACCACTGCCCGGTCTTCCAGACCCCCACCGAGTAGGTCATGGTCGAGACGGCGAACGTGATCGCGTTGATGGTGGCGAGGGCCGTCCCCGCCGACATCATCGCCATCACGATCATTCCCCGGCCCGCGATGTTGCAGCCGGCGAAGACGATGACGGCCGTCACGGTCTTCCAGGTGAACCGGAGCCGCACGGGCCGCGGCTCCTCGGGGCGGTAAGGACCCGGTACCTGGAACCTGAACACCACCAGCAGAGCCGCCAGCACGGTGCCGTACTCGGCCATCGTGAGGATGAGAACGACCGTCGTGAACACGATGGTCGCCTTCAAGGCCCGCCGGGTGTACCGGAACCGCTGGGACCGCGACGTCATGTGGCGGAACAGCCCCAGGATCTGGAGCCTGAACGCCACCAGCAGCATGACCATCGCGCCGATGCCGTACTCGGCCGTCGCGACGACCAGGGCCGACATCGTGATGCCCTCGAGCAGGTAGTTCTTGAAGATCGAGCGCCCGAACAGCTTTGACGAACCCTCGACGAGGGTGAGACCCGCGCCCAGGGCTATGTTGTCCGGCCTGGCGGCCGGCGTATTCCTCATTGTTCTGATCCCCTCGGACAGGCGCGCAGGAGGATCAGCCATGAGCCGGTCCCCTGGAGATCGCGCCGATGGATACGACGAGACTCCGCAGAACCGGAAATTTCTTCTGGTTTGTGAAGTTCGCACTGATCATATGCGCGACCCCCGCCGCTCGGCGGCATTCCAGACCCCGCACCCGGCCGACGGAGCACCGCCACCGGCGGCCGCGGATCGCTGGGGTTCTGGCGGGGGGTGGGGTGGTTGACTACTGTTGCCCGCGTCCCTCGCCCGTCCCCCTCCCCGAGCGGATGAACGATGCGTGCGCTGCCCCTCGCCGTCTCTTCCATCGGCCTGCTGCTCGTGGCCGGATGCGCCGATGCCGATCTGGCCGAGAAGGTCGCTCCGCCGACGGTTCGCACGGGCGCCGCTCTGCCCACCGTGCAGCCCGCGGGCGCGTACGCCAAGGAGGGGTGGTTCGGGGGCGCGGACGGCCTGCACGCGCGCGTGGCCATCAGGGGCGTCGAGCGGCAGGCCGCCAAGTCGGTGCTGCGCTACAGCGTGACGTCGCTGGACTCGTCGGTGAAGTCGGTCCCGTTCGAGATCGCGCTGCTGGACGCGGCCGGGCGCAAGCTCTACAAGCCCACCGGGACCACCAGCGGCTCCGGCTTCGCGCCCGGCACGACGCGCGAGATGACCGCCGACTATCCGCCGATCCCGGCGACCGTCCAGAAGGTCACCGCGATCACGCCGGGGACGGCCGGGGAGTTCACCGGGATCCCGGTCGCCGCCGCGTCGGCCATGCCGGGGACGCCGTCTGTCTCGTCCGCGCCGCCGAGTGGGTCGCCCTCGTCTTCTCCGTCGGCGTCGTCCACTCCCTCGGTCGGGGCCGAGCCGTTCATGGCGGGCGCGCCGTCCCCGATCACGACCTCCCCGTCGGCTACGGCGTCGTCCCCGCCGAGCGGGAACCCCGTGGAGCTGTACGACATCGTCGAAGAGGAGGGGCGGACTGTCTCGTCCAACGGATCGAGCGTCACGGTCGGCCTGCGTAGCGATGCCCTGTTCGAGGCTGGTTCGGCCAATCTGACGGGCGGGGCCAAGGCCGCGCTGGACGGGGTCGCCCAGAAGGTCAAGGGGCAGGCGGCCGGCGCGCTGACGCTTGTGGCGCATGCCAGTGACGCCAAGGTGTCCGGGGATCGGGCCCAGGCGCTTTTGAACGAGATGAAGACCAGACTCGGCACCGGTTTCACCTACACGGCGAACGGGCGGCAGGACGGTGACGGGGTCGACGTCACCTACCAGCTCAAGTCGTCGGCGCCGGGTTCCGGTTCACCGGCGACCTTCCGGGCGCAGGACCGGCAGAAGATGGCGTCGCGCACGGCTCCCTTTGGAGCCGCCAAGAGGCGCCTTGAGGTCAAACCCTTCTACCGGGACGGCGCCTACATCGTCGCCGTGTTCGACATCGTGAATGAGGGGCCCGGCACCACGCCGCCTGACGCGTCCTACCCGAACCCGAGTTATCCGGGCGGAGTGTTCGGAGCGTTCTCGATCCAGGTGCCGGGCAAGAAGGACGTCTACCGCGCCGTTCGTGTCGGTCCTCCCACGCCGGGGCGTCCCACCAACTACGTCGACGCTGGACGGGTCGTGTTCCGCACTGCGGTCAACGAGCCCGTCCGCGGCTTCGTCTACCTTCCCGCCCCGCCCGGCGACGTCACGTCCGTGACTTTCGACGCCGGGCCCTTCGGCAAGGTCGAGAAGGTTCCCGTCTCCTAGCGGTAGGCCGAGGACGCCCCTCGGGACCGTCGACGGCGTCAGCGGCTCCCGGCGAGCGAACCAGGCTGGTCGCTAGTAGTCGTACTTCCACTCGGCGCAGTTCTCCATGGTTCCCTGCACGCACTTGTTGATCATCAATCCTGGATGGGTGTACTCGTTCAGCGTGCTGAAGACCAGGAAGAACAGACCGGACGCGAAGAACAGCGTGATGACGACGGTCGCGATGCGGCCCCCGAGGTCACGAACGGCGCCGATGAGAAGGATCGTGGCGATGCCGGCGAGTGCGTAGACCAGGCCGAAGGAGTTGTTCTCGATCCACGCGATGTGCCCGAGACGCCCGGTGATGGGCTCTGACGCAGGCGCGCCCCCCACCAGATTGAACCGGACGATGGCGGCGGCGTTGCCCAGCAGGTTGAGGCCGGCGGCCAGGACCAGCAGATACACCGGAGAGAAGGTTCCGCGCGTGGTCGCCGTGAACCGGTAGAGCTCGGTCTCCCCCCGCTTCGCGCCCGCCGGCTCCTGCAGCGTGTCGCCGTGCACCCAGAGGTAGAGGGCGGCGGCACCGAGCAGGACGCCGAACCAGAACAGTGGCCCGCCGAACACCATGTTGATCTCGGGCTTGGCGGTGAACGGGCCGGTGGTGATGGCGTCCCAGCTCAGAGAGGTCAGGATGAGGGAGCCGACGCCGAACGTCAGCGCCCACCCCCTGGCCCACAGCCGGTCGCCGCGTCGTGCCAGGAAGAGGAACACGGCCAGCGCGATGAGGGATGCTCCCGCCGCCTCGCCCATGATCGTGTTGTGCATGATCATCGGTTCGGCGGCCTCTGGCTGCGCCATCACATGCCTGCTCAATGAGTCCAAGGTGTGTCCCTTTCCAATGATCTCGGTTTTGGGCGCGCGGAACGCGGTTCCTCGCATGATGAGTTCTTTGCCGGGAAGCGAGCAGCGGTCACCCGGCGGTGCGAAAGCGCTCCGTTTCGGCGGGTTACCGCAGCCGTCGGTTTCCGCCTACCCGGAGTCGCGGCTCGACCACAGTGGCGCCTGGTATCGGTCGCCGGAGGGTCGGTCCTTTTTGGAATGGCCGGTTATTGGAGGCGGCCGTCCCGTGAGCCTTGAGGCCCGGTCATGAGACCACGGACTTCAGGAAGGGGGGGTGACGCCATACTGGACGCGACGTAACGTCCAGCGCATGGTGGAGACCGCATGGTCAGAGCTGATGCGGGCCGCGTTCGGACGTCTCCCCGGCGCAGCAGGGACCCATTGCCCTGGCAGGGTGGGACTGGGTGCGGGGGCCGGCAATCGTAGACAGGCAGTCGTCATGCTTCTCGATCAGGTAGGGAACGGGATCTCCTTCTGGAGAGGCCCGCGTGTCCTTTCTTCCCGTCCGTTCGAGATTGGAGGTTTCGCGTAGCTGGCGAGTGTACTGGGCAGGGTGATCAGGGGCAATGCTCACACCTATGGATCTCACCCGGAAAAGGAAGAATCTTTCGCCGGCGCGACGCAGTCATCCTGAATGCGCCAGGGACTGCGTGGGGCCGGTGCCGACCGCTCGGCACCGGCCCCTCGGTCCTGCCCGCCGCCCGGCGGCGACGACCCGGCGGCTACGACCAGGCGAGCATGCGGATCGGGTCTTCGAGCATGTCCCCGACGTCGCGCAGGACGCGGGAGCCCAGTTCGCCGTCCACGATGCGGTGGTCGAACGAGAGCGCCAGCGTGGTCACCTTGCGGATCGCCAGCTCGCCCTCGTGCACCCACGGCATGTCCCGGACCTGGCCGAACGCCAGGATCGCGGCCTCGCCCGGGGTGAGGATCGGGGTGCCGGCGTCCACCCCGAACACGCCGACGTTCGTGATCGTGATCGTCCCGCCGGACAGGTCGGCGGGGGACGCCTTGCCCGCGCGGGCCTTCGCCGCCAGCTCGTTCAGGGCGCATGCGAGGCCCGGCAGGTCGAGCTCGTGCGCGTCCTTGATCTTGGGGACGATGAGGCCGCGCTCGGTGGCCGCCGCGATCCCCAGGTTCACGTAGCGCTTGACGACGATCTCCGCGCCGTCCGGGCCGTCCGCCCACGCGGAGTTCACCATCGGGTTGCGCGCCACGGCCGTGAGCAGCGCGCGCGCCACCAGCAGCAGCGGCGACACCTTCACGTCCGCGAACTCGGGCAGCTCGCGGAGCCGCTTGACGGTCTCCATCGTCCGCGTCACGTCCACCTGGAGGAACTCGGTGACGTGCGGGGCGGTGAAGGCCGAACCGGACACCGCCGCCGCGGTGGCCTTGCGGACGCCCTTGACAGGGATCCGCTCCTCGCGCGGGCCCGCCTGGGCGGGCGCGGCGGGAGCCTCGGCGCCTGACCGCGCGGCGAGGACGTCCTCGCGCGTGATCGATCCCTGCGGGCCCGACCCCGTGATGGACGTGAGGTCCACCCCGAGATCCTTGGCCATCTTGCGGACGGGCGGCTTGGCCAGCGGCAGCCCGCTCCCCGAGGGGCTCGGACGGGGCGCCGGCGGCGCCGGCGGCGCCTCCGGGGCGGGCGCGGGCGCCGGGGCGACCGGGGCCGCGGACGCCGCGCCGTTGGCGGACCTGCGGGGACGGCGCCTGGTCGTCCCCTCCTTCACGCCGTAGCCGACGAGGACGGGCGTGCGCTTCGGCGGCTCCTGCGGCGACACCATGCCGGGCTCGTTGACGGTCGGGACGCCCTCCTCGCGGAGCGCGGCCGCCTGCGCCGGGGGCTCGGACACCGGCGTCGCCACGCCGCCCTCGCCGCCGGGGTCCACCGCGATGATCGGGACCCCGACGTCCACCGTCTGCCCCTCGGTGACCATGAGCTCGGTCACCACGCCCTCGAACGGGCAGGGCAGCTCCACGATCGCCTTCGCCGTCTCGATCTCGACGATGGTCTGGTTCACCTCGACGGTGTCGCCGGGCTGCACGTGCCACTTGACGATCTCGGCCTCGGTCAGGCCCTCGCCCACGTCGGGCAGTTTGAACAGTTTGGGCTGGCTCACCGGCGTCACCACGCGAAGGTCCGGTCGACCGCGTCCAGGATGCGGTCGAGGTCGGGCAGGTAATGGTCCTCGATGCGGGACGGCGGGTACGGGGTGGAGAACCCGCCGACGCGCAGCACCGGCGACTCCAGCCGGTAGAAGCACTTCTCGGTGATCCGGGCGGCCAGCTCGGCGCCGTACCCGTTGAACACGGGCGCCTCGTGGACGACGACGCAGCGTCCCGTCCGGTTCACCGAGTCGGTCACCGTGCCGATGTCGAGCGGGTTCAGCGAGCGCAGGTCGATGACCTCCAGCTCCCGCCCCTCCTCGGCGGCGGCCCCGGCCGCCTCCAGGCACGTCTTCACCGCCGGCCCGTAGGCGAGCAGCGTCGCGTGCTCGCCTGGCCGCACGACCGCGGCCCGGTGCAGCGGCGTCCAGTCGGCGGGGTCGGCGTCGGTGTCGACCTCCGCCTTGTCCCAGTAGCGGCGCTTGGGCTCGAAGAAGACCACCGGGTCGGGGGAGGCGATCGACTGCTGGATCATCGAGTAGGCGTCCAGCGGGTTCGAGCACGCCACCACGCGCAGCCCGGCGGTGTGCGTGAAGTACGCCTCGGGCGACTCGGAGTGGTGCTCGACCGCGCCGATGCCGCCGCCGCACGGGATCCGGACGACGACCGGCAGCTCCAGCGCGCCGAGCGAGCGCATCCGCATCTTCGCCAGCTGCGTGATGATCTGGTCGGCGGCGGGGAACACGAACCCGTCGAACTGGATCTCCACCACGGGCCGGTATCCGCGCAGCGCCAGCCCGATCGCCGTCCCGACGATGCCGGACTCGGCGAGCGGGGTGTCGATGACCCGCTCCTCGCCGAAGTCCTTCTGCAGGCCGTCGGTGATGCGGAAGACGCCGCCGAGCTTGCCGACGTCCTCGCCCATGACCAGGACCTTGGGGTCGTTCTCCATGGCCTTGCGCAGGCCCACGTTGAGGGCCTTGCCGAGGGTCAGGGTGCTCACTTCGCCTCCTCCTCGAACGACGCCAGGTAGGCGGCGAACTGCTCCTGCTCCTCGGTCATCAGCGGATGCTCTTCCCCGTACACGTGGTCGAACATCGACAGGGGCTCCGGGTCGGGAAGCGCCAGGCACGCCTCACGCAGCTCCCTGGTGATCTGCTTGGCCTCGTCCTCCACCTTCTGGAAGAACCCCGCGTCGGCCATGTCGCCGCGCACCAGGTACGCCTTGACGCGCTCGATCGGGTCCTTGAGCTTCCACGCCTCTTCCTCGGTCTTCAGCCGGTAGCGCGTGGGGTCGTCGGTCGTGGTGTGGGCGCCCATCCGGTAGGTGTACGCCTCGACGAGCGTGGGGCCCTGGCCGGTTCTGGCGTTCTCCAGGGCCTTCTTGGTGACGGCCAGACAGGCGAACACGTCGTTGCCGTCCACGCGGATGCCCGGGAAGCCGAAACCCTGCGCGCGCTTGTAGAGAGGGATCCTGGACTGCCGTTCGAGGGGCTCGGAGATGGCCCACTGGTTGTTCTGGCAGAAGAACACGATCGGCGCGTTGAAGACCGAGGCGAACACGAAGGACTCGTTCACGTCGCCTTGGGACGTCGCTCCGTCCCCGAAGTAGGCGATCGTGGCGCCGGCGGACGAGGTGCCGAGCACGCCGTCCCTCTGGACGCCCATCGCGTACCCGGTCGCGTGCAGCGTCTGGCTGCCGATCACGACGGTGTACAGGTGGAAGCCGTGCTCCTTCGGGTCCCACCCGCCGTGGTTGATGCCCCGGAACATGCCGAGCAGCTTCAGCGGCTCGACGTCCCGGCACCAGGCGACGCCGTGCTCCCGGTACGTCGGGAACACCATGTCGTTGGCGGACGCCGCCCGCCCGGAGCCGATCTGCGCCGCCTCCTGCCCGAGCAGCGACGCCCAGAGGCCGAGCTCGCCCTGCCGGGTGAGGGCCACGGCCTCCTGGTCGATCCGCCGCACGATCACGAGGTCGCGGTACAGGCCGCGCACGTCCTCGGCGCCGAGGTCCAGCGGGTAGTCCGGGTGCTCGATCCGCTCGCCCTCGGGGGTGAGCAGCTGGACGAGTTCGGGCTCGGCGGCCTTCGGGGTGTCGGGCGCGCCGCGCACGGAGTCGATCGTCATCGATGACACTCCTCGTTCGGGGCCGTCGCGCGGGGTCGCCGCGCGGTCGGCCGATGTCGACGGCCCGCCCCCGGTAAGGGACAAAAGCCGCAACACCATCGTGGCAGACATCACACCCTGCGATGCAAGCCCCCGCCACCGCGATGCGAGTCCCGCCACCGGAGGTTCCTACCCCCGGCCCTACCCCGCGACCCGGGCGTGACGCACGTTACGTCCGCTGTCCCCCATGTCCGGATCGCCCGGCTCGCTACTCCCGGGAGAGGGCCCGCGTGGCGCCCGCGGCGACCGTCAGGCCGAGGAGCAGGCCCCCCGCGACGATGAAGTTCGCGATCCACTGGTAGACGCCCTTGGGCGCGAACTCCATCTCCTGGCCGAGGCTGCCGATCGGCAGGAGGAGGTCGAGCGTGTAGAAGAACGCGTTGAAGTGCGGCTTGTGGCCGTCGTCCAGGACGTCCGGCCGGTGGACCGAGAAGACGATCGTCCCGAAGGCGAGCAGGCCGATCAGCCAGCTCGCGGCGCGGAACGGGCGGTAGCCGTAGCCGACCAGCACGTCCTGGAACCAGCCGACGATCTTGCGGGGGAGGCCCTGCGTCCGGCGCCGGTCCCGGGCCTTGGCGAGCAGGACGGAGCGGCCGTCGGCGTCCAGGCCGAGGGAGCGGTAGGTCTGCGCGAGCCGCTCGTAGGGCTGGGGGGCGTAGCCGTCGGTGTCGCGGCGCAGCCACGCCAGCCGCTCGCGGGCGGTGAGCGGCGGTTCGAGGGTCTCGTACTGGAGGCCGTCGAGCTGGAGGCGCTCCGGCCAGGACGCGGCGTCGTCGCGCAGCAGGTTGACGCGCGCGTAGGACAGGTCCGCGGTCCCCTTGATCGGCTCGGCGGTGCGCATCAGCAGCTCCTCGGCCTGGAGGCGCTGCAGGCCGAGCGCGGTCCCCTCGTCGTGGAGCAGGCGCGCGTCGCGCAGGCTGAGCTGCCCGGTGACGCGGGCCCCGGAGAAGCTGACGGCGCCGACGGCGGTGAATCCGTCCGAGCAGTAGACGTCGGACTCGACGGCCAGGTCGTCGGCGTTCAGGGCGGTCCGCTTGGGGGCGGCCAGACGGGCGCCGACGAACGACAGGTAGCCGCCGACGCGGGCGCCGCGCAGCCGGACCTCGCCCTCGGCGCTGAACCCGCCGTCGCAGAACACGTTCGCGGCCACGTCCAGGCGGCTGGCGTACAGGGCCGCGCCGGACGGGTTGTACAGCCGCGCGCCCCGGAAGATCAGCTGGCCGCCGACGCGGGCCCCCGGCAGCCGGACCTCGCCGTTGGCGGCGAACCCCTGGTCGCAGTAGACGTTCGCCTCGACCGAGAGGCGGTCGGCGAGCATCGCGTCCCCGCCCGGGTTGGACAGGTGCACGCCCGACAGGTTGAGGATGCCGGTGATGTTCGCCCCGTCCAGCCACAGGCCGCCGTTGACGCGGCTGCCCTCCAGCCACAGGTGGCCGTCCACCCGCGTGCCGGAGGCGATCAGGCCGGGCAGCCGGCAGCGCATCAGGTGGACGCTGTTCATGCTCGCCCAGTACAGGTGGGGCGCCTCGTCGAAGTCGCATCCGGTGAGCGCCAGCGGGACCCGGACCTCCGCGTGCCCGAGGTTCAGCGCGCCGGTGATGCGGGCGCCGCCGAGCCGCACCGCGGCGACCTGGCCGGGCTCGGCCTCCACCGCGCCCACGAGCAGCGCGACGAGTACCTCTGCCCTGACCATGCGGTCACGTCCCCACCGGTCGGAGCGCGTGATGTCGTCCATCGCCTGGTCGCCGACCGACAGGTCGACGGATTCCCCCTTGGGGAACGCCTCCCAGAGGCGGCGCTCCACGGGGGTGAGGTCCTCGATGTTCATCGGCTGGCTCCGGGGGTGCTGATGGCTCGTGATGGGCCATGGTGCCGTACGCTTCAGGATCGTAAGCAAAAGCGCAGATCAGTGAGGGGGCGACCGTGGCGCGTGTCGTCGTGGACGTCATGCTCAAGCCGGAGATCCTCGACCCGCAGGGGCAGGCGATCGCCCGCAAGCTGCCGCAGATGGGGTTCGACGGGGTCGTGGCCGTCCGGCAGGGCAAGCGGTTCGAGGTGGAGCTGGAGGGGGACGCCGACGAGGCGGCCCTGGAGAAGGTCGGCAAGATCGCCGAGACGCTGCTGGCGAACCCGGTCATCGAGAACTACGAGGTTCACGTTCTGTAACCGTCCGGGCGCGTGGCCGGGACCGGCCCGCCGCCCGAACCGGCGGGCGAACGCCGCCGGTTTCCGGTCGTGACATGGCCCGTTCCAATCCGCGGGCCCGCGACTGTGGCGATTACGGAAGTTTCCTCCGGGGAAGTGTTAGCTGCGTTGAGTCGTCGAGCACGCTCCGGGACCGGGGGCACGGTCGGGACGCCCGGAGCATGACACGAGGTGTCCGGGTGGATATGAGGTTCTCGCTCGCGCTGCCGCGCGACGCGATGAGCATCCCGGTGGTCCGCCGGGTGACGGGCGAGGCCCTGCGCGGCCTCGGCGTCGCCGAGGACTGCGTCGACGACCTCCTGGTCGCGATCTCCGAGGCGTGCACGAACGTCATCGAGCACGCCCGCGCGAACGGCGACTACGAGGTGACGGGCCACGTGCACGACGGCACCTGCCTGCTCAAGATCATGGACTGGGGCCGCGGGCTGCGGTCCGCCCCGCCCGAGCCCGGGCCGCTGAGCGAGTCGGGGCGCGGCATCGGGCTCATGCGCGCGCTGGTGGACGACCTGAACATCGACTCCGCGCCCGACCGCGGCACCGTCGTTCACCTGCGAAAGCGGCTGACCTGGAGGGACGGGGCGCTGGTCCGGCGCCTCGACCGCAACCTCATTCCCAACGCCGGGTAGATTGGGACCTGCGCGCGGGGGAATGCGACGCGCATCGGGGTTGATCGGCGGAGGAGATCCCGATCGTCTCGGCCGCACCTCATTTCGGAGGAACAGAACAGATGGACGCTGCCCGGGTTGGGATCATCACCTTCCCAGGTTCCCTTGACGACAAGGACGCCGCACGCGCGGTGCGGCTGGCCGGCGCGGAGCCGGTCGCCCTCTGGCACGGCGACCACGACCTGCAGGGGGTCGACGCCGTCGTCCTGCCCGGCGGGTTCTCCTACGGGGACTACCTGAGGGCCGGGGCGATCGCCCGGTTCGCGCCGCTGATGTCCGAGGTCGTGGCCGCCGCGGGCGCCGGCCTGCCGGTCCTCGGGATCTGCAACGGGTTCCAGGTGCTGTGCGAGTCGCACCTGCTGCCCGGCGCGCTGCTCCCGAACGCGGGGCTGCACTTCGTCTGCCGCGACCAGCGGCTGCGCGTCGAGAACGCCGACACCGCGTGGACCTCCGAGTACCAGGAGGGCCAGGAACTGGTGATCCCGGTGAAGAACCGGGACGGCCGCTACACCGCCGACCGGGAGACGCTGCTCGAACTGGCCGACTCCGGCCGCATCGTCGCCCGCTACCTCGACCTGAACCCGAACGGCTCCCAGGACGACATCGCCGGGATCTGCAACGAGGCCGGCAACGTGGTCGGGCTCATGCCCCATCCCGAGCACGCCGTCGAGTCGCTGACCGGGCCGTCCACCGACGGGCTCGGCTTCTTCACCTCGATCGTCAAGAGACTGGTCAACGCATGAGTGAGCAACGGCCCCACGCTTCCGGAAGGGCTAGGCGGGACGAGGACGAGCCCTCGATGGAGTGGCTCGGCGAGCTCAAGTCCGACGCGGACGACCCGGAGCTCCAGCCCGTCAACCCCGCTGTGACGCAGGGCTTCAAGGCCATCCTCGAAGAGGAGCAGCCCCCCGCCCTGCCCGGCTCCGAGGACCCGGCCGCCGAACCGGCCCCCGGGCCCTTCACCGGGCCCATCCCGGTGCTGAACGACGAACCCGTCCCGGGCCCTGCGCCGTCCCAAGGCGTGCCCGACCAGGAGTTCGCGCGGGCCCTCGAAGAGGAGCGCTCCAGCGGCGACCCCACGTCCACCGTCGCGGACCCGTCGCTCACCGTGCCCGACCTGAGCGCCTTCGCCGCGCCGCCGCCCGCCCGCGGCACGGGCAGCGGCCCGCAGCGCGTGGCCGGTTCCGGCACGGGCCCGCAGCCGGCGGTCGGCCACGGCACGGGCCAGCAGCCCGCCGTGGGCACCGGCCCGCAGCCCGCGGTAGGCCAGGGCACCGGCCCGCAGCCCGCGGTCGGCTCGGGCACGGGTCCACAGCCCGCCGTCGGGCGGGGCACGGGCCCGCAGCCTCTCATCGACCTGAACACGGGCCCGCTGGCGCAAGGCCCCGGCACCGGCCCGCTTCCCCCGGTGGGCCCGGGCACGGGCCCTCAGCCCGCCGTGGGCACCGGTACGGGCCCCCAGCCCGCCGTCGGGCGCGGCACGGGTCCGCAGCCGACCGTCCGCCCGGAAACGGGCCCGCTGCCCGCCATCGGGCAGGGCACGGGCCCCCAGCCCCCGGTCGGCCTCGGCACAGGCCCCCTGCCCGCCGTCCGCCCGGGGACGGGGCCGCTGCCCCGGATCAGTCCGGGAACGGGTCCGCTGCCCGCGGTCGGCTCCGGCACGGGTCCGCAGCCCGCCGTGGGGCGCGGCACCGGCCCGCAGCCCGCGGTCGGCTCCGGCACGGGCCCCCTGCCCGCCGTCGGGCGGGGAACGGGTCCGCAGCCCGCCATCGGACGCAGCACCGGCCCGCAGCCCGCGATCGAGGCGCCCGCGCGCTACGACCACGGCACCGACACGGTCGCCGTCGCCGCCGCGTCCCCCGAGCGTCCGCAGCCGTACGCCGAGCTGGGGATGAACGAGGAGGAGTACCAGCGCGTCCGCACCATCCTGGGACGCCGGCCCACCTCGGCCGAGCTGGCGATCTACTCCGTCATGTGGAGCGAGCACTGCTCCTACAAGAGCTCCAAGGTGCACCTGCGCCAGTTCGGCGACAAGGCCCCCAAGACCGACAAGCTCCTCGTCGGCATGGGCGAGAACGCCGGTGTCGTGGACATCGGCCAGGGCTGGGCCGTCACCTTCAAGGTGGAGTCGCACAACCACCCGTCCTACGTCGAGCCGTACCAGGGCGCCGCGACCGGCGTCGGCGGGATCGTCCGCGACATCATGTCGATGGGGGCGCGCCCCATCGCCGTCATGGACTCCCTGCGCTTCGGCCCGGCCGACGCCGCCGACACCCAGCGCGTCCTGCCCGGCGTGGTCGCCGGTGTGGGCGGTTACGGCAACTCCCTCGGCCTGCCCAACATCGGCGGCGAGACGGTCTTCGACGCCTGCTACGAGCAGAACCCGCTCGTGAACGCCCTGTGCGTCGGCGTGATGAAGCACGAGGACATCAAGCGCGCGGTGGCCCCCGGCCCCGGCAACCAGGTGATCCTGTTCGGCGCCCTGACCGGCCCGGACGGCATCGGCGGCGCGTCCGTCCTCGCCTCGGCCACCTTCGACGAGGAGTCGCACCAGAAGCGGCCGTCGGTCCAGGTGGGCGACCCGTTCATGGAGAAGCTGCTCATCGAGTGCTGCCTGGAGCTGTTCCGCGAGGACCTCGTGGTCGGCATCCAGGACCTCGGCGCCGCCGGCGTGTCGTGCGCCACGACGGAGCTGGCCGCGGCCGGCACCGGCGGCATGCACGTCGACCTAGACGCCGTCCCGCTCCGCGACGAGACGCTCCGCCCTGAGGAGATCCTCATGAGCGAGTCGCAGGAGCGCATGATGGCGGTGGTGGAGCCCGCCAAGGTCGAGCGCTTCATGGAGATCTGCGCGCGCTGGGAGATCCCGGCCACCGTGATCGGGACGGTCACCGACACCCGCCGGCTGGTCATGACGTGGCGGGGCGAGACGATCGTCGACATCCCGCCGGTCACGGCCGCCGACGAGGGCCCCGTCTACAACCGTCCGCTGGCGCCCCCGCACGACCTCGGCGCCCTGCAGTCCGACACCCCGGGCCGGCTCACCCGCCCGTCCAACGGCGACGAGCTGCGCCGGACCGTCCTCTGGCTGGCCGGCTCCCCGAACCTCGCCGGCAAGACGTGGGTGACGTCCCAGTACGACCGGTACGTCCTCGGCAACACCGTCATGGCGATGCCCGAGAACGCCGGCGTCGTCCGCATCGACGACGAGTCGGGCCTCGGCATCGCGCTGTCCCTGGACGGCAACGGCCGCTACACCCGGCTCGACCCGTACGCGGGCGCGCAGCTCGCGCTGTCCGAGGCGTTCCGCAACGTCGCCGCGACCGGCGCGCGGCCCCTGGCCGTCACCAACTGCCTGAACTTCGGCTCCCCGGAGGACCCGGGCGTCATGTGGCAGTTCGCGCAGGCGGTCACGGGCCTGGCGGACGGCTGCCAGTACCTCGGCATCCCGGTCACGGGCGGCAACGTCAGCTTCTACAACCAGACGGGCAACGCCCCGATCAACCCGACCCCGGTCATCGGCGTCCTCGGCGTCCACGACGACGTGCGCCGCCGGGTGAACATGTCGCTGGCCACCGACGGCGCCACGATCGCCCTCCTCGGCGAGACCCGCGAGGAGTTCGGCGGCTCCGAATGGGCGCACGTCGTCTACGGGCACCTGGGCGGCCTGCCGCCGCTGGTCGACCTGAAGGCCGAGGCGGCCCTGGCGTCCGTCATGGTCGCGGCCGTCCGGGACGGCCTGGTCAACGCCGTGCACGACCTCTCCGACGGCGGCCTCTCGCAGACGCTGGTGGAGTCGTGCCTGCGCGGCGGCCTCGGCGCCCGCATCACCCTGCACGGCGACCCGTTCGTCGCGCTGTTCAGCGAGTCGGTGGCCCGCGCCATGGTCGTCGTCCGCCCGGGCGCCGAGTCGCGCCTCGCGGCCCTGTGCGAGTCGGCGGGCGTCCCGGTCAGCCAGATCGGCGTGGCGGGCGGCGACGCCCTGCACGTGACGTCCCGCGGCCCCGAAGGCGACCAGGAGCTGTTCAGCATCGGCCTCTCCGAACTCCGCGAGGCCCACGAACGCATGCTCCCCACCTACGCCGACTGACCCGAGCAGTGAAGGGGGGCCCCCCACCCGGGGGGGCCGTCCCCATCCCCCCCCGCAAGCCCGGGGGGGCCGACCCCGGGATCGTCGATAAAAAGAGGGCCGCGGTAAGAGAACGACGGCGACCCCCGCGG
>NZ_JBEZJQ010000018.1:25297-175004 GCF_040653135.1 Actinomadura sp. NPDC048021
GGTGTTGTCCCCATCGCGACACACCCACCGCGGCGCGGCCCCCGACCCATTGACCCCAACCACCCCCGACTGCCCCGAGCTGTGCGGGGCCCCCCCCCCCGGGGGGCCCCCTTCCCATGCCACCCGCTATCCCGGGCGGCGAACGACCGCTTGAGCGACGATGACACGCTGCCCGTTGAACGTCACCGACGGCGACCCGTGCAGCTCGTACCCCAGCTCAAGCGCCTCACTGACCCGCCGGCAGAACGTCTCGTCATCCGGCCCGGTCAAAACCCGATACCGCGGAAGCTCCCCTTTTTCACCCATCCCCCGACCCTAGACCGGCGCCGCAATCGCGCGTCAGAGGCGAAGCCATGTGGAGAGAGCTGATCGAGCGGCTGTACGACGATGCGGAGTTCGCCGCGCCCGCCACCGACGCGGCCATCGATGACATCGAGCGGCGGCTGGGGCAGAGAGTCCCGGACGAACTGCGAGAGGTGCTCCGAGAGACCGACGGGGTCCTGGGCGACTACGGCTCCGGACTGGTGTGGCCGGTGCACGAGATCATCGACCAGAACACGGAGTTCCGGCAGAACGCCGCACTCGCCGCTCTCTACAAGCCGTTCGACCAGTTCATGTTCGTGGGAGACAACGGCGGCGGGGACCAGTTCGCGTATGTCCTGCCGACTGGAGAACGCCCCGGCGGCGTCTTCGTCTGGGATCACGAAACCGACGAACGCATCCGAGTCGCCGACTCGCTGAAGGCCTACCTGGAGTCGCGGGCGGCCGCGGACGGCGACGACTGGTACAAGTAACGGTCCGCCCGAGGCGCGCCCGCATTACCCGCATGCCACGCCCCGACGACACGCGGGAGCGTCTTCGGGCGTGAGCACCCTGGGGTGCCCTAACCGCTGACGACCGTTCGCGCCAACGTCACGAACAACGCCTACTCTCCCCCTTGTGTCGACGAACATCGAACCCACCGAACCAGACAAAGAACAAGCCCTCGGCCGGGTCGCGTTGTGGCTGGACCCTGATGATCTCCGCTGGCTCGCAGAACATTGCTGCTGTGGTGCCGACGCGGCAGAAGAAGCCGAGGACCGGTGCCTACGACTCCGCTTCCGTGCAAGCGCTGCTCTCCATAAAGCCAATCTGGGACGATGACGAGGGTGGAGCCGCGCAACAGCAGCACACGACTCCGGCGAGACCCGTCCGGTGGGCGTGGCGCGGTGCGAGGTACGGCCTAGCGTCGGGCTGCGCAGCGGCTTGAGCGCCGTTTCGGGCGCTGGCTGAGTTTTCAGGCACGCTGAGCCCGGGTCCACGCTCTGGTGCTACGCGCATCTCATGCCGTCGAGCTGCGATTGGGTGCGCAAGGCGTCGATGACACCTGGGGAACGATTCCGGGCACGAGTGCCCTGGATGTGCCCTCTCGGAGCTGCGGTCCTGGTCGGGGGTGGGTGCGGTTAGAAGACCGAGATGTGGACGTGGTCGTAGTGGTTGGCGGTTACGCCGCCTCGGTTCTCCATGGCGCGCCAGCCGGGGCTGCGGAGGTCGTAGATGCGTTGGCGCCAGATGATGTACTTGATGCCCAGGGCGCTCGCGTGGGCGATGGCGTAGGCGGCGGTGCGGTCGCCCAGGGACTGGGCGCTGCCGGAGGCCATGACGCCGCCCGTGGTCACCATGAAGTCGCAGGCGTGGCCGGTGCCGTGGTCCTGCGGGTCGCCGGTCTGCCGGACGCAGCCGATCGTGGGGAAGGGGCCCATCTCCAGGTCCAGGGTGTTCTTCACCTTGAGCATGCGCGGGGTGACGCCGCCCATGCCGACGCTCGGGGACTCGGGCTTGTACTTCTTGACCAGGGACTGGATCTGCGACTTGCGCCGCCTCAGGTCCTTGATCTCCTTGTTCAGCTCCGTCATCTTCTGCTGGGCCGCCTTGCGGGCCGCGAGCTGGTCGTTGACGAGCTTCTGGATCTGGGCGACCTTACCCGCCTTGTTCTGGGCGAGATGGCTGACCAGGGTGGCGTTGCTCAGCAGGTCGGAGGGGTCGGCGTCGGCCAGGAAGGTGACGGTGGGGTCCTCGCCGTTCGTCATGTACTGGGACGCGGCGAGCTGGGCGACGACGCCGCGGGCCTCCTGGAGGTCGCGCTGGAGGTCGTTGGACTTGTCCAGCGCCTTCTTCGCGGCGTACTCGGCGTCCTTCAGCTTGGCGAGGTCGCCGCCGTACTCCTTGTCGAGCTGCTCGATCTGGCGGTTCAGCCTCGCGAACTTGCCGCTGTCGCCCGGGTCGAGGGGAAGGGACGCCGGCGCGGCCGCGGACGGCGTGGCGGAGGCGACCAGGGGAACCGCGGCGGCGAGGGCCACGAGAGCCGCGGCGGCGCGTCGCCGGCCACGGCGGCGGTCTGCGTGCCGACGGGTGGAGGCGGGGGTCTCCACGTGTTCTCCTCTCGTCATGGCCGAAGGTCAATGAACGTTAAAGAGCCGTCTGCCTCGCCAAGGGTAGACCCCTGCGGTGGTGGGACGAGGCCAAGGCGCGAGATGCCCGGCTCCCTTGCTGGGAGCCGGGCCATCCTACGTGACGGGACTCACAGCTTGCCCTTCCACAGGAGCCTGTTGGGCTGCGAACGCAGTCCCTTGAGGGTGTGGGTGGAGTTGTCGTTCAGCACCTTCTGCACCGTCGGGAACGTGGCCTTCGGGTGGGTGGACAGGTAGAGGGCGGCGACACCGCTGACGTAGGGGGCGGCCATGGAGGTGCCGCTGAGCGCCTTGCTGCGGTTGCCGGGCCAGGTGGAGTAGATGCCGTAGCCGGGGGCGTTGATGTCGACGCACTTGCCCCAGTTGGAGAACGAGGCGCGCGTGTCGGTCTTGGTGGTCGCGCCGACCGCCATGACCCAGCCCGCGCCGGCCGGGGAGACCTTGCACGCGTCGGCGTTCTCGTTGCCGGCGGAGACGGAGGTGAACACCCCGGACTTGGACAGGTTCGTCACGGCGGTGTTCACCGCGGTGGACTTGGGTCCGCCGAGGGACATGTTCGCCACGGCCGGCTTGACGGCATGGGTGCGCAGCCAGTTGGCGGCGTCGACGATGTCCGACATCGAGCCCTCGCCGTTGCAGTCGAGGACGCGGACGGCCCGCAGCTTCACGGACTTGGCGGCGCCGTAGGTCTTGGAGCCGATGATGCCCGCGACGTGGGTGCCGTGGCCGTTGCAGTCGCGTCCGTCGCCGTTGAACCTGCTCGCCGCCCAGGCGATCGAGGCGCGGCCGCCGAACTCCGCGTGCCTGACGTCGATGCCGGTGTCGACGACGTAGGCGTTCACGCCCTTGCCGGACGACTTGTAGGTGTAGGTCTTGGACAGCTTCGCCGACCGCTGGTCGATGCGGTCGAGCCCCCAGGGCAGCGGTGCGCGCTGCGTCGTGGTGGCCTTGACGATCTGGTCCTGCTCGATCGCGGCGACGCGGTCGTCGCGGCGCAGCTTGTCCAGCTGGTCGGCGTTCAGCCGCGCGGCGAAGCCGTTGAGGACGCCGTCGAAGCGCCGGACGCCCGTCGCCTTGACCTTCTTGGCGGCGGCGTCGGTGGACGCTCCGGACTTCAGCGTGACGATGTAGCGGCCGGGGACCGGGGTGCCTTCCGCCGCCGTCACCTTCACCAGGGACGACGCGTCGTCGGCGAGCACCGGGAACGCCGCGGCGGCGCCGAGGCACGCCGCGACCGAGCCGACGAGCAGCAGCCTTCGGTGGACAGCCCGCATACCCCTCCTTCTGCCGGGGAGCGCGCGGAGGCGGTCCCGCCCATGATCGATGTTTTCGATCGAGGGGAAACCCTAGCGGAACTGTCCTGATATGAGTCGACAAATTGGACGTATTGCCAAAGGTGGCAGAAGGAGGTCAGGCCCGGCTGAGCCGTCCGCCGTAGCCGAGGTTCGTTCCCGGCTTCGTCCACGTGTACTGGAGCGTCCCGTCCGGCTGCCGGGTGACCTGGACGACCCCGGACGTGCACGGCTTGCCGATCTCCAGGTTCATCCTGAGCGCGCTCTCGGTGCCCCGCGCGAGCCGGAGGGTGCCGTTGCAGTTCTCCCGCGGGTACAGGGCGCGCCCCGTCGTCCCGCCGGTCTCGAACGTGATCTGCACCGGGAAGGACGCGTTGCGGCCCGTGTTGACCACCGTCCCCTTCCACGTCCCCGCGAAGGAGGCCGGGATCGTGGTGACCGGGCGGTTGTCGGACGTGTTGGTGCTGTCGGGCGGCGACCCGTCGTCGTCGGCCTTCAGCTGGGGCCACAGCACCAGGGCGATGATGGCGATGCCGACGCTGACGCCGATGACCAGCGACAGCGCCAGGCCGAGGACGTGGTTGCCGGGCCGCCGCATCTTCGCGAGGGCCGCGAAGGGCGAGGAGCGGACCGGGGAGCGGTGCCCGCCGCCGCCCTCGCGGCCGTGGCCCAGCCCCGGGACGAGGGGGTTCGGCGCGGTGGGGTCCGGCGGGGCGGGCATGTCGACGGAGTCGAAAGTGGTGGTCCGGTCGGCGTCGAAGATGGCGGTCCGGTCGCCGCCGACGGCGTCGAACCGCGCGGTCTGATCGGCCTGCTCCGGCTCGCCCGCGCGGGCGAGCTGCTCGGTCCGGTTCGGGCCGACCGCGTCGAAGGTCGCGGTCGCCTCGAACGCGGCGGGATCCAGCTCGGCGGCGGGCGGCTCGGGCTGCGGCTCGTGCTCCGGACGCGCGCGGCGGGAGCGCGCGAGCTTCCCGAGCAGCGGCACGGAAGGCGATGCGGACTCCAGCGGCGGGCCCACCGGCGGGCCGGGCGGCGGCCCTGGAGGCGGGCCGGGAGGCGGGCCGGGAGGCGGGCCCGCCGGCGCGGCGGGGCCTGGCGCGAACCCGGCCGGGGGCGCCGCTCCCATGGGGCTGCCCGGGACGTTCACGGGCGGACGCGGCGGCGGCGCGACCCGGGGAAGGGTGTGGCGGACCATCACGCCCGTCGCGAGGGCCCGGCCCTCCTCGACCATCGAGGCCGGCAGGCGCTCGACGAGCTCGCCGCCCGCGCCCAGCAGTCGTTCGAGGATCGTCCTGGCCATCGGGCGTTCGGCCGGGTCCTTGACCAGGGCGGCCGTCACCACCTCGCGCAGGGAGTCGGGCACCGCCGACAGGTCGGCCTCGTCGTAGACGATCCGCTGCATCACCTCGGACGGCGAGCCCTCGCCGAACGGCGGCCTGCCCGCGGCGGCGAACAGCACGGTCGACGCCCACGCGAACACGTCGGCGGCGGGGCCGATGCCCATGCCGCTGAGCTGCTCGGGGGACTTGTAGGCCGGGTCCTCGGTCATGTGACCGCGGAACGCCACGTTCACGGCCTCCATGGCGTGCGCGATGGCGAAGTCGCTCATCCGGGGGCCGCCACGGCCGAGGAGGACGTTCCCGGGTTTCAGGTCGTGGTGGACGGCGCCCGCGCGGTGGACGGCGGCCAGGGCGATCGCCATGCCGACCGCGACGCGCTCGACGACGGCGAAGCCGCGCGCGCCCTCCTCGTCCACGAGCTGCTGGAGGGACGGCCCGTCCACCCACTCGCTCACCACGTAGGGGCGGTCGCCCTCCACGTCGGCGTGCAGGATCGCCGCCGTGCAGAACCCGGAGACCTTGCGGGCCGGGGCGAACGCGTCGGCGAACCGCGAGCGCGCGACCGGCTCGCCGCTCAGCCGCACGTGCAGGACCTTCACGGCGACGGGGTGCCCGGAGGGGTCCCTGCCGAGGAAGACGGCGCCCTGCTCGCCGACGCCGAGCCGTCCCGTGATCTCGAACGAGCCGAGCCGTCTCGGGTCGCCCGGCTGCAGGGGCAGCGCCTCGGGCATCTGACGAACCTCCGTCTCCTCCGGGGACGGCGTCCCCGGCCTCCCCGTCTCCTGCACCCCCATGCCTGGCACCGGGGTCCTTTCTACCGCCTGCGCGGTACCGAGGCTGACCCGGTAGCGTCATGCGCGATGCCGCGAACACCGCTTTCCTCCGCCGTCCTGAACGAGCAGCGCGCCGCGCTCGGGCTGGCGCCCTACACCGGCCCGGACGAGCCCGCCGCGCTGCGCCGCGCGGCTCTGGACACGGTCCTCGCCGGCGTCGAGTCGGGCGGCGCCGAACCGAGCCGTCCGGTGGTCAGGGGAGCGGTGCGGTACCTGCTCGACCGGCTGGCCGAGCTGGCCCCCGGCCGTTCGGTGGAGGTCCGCGTCCCCCCGCACGCCGCCGTTCAGTGCATCGACGGCCCGCACCATACCCGGGGTACGCCACCGAATGTGGTGGAGATGGACGCCGCCACCTGGATCGCGCTGGCCACCGGCCGTCTCACCTGGCAGGACGCGACCGCGAACGGACGGGTGCGGGCGAGCGGCCCGCGCGCCGACCTGACGCCCCACCTCCCGCTGCCCCTTGGCTGACGCTCCTCGACGGATGGGCCCCTCGACTCGGCGGGGAGGCGCGCATAGCGTGCGCGGGTGACGCGCGCCCTACCGGAGGTGATCCCGTGCTGATCGCGCACTGGACGTTCGACGCCGGCACCGTGGACGGCCGCCGGGCCGCCGACACCGCCGGAACCGCCCCCGCCGCCGAGCTGGCGGACGGCGCCCGGATCGTCCCGGGACGGGACGGGGAGGCGCTGTCGCTCGGCGAGCACGACCGCGCCGTGATCCCCGGGGCGCCGCAGCTCGTCCTCAGCCAGATCTTCGGGTTCAGCCTGGCCTTCTTCGTCCGGGTCGACGAGGGGCCCACCGGCGAGTGGCGCAGCATCCTCTACAAGCCGGTCGCCGAGAACGACGCGCGCGGCCTCGGCCTCTGGCTGTACCCGGACGCGATGAGGCTGCGCGTCCAGCTGTTCACCGTCAAGGGCCCCGGCTACGTCGACAGCCGGGCCCGGCTGACCGTGGGCGGATGGACCCACGTCGCCTTCGTCGTGGACACCCGGGGCATGGCCCTGCACATCGACGGCGAGCAGGACTCCGCCGCCGCGCTGGAACACCCCGTCGTCACCCCGGCCGGGCCCGTCTACCTGGGCAGGGAGCCCGCCAAGCCCGGCTTCGGCGGCCTCGTCGACGATCTGCGCGTGTACGCCTCGGCGCTCGGGCAGGAGGCCGTCCGCGCCCTGGCGGACCAGCCGGACGGTTAGACAGGGCAACTAGGGGCCGGCGTGAGCGAACGGGAACTCGCGTTCGACGCAGTGCCGCCGCGCCAGGTCGTCCGGATACCGGGCCGCGTCCCCGCACTGGGCCGCTTTGCTCAGCAGCCAGAAAAGCGTCCCGGATCCGATCAGGAGGGCGACCGCGGAGCAGGCCACCCCGACGAGGGCGGGGCGCCGGTCGGGGTCGCGGCGCACGAGGGACACCGTCCCGAGGACGAGGCCGGCGAGCGCCGGGATCATCCCCGCCAGGCACGCCGCGAGCCCGGCCAGGCCGAGGATTCCGAGGATCTGCGCGGCGCGTGCCAGGGTGCTCCGCCTCGCCGGGGCGGGGGGCGAGTGGGTCCGGTACCCGGGCATGGTCATGCGTTCCTCCATGGGTCGTCCCCAGATTCCCCCGGACCGCGAGATCCCCGTGGTTCCGGGGAGTAAAGGTCCGTTAAGAGATGCCACCGATCGGAGCAGGTGAACCGGGCATCTAGACTGGCGAACGTGCCTCTCCGTGACGGACGTCTGAGCCACGACATCGATCCCTCCGACCGCGCTCCGCAGGACGCCTGCGGCGTCTTCGGCGTCTGGGTTCCCGCCGAGCAGGCGGCCCGGGCCGAAGTGAGCAAGCTCACGTACTACGGGCTGTACGCGCTTCAGCACCGCGGGCAAGAGTCGGCGGGCATCGCCGTCAGCGACGGCTCGCGCATCGTCGTCTTCAAGGACATGGGCCTCGTCGCCCAGGTCTTCGACGAGTCGGTGCTGAACACGCTGCGCGGCCACATCGCCGTTGGCCACTGCCGCTACTCCACGACCGGCTCGCCCACGTGGGAGAACGCGCAGCCCACGTTCCGGTCCACCGACGACGGCGGGCTGGCGCTCGTCCACAACGGCAACCTCATCAACACGCCGGAGCTGGCCGCGCGGCTCGCCCCCGGCGAGCTGACCGCCACCACCGACACCGAGGTCCTGACCGCCCTGCTCGCCGCCCGCGGCGAGGGCGGCGGCGTGCTGGAGGCGGCGCGGGAGATCCTTCCGGCGACCCGCGGCGCGTTCTCCCTGGTCTTCATGGACGAGGGGACCCTCTACGCGGCCCGCGACCCCGAGGGCATCCGGCCGCTCGTGCTCGGCTCCCTGGAGGACCGGGGCTGGGTCGTCGCCTCGGAGACGGCCGCCCTCGACATCGTCGGCGCCCGGTTCGTCCGGGAGATCGAGCCGGGCGAGCTGATCGCGTGCGACGGCCAGGGCGTGCGGTCCGAGCGGTTCGCCGAGGCGCGCCCGAAGGGCTGCCTGTTCGAGTACGTGTACCTGGCGCGGCCCGACACGACGATCGCCGGGCGCAGCGTCCAGGCGACCCGCGTCGAGGTCGGGCGGCGGCTGGCCCGCGAGCATCCCGTCGAGGCCGACATGGTCATCCCGACGCCCGAGTCGGGCACGCCGGCCGCGATCGGCTACGCCGAGGCGTCCGGCATCCCCTACGGCCAGGGCCTGGTGAAGAACTCCTACGTCGGCCGGACGTTCATCCAGCCGTCCCAGACGATCCGCCAGCTCGGCATCCGCCTGAAGCTGAACCCGCTGCGGGAGGCGATCGAGGGCAAGCGCCTGGTCGTGGTGGACGACTCGATCGTGCGCGGCAACACCCAGCGCGCCATCGTGTCGATGCTGCGCGACGCGGGCGCCGCCGAGGTGCACGTGCGGATCTCCAGCCCGCCCGTCTCCTGGCCGTGCTTCTACGGCATCGACTTCGCGACCCGGGCCGAGCTGATCGCCGGGAACCTGTCGGTGGAGGAGATCCGCGACTCCATCGGCGCCGACTCGCTCGGCTACATCTCCCTGGACGAGCTGATCTCCGCCTCGCACATCGCCAAGGACAACCTGTGCCGGGCGTGCTTCGACGGCCAGTACCCCATCCCGGTGGAGCAGGACGCCCGCGGCAAGCACCTGCTGGAGGCCACCCGATGACGGACCGCCCGACGACCTCCTACGAGGCCGCAGGCGTCGACATCGCGGCGGGCGAGCGCGCCGTCGAGCTGATGAAGTCCCGGGTGGCCCGTTCGCGGCGGCCCGAGGTCGTCGACGACGTCAGCGGGTTCGCGGGTCTCTTCGACGCCTCGGCCCTGCTGCGCTACAAGCGGCCTCTGCTCGCGACGTCCACGGACGGCGTCGGCACCAAGGTCGACCTGGCGCGGCGCCTCGGCGTCTACGACACGATCGGGCACGACCTGGTCGGCATGGTCATCGACGACCTCGCGGTGTGCGGCGCCGAGCCGCTGTTCATGACCGACTACATCGCCTGCGGCAAGGTCGTCCCGGAGCGCGTCGCCGACATCGTCGGCGGGATCGCCGACGCGTGCGCCCTGGCCGGCTGCGCCCTCGTGGGCGGCGAGACCGCCGAGCACCCGGGCCTGCTGGGGGCCGACGAGTTCGACGTGGCGGGCGCCGGCACGGGCGTCGTCGAGGCCGACCGGATCCTCGGGCCCGAACGCGTGCGGGCGGGCGACGTCGTCCTCGCCATGGCGTCGTCCGGCATCCACTCCAACGGGTACTCGCTCGTCCGGCACATCCTGGCGACGACGGACCTGACGCTGGAGACCCGGACGGCCGAACTCGACCGTCCGCTCGGCGAGGAACTCCTCACCCCGACGCGCATCTACGCCAAGGACTGCCTGGCCCTGGCCGAGACCGGTGCGGTCCGGGCGTTCGCCCACATCACGGGCGGCGGGCTGGCGGCGAACCTGGCCCGGTCGCTTCCGCCGGGGGTCGACGCCGTGCTGGACCGCTCGTCCTGGGAGGTCCCCGCCGTGTTCCGCCTGCTCCAGGCGCACGGCGACGTGCCGCAGGCCGAGATGGACAAGACGTTCAACCTCGGAGTCGGCATGGCCGCGATCGTCGCCCCGGACCGCGCCGACGAGGCGCTCCGCCTGCTGGCCTCCCGCGGCGTCCCGTCCTGGACCCTCGGAGAGATCACCGAAGGCTCCGGCGCCGCGACGCTTCGCTGACCGGAGGCCCCTGGCCGGCCCTGTCCGACCCTGCGGACGGGGCTGAACGGGACGCTGAGGGCCTCCCAGACCTGTCAGGTCATGGAGGGGCATGCCGGACACCCCAACGTCGCCCGTGGGGTCGCTCAGCGTGAGCGCCGGTCCCACGGGGCGTGTTCCGACCCAAGACAAACGCCACCGCCCGGCGATGCGGGCGGTGGCGTTCGTCTGCCGGTCAACCGGAGGTGCCGTCCTTGCGGGGCTCCGTGCCGTAGTCGTCGGCGTAGTCGGCGTACTTCTCGGCGAGCTCGTCATAGGAGTCTTCGCCGGAGTCGCTGACTCCTAGTTCATCCTTAAGGCGGTCGAGGTCCGTGTTGCCGGTGCTGTACTTGAGCTGCCGGGCAACCTTCACCTGCTTGGCCTTGGCTCGGCCGCGACCCATTGGCTCGACCCCCTCGATGGTCAGGGCTTTCGTGGGCCCATCAACGCGCGCGTGTACCACACGAACCGGTGCCTGATGAGCCATGCGTCAGTCACGGGTACAACCGTACCCGTTTTGCGCCTGGCTCGGTACATCGACGGTACGTGGCGGCGCCCCTGTTGCTGATGACAACAGTGTATCCGGTGGTCACGTCAACGTGGGAAGGCCACCGTGGGACGGTCGTACGCCGCCCCGCGGTGGCCCTCACAACGGTTTTGCAACGGTCTAATCAGGTCTAGGAAACCCACACCCGGACCGAGCCCTCCGGGAGCTCGGAGCCGTCCGGGCGCTCAGAGGAGGATGCCGCGCAGCCTGCCGACCTCCGACATCCGGCGCTCCGCGAGGCGGTCGGCGGCCACCGCCGGGGGGACGCCCTCGTCGGAGGCCAGCGCGAAGATCTTGCGAGTGGTGTCGTAGATGCCCGCGGCCCGGGCCTTGGCGCGGTCGAAGTTGAAGCCCTCGATCTCGTCCGCGACCTGGATCACACCGCCGGAGTTCACCACGTAGTCGGGGGCGTACAGGACGCCGCGGTCGGCGAGGCGCTTCTCCACGCCCGGGTGGGCGAGCTGGTTGTTGGCGGCGCCGCAGACGACCTTGGCCGCCAGCACGGGCACGGTGTCGTCGTCGAGGGAGCCGCCCAGCGCGCACGGCGCGTAGACGTCGAGCTCCGTGCGGACCATGGCGCCGGTGTCGGCGACGACCTCCACCTCGGGGTGCAGCGCCCGGACGCGGTCGACGGCGGCCTCGTCCACGTCGCAAATCACGACGTCCGCGCCGTCCTCGCGCAGGTGCTCCACGAGGCGGTGGCCCACCTTCCCGACGCCCTCCACCCCGACCCGCCTGCCGCGCAGCGTGGGCCGGCCCCACACGGTCTCGGCCGCGGCCCGCATTCCCTGGAACACGCCGAACGCCGTCAGGATGGACGAGTCCCCGGCGCCGCCGTGCGCGACTGTCCGCCCGGTGACGAAGCGGCACTCGCGCGCGACGATGTCCATGTCCTCGCTGTAGGTGCCCACGTCGCACGCCGTGTAGTACCGGCCGTTCAGCGACTGGACGAAACGCCCGTAGGCCCGCAGCATCGCCTCGGACTTGTCCGTGGCGGGGTCGCCGATGATGACGGCCTTGCCGCCGCCGAGGTCGAGCCCGGCGAGGGCGTTCTTGTACGCCATGCCCCGGGACAGGTTCAGCACGTCCGCGAGGGCCTCCTCCTCGGAGCCGTACGGGTAGAAGCGGGTGCCTCCCAGGGACGGGCCGAGCGCGGTGGAGTAGATGGCGATGATCGCGCGCAGACCGCTGGCCTCGTCCTGGCAGAAGACGACCTGCTCGTGTCGGGGTTCGGTGCCCTTGTGGGGCGCCCCGAAGACATTAGGCACGGTAGTGCCCTCCTCTCTGTCTCTAAGATCAGCCTAGGGCGCGCGATGGCGCCACGCCCGACCGGATCTCATGTCACGATGCGATGGTGCTTCCGTACGCGGCGTACCTACGGGTTTATGAACCGGTGACCGCCTTCCCGGAGCCCGCGCGGACCCTGTGGACGGTCTACGCCGACTCCAGGCGCCGTCCCAGGCGGATCCACGCGCTCGGGGCGGAGCACCGGGAGTCCGTGCTCAGGCTGACGGGCTCGCCGCCCGAGGTCGTCCCGGAACGCGAGAGCAGGGACGCCTACGTGCGGCGCCTGGAGGACATGGTCTACGTGTGCCCGTGGGGCACGCGGCTGCGGTCCTGGCTGGCGTTCGAGCGCTTCAGGGACGAGCACGCGGCGGGCGTGGCGGCGGCCTTCGTCCCGCCGCCCCTGTCCGAGCGGGTGCGGAGCGACTTCGAGCAGTGGAAGAACGCCGGCCGGTCCCTCCGCCCGCACATCCTGACGAGCACCTGGCACATCCCGCTGGACTGGTTCGTGCCGTTCGCGCGCGGCGAGCGGAGCCTGATGCTCGGCACGCCGGGGACCGGGTACCGGCCGGCGGACGACACGGCCGAGGAGCTCGCGGCCCACGGGCCGGCGACGGCGGCGCCCGCGCGGACCCTGGTCTACGTCACCTCGATGGGGGAGGCCCGCCACCGGGTGGCGGCCGCGCTCCCGGTGGTGCGCGAGAACCTCGGCGAGGGGGCGGAGGACGTCTACCTCCTGTCGGCGGGGCGGCTGGAGACCCTCGACCGGTGGCTCGGCGAGTTCCATCCCCGCGCGCTCGTGGAACTCGACTACGGCGGGCTCGTCCACCTCCTGGACGACGCCACGCTCCGTACCGACGAGTCGGTCGCAGAGATGACCGTGGCCCTCACCGGGATGGAGCGAGGTGAGGTCGAGCTGACCGTCGCGATGTACAAGCGTCTCCTGGCCCGCTGGCGCCCCGTGCGGGCGCTGGAGGCCGCGAACTAAAACAAATTTCCCGAATCCGCGCGCGATACGACTATACGTGTCGCTAGAATCACGCAGCGTGACCCAGCAGCCACCGGACATGCACACTTCCCCGCTCTCGCGGGGATGTTTGCACGCAACTACCGCCAGGAACTTGCTTGTTGCGCTGAGTGGTGGCAAGGTTACACGTTGTGATGTCATAGTGGCTCTTTCGGGCCATAGGGGACATCAGTGACCACGCGAGGATCAATCGCAGGATCGCTGTCATCGGTCCACGGAGGAGAGGCCGCAAACATGTCAGCACGTACGCCAGAGGCCGAGCCCCTGCTGACGCCGGCGGAGGTGGCGACGATGTTCCGCGTCGACCCCAAGACCGTCACGCGCTGGGCGAAGGCGGGAAAGCTCACGTCGATCCGCACGCTCGGCGGGCATCGCCGGTACCGCGAGGCGGAGGTGCGGGCGCTGCTCGCGGGAATCCCGCAGCAGCGTTCGGAGTAGACACGCCGACCGGCGGGGCTCCGAGGGAGCCCTCCGGACGCACAGCGCAGGAGGGGGGCGGCCAGGAGGCTTTGGAACGGACCTCGCACCCGAGTCACGTGCGGGGACCCGCTCGGTGTCTCCTGGCCGACACGGGACCACGGTCATCCGAGAACCGTCGGTCCCGGACGCCGAAGCCGCACTGTCCCCGGAACGGGCACCAGTCCGCCCGCTCCGGGGGCAGAGCGCGCTGCCTTCGGGCGACGGAATGCTGTTCCGGGGGTTGTGTCCGGTTGTGGACGCAGCCGAGTTGGATGTCCGAAACTCCGCGCACGTCAACGCGATAACCGCAGGTCGAGCGGTTACTGGTTCGTCTCCGGGCGGCTAAGGGTTCATCTCTTCGTGGGCCAGGCGCTCGAACAGGGCGCCCGTGCCGGGGTCGTGCCTGCCGGAGACCTGCATGATCACCACGAGCTGGTCGACCAGCAGCCGCTCCAGGTCGGGGCGGGCCACGTCGCGGTTCTCCAGCCAGTCCAGGCCGGCGGTCTCCACGGTCGCCATCCAGCAGCGCAGCGTGATGCGCAGGATCGGCGGCGGGACGTCGACGTCCAGCGAGTGCAGGATCCGGTCCAGCAGCAGCCGGCGGATCCCGTCCACGATCTCGCCGGCCTCGCCCGAGCGGTCGGCCGGCCCGCCGCGCAGCAGCGCCGTGTAACCGGCCGCGTGGCTCTCCACGAAGTCGAAGTAGCGCTTCAGCGAGATCCGCAGCCGTTCGAGCGGCTTGCCCTCCGTGGGCGGTTCCAGCAGCACCGACAGGTGCTTCGCGGCGCTGCCGAGCGCCGCGATGTACAGCTCGTTCTTGCCGCCGAAGTAGTGGTAGACCAGCGCCCGGGAGGCGCCCGCCTTCGCCGCGACGTCGTCGATCGAGACGTCCTCGGGCGAGCGCGTGCTGAACAGCTGCAGCGCCGCCTCGATCAGCTCGTCCCGCCGTTCGTCCACGCTGAGTCGGCGACGGCCGCGCCCGCCGCTCGGCCGGGTGCGCGCCTTCGCGCCGGCCACCGCACGATCTCCCACCTGGGCAGGGTATCCGAGCCGGACGCTGTCAGGGCCCACACCGAGCGGGCCGGACGCGGGCCCGCCGCCGGTTCCCCGCCCCGGTTGTGATCCAGAACACCACAGGCCCGAACCACCATTGTCGGATGCCCGTTACTCACTGTCGCGGCGCTATGGGGGGAAGGCGCGGCATCATGGCATCTCCTCCTGAGCGGAGGGCGGCGCGCCGAATACCCCTCCGGGGCGCCGCCGCGGCAGGTCCTGCAGGTTCCCCTGGACGGAGCGCCATGTCAGCTGATGAAGCAAATCCCCCGCACGGCATGCTGGGAGAGGGCGCGGTGCCTCGGCCGCGCAACGAGCCCTCTCCCGCACCGCGCGACGAGGGCAAGACGATGCCCGCGCCGAAACCGACGATCCGCAATGTCGCTGAACGCGCCGGAGTGTCCAAATCGCTCGTCTCGCTGGTCATGCGAGGGTCACCGCACGTGAGCGAGCGCCGCAGGCAGGCCGTCCTGCAGGCCGCCCGGGAGCTCGGCTATCGCCCGAACGCGGTGGCGCGCAGCCTGGTCGAGGGGCGCACCCGGCTGATCGGCGCCATCGTCGCCGACCTGCACAACCCGTTCTTCGCCGAGTTCCTCGACGGGCTCCAGGAGAGCCTGCACGGCGCGGGCCTGCGGATGCTGGTCGGCAGCGGCCGCTGGGACCCGATGTTCGAGGCCGAGGCGGTCGAGGCGTTCCTGGAGATGCGGGTGGACGGGCTGGTGCTGCTCAGCGTCGTGCCCGAGTCGCTCAAGGAGGCCGCCGCCAGCGTCCCCGTGGTGGTCGTCGGCGAGCGCGACGTGGTCGGCGTCGACATCGTGGTGGACGACGACGAGCTCGGCGCGAGCCTCGCGGTCGACCATCTCGTCCAGCACGGCCACCGCCGGATCGCCCACATCGAGGGCGCGCGCTCCACCACCGCGCGCTACCGCCGCGCCGGCTACGAGAAGGCGATGCGGCGGCACGACCTGGCCGGCGAGATCGTCGTCGAGCCCGGCGACTTCACCGAGGACGGCGGCTACCGGGCCGCGCTGTCCCTGCTGCGCCGCGACCCCCGGCCGACCGCGATCTTCGCTCCCAACGACCTGGTCGCCACCGGGGCGCTGTCGGCCGCCGACGAGCTCGGCATGCGGGTCCCGGCGGACCTCTCGATCGTCGGCTACGACAACACCCACCTCGCGGCGATCCGGCACATCTCGCTGACCAGCGTCGACCAGCCGCGCCGTGACATGGGCCGGGTGGCCGCCGAGATGCTCACCGCGCGCATCGGCGACCCGCCCCGCGCCCCGCGGCAGAAGCTGGTCGTCCCGCACCTGGTGGTCCGCTCGACGACGGGGCCCGCTCCCGTCCGGTGACCCCGCCTGTGCCGCGCCGCAGGACGACCCCCCGCCTTCCCCTCGCTCCCACCGGCCCCGTGCGTGCTGTGATCCGCGCGTCGTGACGCCTGCCGCTCGGCCGCGCGACGCCGCGCCCCGCGCCGCCGCCCCGCGCCGCCGCGGCCGTGCTCCCGAGGCCCGTCGTTCCGGTGGCCCGCGGCTCACGTGACCCGCGCGCAGCGCCGCGCATCGCGCCGGCGTCGCTGGGGCCGGTCATGGGCGGGGTACGGGGACGGTCGATCGTTCCACGAGACGGTGTGCGCCGGGTAAGGGGCAGGCCAAACCTGCCGCATTCGCCGGGACGGGGCCCGCGGCCAGGTGGTTAATGGGACTTCACCGTCGGCGGGCAGCCCCTGGCGGCCTCGCGGAAGGCCGCCGGGCCGGGCCGGGCCGGCGGTCGGGAGAGGGTCCGTTCACCCAGAGGAGAACAGGTCGTGCGTGATCCGGAACTGGTGTCGTGCGCGCAGCGCGCGGCGAGCGAATTGGAACGCGCGTGGTCGGAGTGGCGGCACGCCCGCGGCCTCGCCGAGCAGGTGTCGGAGTCCGTCGCCAGCTACGTGGCCCACTCGATCGACCACCCGTGGGGCCGTCCCCGCGTGGTCCTCGGCCTGGACGCCGACGAGGCGCGCGCCCTCGCGGCCCTGCTGGGCAAGGAGGACCCGCTGCGCGGCTGATTTCCCCGACTCCGTTTGACGAACCTGCGCCGGTGTGCAGACTGTCAGGGTCGGTAACGAAGTCATCACGGAGGAAAACGGCCTGTGCGAATTCATCGGGGCGGCCCCGCGGTCGCCGGTATCGCGCTGTGCCTGGGCGCGCTCGTCGCGTGCAACGGTTCCTCCGGAACGTCCGGCGGCGAGGCGGCCGGGCCGCCGACGGCCGGGGCTGCGTCCCCGGGCGCGAAGGGCGGGAAGTCGCCCGCGTCCGCCAAGGGGGACCCCACGTCGCTGGACGGCAAGGTGATCGTCATCGACCCCGGGCACAACGGCGGCAACGCCGACCACCCGTCGGAGATCAACCGGCAGGTGAAGATCGGCAACGGCAGCAAGGCGTGCGACACGACCGGGACCGAGACCAAGGCCGGCTACACCGAGCACGCCTTCACCTGGGACGTGTCGAAGCGGCTCGCCGCGATCCTGAAGTCCCGGGGCGCGAAGGTCTCGCTGACCCGCAAGGACGACAAGGGCGTCGGCCCGTGCGTCACCGAGCGGGCCGCGCTCGGCAACCGGCTCAAGGCCGACGCCGCGCTGTCCGTCCACGCCGACGGGGCGTCCGCGTCCGGCCACGGCTTCCACATCATCGAGCCGCTCTCCATCGGCCGGAACGCCGAGATGGTGTCCGCCTCGTCCGCGCTCGGCGAGGCGCTGCGGAACGCCTACCACGAGGGCACGGGCATCCCGTACTCCAACTACCTCGGCAAGAAGGCCATCGACCGGCGCGACGACCTCGGCGGGCTCAACATGTCGACCGTGCCGAAGGTCTTCATCGAGTGCGGCAACATGCAGAACCAGGGCGACGCGGACAAGCTGTCCAGCGCGTCCTTCCGGCAGCGCATCGCCGAGTCCCTGGCCGAGGGCTTCCAGACCTACCTGGGCTGATCCCGGGCTGATCGCGGACAGCGATCCGGGACGCGCGCCGGGCCCGCAGCGGGCAGGATGAGCGGATGCCTGATCTTCGTCGTGTGCGCGAACTGCTGCTCGGAGCCGGTTACACCGTCGCGGGGGTGCGCGAGTCGCTCGGCCCGGTCGCGGGCGGGGCGCTGGCGCGGGACGAGATCGTGCCCGCGCTGCGGGCGACGGCCGGCGGTTCGCCGGTCGAGGTGCTGACCCGGCTGTTCTGGCTCCAGGTGCCCGTCCCCGAAACCGCGGTCGCCGCGGACGAGCTGGCGGCGGCGGGGCTCGCCGAGGTGTCCGGCGGGCAGGTGCGGGCGCTGCTGCGCGTCGAGCCGCTGGAGGCGGTGGACGGCGACGGGCCCGCCGGTTACGCCGTCTCCGATCTGAAGGTGCGCCCCGGGGACGGGCGCGTCCCGGCGGACGATCACGTGGTGGGAACCGGAGGCGCGTCGGGCAGCCTCGCCGGGTTGGTCGTCCACAGGCCTGTGGACAACGTGCTCGATCTGGGCACGGGCTGCGGCGTGCAGGCGGTGCACGTGGCGGGCCGGTCGCCGGCCGCGCGCATCACCGCGACGGACGTGAACCCGCGGGCGCTGGAGCTGGCCGCGATGAGCTTCGCGCTGTCCGGTGTGGAGGGCGCCGAACTGCTGCGGGGGTCGTTGCTGGAGCCGGTCGAGGGCCGCCGGTTCGACCTGATCGTGTCGAATCCGCCGTTCGTCGTCGCGCCGCCCGGCGACCGGCGGTTCACCTACCGCGAGTCGGGGATGGCGGGCGACGACTTCTGCCGCCGGCTCGTCGGGAGCGCCTCCCGGTACCTGAACGACGGCGGGTATTGCCAGCTCCTGGCCAACTGGCTGCATGTCGACGGGGTTCCTTGGGAGGAGCGTGTCGGCGCGTGGGTGGACGGCTGCGACGCGTGGATCGTCCAGCGCGACGTTCAGGATCCGGCGGAGTACGCCGAGTTGTGGCTGCGCGATTCCTGCGAGGCGGGCACGCCCGAATACCGCGCCCGGTATGAGGCGTGGCTCGACGAGTTCGAGCGCCGGAACGTCACCGGGATCGGGTTCGGCTGGATCACGTTGCGGCGCAGCGAGCGCCCGGCCGTCCGGATCGAGGAGCTGCGGCACGCCGTCGATCAGCCCGTCGGCCCGTACGCGCACGACGTGCTGGACGGCCTCGTGAAGGCCGAAGAGTTTTCCACAGCCTGTGGACGGCCGCTCGCCGCGGTGCCGGGTCTCGTCCAGGAGCAGATAGGCCCGCCGGGCGCCGAGGACCCGGAACGGATCATCCTGCGGCAGGCGGACCGGCTCCGCCGCGCCGCCGGCGTCGGGACGGTCGAGGCCGCCCTCGCGGGGGTCTGCGACGGCGCCCTGCCGCTCGATCCGCTCCTGGACGCCATCGCCCAGCTCACCGGCATGGACCCCGGCGAGGTCCGCGCGCACGCCGACGCCGTCCTGCCGGAGCTGATCGCCGACGGCTTCTTCGCCTGACCCGGAGGCGCCGCCTCCGGGGGTCAGCCGCGGGCTTCGTCCAGGGTGCGGAAGGCGCTGCCGCGCAGGCGGCGCGACAGGTCGCGGTTGACGCGGTGCGCCCAGAGCGGGCCGCCGTAGATCATGCCGGTGTAGCCCTGGACGAGGGTCGCGCCCGCCCGGACGCGTTCCCACACGTCGTCGGCCGTCTCGACGCCGCCGACGGAGACCAGCGCGAGCCGCCCGCCCGTGCGGGACCGCAGCCGGCGCAGGACCTCCAGGGACCGCTCCCGCAGCGGCGCGCCCGACAGCCCGCCGGTCTCCTTGGCCAGCGCGGGCGGGCTGAGCAGGGCGTCGCGGGCGATGGTGGTGTTGGTCGCGATGATGCCGTCGAGACCGAGTTCGAGGGCGAGGTCGGCGACGGCGTCGACGTCGTCGTCCGCCAGATCCGGCGCGATCTTCACCAGCAGCGGGACGCGGCGGTCGCACGAGCGGTCGGCGGCCTCGCGCACGGCCGTCAGCAGCGGGCGCAGGTGCTCGACGGCCTGGAGGTTCCGCAGGCCGGGCGTGTTGGGGGAGCTGACGTTGACGACGAGGTAGTCGGCGTGCGGGGCGAGCCGTTCGGTGCTCGCCACGTAGTCGGCGGCGGCCGACGCCTCCGGGACGGCCTTGGTCTTGCCGATGTTGGCGCCCACGACGGTCCCCGGCGCCCGATGGGCGAGCCGCCGCGCGGCGGCCTCGGAGCCCGCGTTGTTGAAGCCCATCCGGTTGACGACCGCCCGGTCCTGGACGAGCCGGAACAGCCGCGGGCGCGGGTTGCCGGGCTGCGGGCGCCCGGTCACGGTCCCGATCTCGACATGGCCGAACCCGAACGCGCCGAGCGCCGCGTAGGCGACGGCGTCCTTGTCGAACCCGGCGGCGAGGCCCAGCGGGCTCGGGAAGTCCAGCCCGAACGCGCGGACTGCCAGCGCCGGGTCGCGTGGCACGAACAGCCGCCGCAGCAGCGGCACGGCGCCGGGCACCACCTGGATCGCGTGCAGAGCGCGCAGGGTCAGATGGTGGGCGCGCTCCGCCGGTATGCGGGCGATGACCAGTGAGAAGAAGAGTCGATACATCACTGGCCAGTATCCCAGCAGCCCCAAAGGAAAATCGTTTGAGGGCCGCCGAACCGGCTCCCTACCCTGACCCCATGCTTCTCCATGCCGAGGCCACCGCCTGGTGGCCCACGCCGCAGCGCGTCTACCGCGACCGTCCCGCCGCCAGGTCCGGCCGGGACGCCATCGACGTCTGAGCTGCACGCTCCCGCGCGGCCGGACCTGGGTGCCGAAGAACCACGCACACCCAGCCGAACGGGAGAACCCATGTCCAAGAGCCGAGGTCGCAACGGCATGCTCGGCGTAGGCGGCCAGCGCAGGAACCTGTCGCGGAGCGAACTGCGCGGGGGTAAGGCGCGGGCGGCCGACACCGACGCCGCCAAGGCGGCCGAGAAGAAGAAGGACCTGCTCCGCAAGATGCGCGAACGCAACGAGCGGCGCACCACCGCCGACGACGAGTGACACGCGAACCGCGCCGGTCCCTGCTCGGGACCGGCGCGGTTCACCTTCCGCGGAAGGCACGGCGGAGGGTGAGGCGGACGTCGCGGGCTGCTTCTCGCATCGTGCGGCGTGCGGCGCGGAGGGGGTCGCTTACGGTGACGCGCCAGGTCGAGCGGATGCCGTGGCCCAGCGGGCGCAGCACGCTCGCGCGGACCCAGCGGGCCGGGGCGACGACCAGTACCCGCACGGGGACGACGACCAGCGTCCGCCAGAGCCAGCGGAGGATTCGCGCGGCGAGACGCCACGTTCCCACCGCTCCGGCGACGATCGGGGCCAGGAAGTACCGCCACACCGCCCTCGCGGGCGCGACGATCAGGACGCGTCCCAGCCAGGCCAGGCAGCGTCCGATCAGCCGCCACGACCAGGCCACCGCCGCCGCGAAGGCGCGCCAGCCGGAGGCGAGCACGCCGCCGAGCGCGGCCAGCAGGGTCAGGGCGCCGCGGCCGAGCCAGGAGAGACCGGCCCACAGGGCGCGGGCCAGCCAGGCGAGGCCGAGCAGCGGCGGGCGCAGGACGTAGCGCCACAGCAGCACGGCGGGCAGGACGACGAGCACGCCGATCAGCAGGCCGATGCCCTGGAACAGCAGCCTGAGGCCCTGCCCGAGGACGCCGAACAGCCGGGCGAGCCCGCGGCCGAGGGCGCGGAGCGGACGCAGCAGCAGGAACGCGAGCAGTCCCGCGAGGCCGCGTCCGAGCAGGGCCAGGAACCGGCCGATCGGCGCGATGAGGACGCGGTGGACCCATCGGGCCAGCCGCCCGGTCCCGCGTCCGAACCACCGCAGGAAGCCGAGGACCACGACGACGGCGAGCCAGCGCAGCGGCCGGACGAGGAGGAGGTCGAGCAGCGCGGCGATGCCCCGTCCGACGGCGGCCAGCAGGCGTCCGACCGGGGCGAGCAGCCACCGGTACAGGGCGCGCCAGGCGCCGCGCAGCATCCGGCCGAGGAACCGGCCGAACCGGCCCGGCACCCGCATGAGAGCGTTCCAGGCCGCCCGGACGCCGCGGGCCAGCAGGACGACCAGGTCCCAGCCGAGCCGCAGCGGGACCACGACGATCAGCGCCACGACGCGGGCCGGCACGACGAGCCACGCGGGGCCCGCGCCGCGTTCGGGTTCCGGCGCCGGGGGACGTTTCTTCGTCAGGTCGACGGGGCCGCCCGCCGCGTCGTTTCCCGTGGTCACCGCTGCCTTCCTCGTCCGCCGCCGCACACCTGCGGCACAGGGATGTGACTCGGCGCGCGGACGACCGGTTCCAGGTGGTTGAACCCGATCCGAGGGGTTCACCGTATTCCTCCTCGATCCCGGAGCGGCGGCTCCACCTCGATCGACGTGCGGGACCTGGAACCGGAGCCGGGGCCCGGGACGACCTGGAGGACACGACATGAAATTCCCACGTTGGGCGATCCCCGCTGCGGCCGCCCTCACGGCGTCGGGACTGGTGCTGAGCGGGTGCGGCCAGGAGAAGGCCGGGGGGAAGCAGAACGCCGCGGGCTCCCGGGCGCAGGCGGAGCCGTCGGCCGAGCCGTCCGAGCCGCCCGCCCCCGAACCGACGGTGCTGGAGGTGGCCAGCGTCACCAAGCTCGGCAGGGTCGTCACCGACGGCACGGGCATGACGCTCTACCGCTTCGACAACGACACCTCCCGGCCGCCCGCGTCGACCTGCGCGGCCGCGTGCGCCAAGGCGTGGCCGCCGGTGTGGGCGGGCCAGGGGAACACCGAGGTCAAGGGCGTCCAGCAGTCGCTGGTCGGCAAGGTGAAGCGGCCGGACGGCAAGTGGCAGGTCACGCTCGGCGGGTGGCCGCTCTACCGGTTCGCCAAGGACCGCAGCCCCGGCGACACGAAGGGCCAGGGCGTGGGCGGCACCTGGTACGCGGCGGCCCCGACCGGCAAGAAGGCGGCCCCGCTCAAGCAGGCGAACGGCAACCGCTGGAAGGGCTGGACGGTCGTCAAGGCCAGGCGGGACCCGAAGCTCGGCCTGATCCTGACCGACGGCAAGGGCATGACGCTCTACCGCTACGACAAGGACAGGAACAAGCCGCCGACGACCAACTGCTTCGGCTCGTGCAAGAAGGCGTGGCCGCCGGCCGTCTTCAACGGCTGGAAGCACCTCAAGCTCGAAGGCGTCTCGAAGAAGGTCGTCGACTTCATCGAGCGCAAGGACGACGGCAAGTGCCAGCTCACCATCGACGGCTGGCCCATGTACTACTACGAGCAGGACAAGCGGCCCGGCGACACCAAGGGCCAGGGCGTGGGCGGGGTCTGGTGGGCCACGACGCCGACCGGCAAGAAGGCCGTCGGCACGGGCTCCGGCACTGGTGACGGGGGCGGCACAGGCGGAGGCTACGGGTCGGGGGGCGGCTACTAGGGCCGTCCGCCACGCGCTACCCGCCCATCAGGCGAAGGCGCGGAGGGCGGCGCGGATCGGTCGGGGTCCGCGCCCCCTTCGCGCCTTCTCGGTTCGCGGACGTGTAGCGCGTTCCGCCCGGGGCATTCCCATATCCGGACCAAGGGCCTTTGCCTTCCGATGACTCTCCGGATCTCGACAGTCACGCGATCCGATGGTCGAATGGAGGGCCAATCCCGCCGAGGTGCGGCCCGGCGAAGCGCCCGCAGTCCGGTGGGAGCACCGGGAGGCCCTATGGGCGAGCGAGTCGACCGAGCGGAGAGCGACCGGGCGGGACGCGCCCGGCCCTGGGAGGGGACGGCCGGCCGGCGCGGTCCCGCGGAGCGGGCGCGATCGGCCTGGCTCAGGGGCGCGGTGGCGGCGGCACTGCTGGCCGGGGGGCTGACGGCCTGCGGGGACGGCGGCGGGGCGCCGAAGCTCACCTGGTACGTCAACCCCGACAACGGCGGCCAGGCGGCCATCGCGAAGTCCTGCACGCAGGCCGCGGGCGGCCGGTACCGGATCGGGACGTCCCTGCTGCCGAGCGACGCGACGCAGCAGCGCGAGCAGCTGATCAGGCGGCTGGCCGCCAAGGACTCCGGGCTCGACCTCATGAGCCTGGACCCGGTCTTCGTGGCGGAGGCCGCCAACGCCGGGTTCCTGCGCCCGTTCACCAGGAGCGAGGCCGCGCCGCTGACCGACGGGGTGTTCGCCCCCGCGGTGCAGAGCTCGATGTGGGAGGGCAAGCTCTACGCGGCGCCCTTCTGGGCCAACACGCAGCTGCTCTGGTACCGCAAGTCGGTGGCGAAGAGGGCGGGCATCGACCCGAACGCGGCCGACTTCACCTGGGACAAGCTCATCGACGCGGCCGGCCGCACGAACACCACGATCGGCGTCCAGGGCAACCGGTACGAGGGCTACATGGTGTGGATCAACGCCCTGATCGCCTCGGCGGGGGGACGCGTCATCAGCGAGGCCGAGAAGGGCGACGACGCGAGCATCGACATCGACTCGCCGGCCGGCCGGCAGGCGGCGTCGATCATCCGGAGGCTCGCCCGGTCCGCCGCGGCGAGCCCGACGCTGTCCACCGACATCGAGGAGCAGTCCCGGGCGACGATCAACGGCGCGCGCGGCGGCTTCCTGCTCAACTGGGGCTACGTCTGGCGGGCCGAGAAGGGCGACGCCGACGCGGGCGCCATCGGCAAGAACATCGTGGGCGACCTCGGCTGGGCCCGCTACCCGCGGGTCGACCCGCGGCAGTCGAGCAGACCGCCCTTCGGGGGCATCGAGATCGGCGTGGGCGCCTACGGCAAGCACCAGAACCTGGCGGTGGACGCGGTCCGGTGCATCACCTCTCCGGCCAACATGAAGCGCTACATGCTCGACGAGGGCAACGTCGCGGCCCGCCCGGCGATCTACGACGATCCCGACATCCTCAAGGAGTTCCCGATGGCCCCGCTGATGCGGGACTCCATCGCCGCCGCCGCGGTCCGTCCGGCCACCCCCTACTACGCCGACCTGTCCGGCGCCGTCCAGAACCGCTGGCATCCGCCCGCCTCGGTGAACCCCGCGACGACGCCGCGCCGGTCCGCGGAGTTCGTCCGGGCGGTCCTGAGCGACCAGGCCCTGCTGTGAGGCAGGGCCGCCGCGAGGCCGGCGCCGCCGTGAGGGAAGCCTCGGAGAGAAAGGTGTCCGGATGACGTCCGCAGAAACGGCGCCGAAGCTCGGCCGCGCCGACGGCGCCCCCGCCCCCGCCCGCGCGGAGATCTCCGACCGCGGCCGCGCCGAGCGCAGGCTGGGGCTGCTGCTCTCGCTGCCCGCCGTGGTGGTGATGCTGCTGGTCACCGCGTATCCGCTGGTCAACGCCGTCTACCAGTCGCTGTTCAGCTACCGGATCACCGCACCCGAGGACCGGCGCTTCGTCGGGCTCGGCAACTACGCGACCGCGCTGTCGGACGCCCTGTTCTGGCAGACGGTGCTCACCACCCTGATCATCACCGTGGCCACGGTGGGGGTGGAGCTGGTCATCGGGTTCGCGCTCGCGATGGTGATGCACCGGGCCGTCTTCGGGCGGCGGACGGTGCGGACCGCGATCCTGCTGCCCTACGGGATCGTGACGGTCATCTCCGCGTTCGCCTGGAAGTACGCCTTCGACGTCCAGTCGGGGTTCGTCAACTCCTGGTTCGGGCTCGGCGACTTCGCCTGGTTCTCCGACCGCTGGGCGGCGCTGTTCGTGATCATCCTGTCGGAGATCTGGAAGACGACCCCGTTCGTGTCGCTGCTGCTGCTCGCCGGGCTGGCGCAGGTGCCGGCCGACCTCGGCGAGGCCGCGACGGTGGACGGCGCGACGGCGTGGCAGCGCCTCAGGCGGGTGACGATCCCGAACATGAAGGCCGCGATCCTCGTCGCGGTGCTGTTCCGGACGCTGGACGCGTGGCGGATCTTCGACAACGTGTTCATCATGACGTCCGGCCAGGAGAAGACCCAGGTGCTGTCGTTCCTGACCTACCAGCAGATCATCACCCGGACCGAGCTCGGCCTCGGCAACGCGGTCGGGGTGCTGCTGTTCCTGTCGGTGGTGCTGATCGCGGCCGTGTTCATCAAGGGGTTCCGCGTGGACCTGTCCCAGGTGCGAGGTGATCGCTGATGGAGTCGGCGCGTTCGAAGTCGCTGTGGATCGTCGCCTCGCTGCTGATCCTGGTGTGGACGGCGTTCCCGATCGTGTGGATCGTGATGCTGTCGTTCAAGCAGCCCAGCGAGATCGGCAACGTCCAGGGGTTCTTCCCCAAGACCTGGACATGGGCCAACTACGAGACGGTCTTCAAGACCGACCTGTTCACCTCGGCGCTGATCAACTCGATCGGCATCTCGCTGATCGCCACGTTCGTCGGGGTGGTGTTCGCGACGCTGGTCGCCTACGCCATCGCGCGGCTGGAGTTCCCCGGCAAGCGGCTGATCCTGTCGTTCGCGCTCGCCATCGCGATGTTCCCCGTGGTGTCGCTGGTCGGGCCGCTGTTCGACCTGTGGCGCAACATCGGCCTGTACGACACCTGGCCGGGCCTGATCATCCCCTACATCTCGTTCGCGCTGCCGCTCGCCATCTGGACGCTGTCGGCGTTCTTCCGCGAGATCCCGTGGGAGATGGAGCAGGCCGCGCAGGTGGACGGGGCCACTTCCTGGCAGGCGTTCCGCAAGGTGATCGTCCCGCTGGCGGCGCCCGGCGTGTTCACCGCCGCGATCCTGACCTTCTTCTTCTGCTGGAACGACTTCGTCTTCGGGATCTCGCTGACCTCCACCGACCGGGCCAGGCCCGTCCCGGCGGCGCTGGCGTTCTTCACCGGGGAGTCCTACTTCGAGCAGCCCACCACCGCCATCTGCGCCGCCGCCGTCGTCGTCACGGTCCCGGTCGTGATCATCGTCCTGGCGTTCCAGCGCCGCATCGTGGCCGGGCTGACGTCCGGCGCCGTCAAAGGCTGAGAGGAAACCATGGCCGCCATCACCATGAAGAACATCGTCAAGCGGTACGGCGACGGTTTCCCGGCCGTGAACGACGTCTCCCTGGACGTGCGGGACGGCGAGTTCATGATCCTGGTCGGGCCGTCCGGCTGCGGCAAGTCCACGCTGCTGCGGATGATCGTCGGCCTGGAGGACATCACGTCCGGCGAGATGGTCATCGGCGACCGGGTCGTCAACAAGGTCGCCCCGCGGGAGCGGAACCTGTCGATGGTGTTCCAGAACTACGCGCTCTACCCGCATCTCAGCGTGTACGAGAACATCGCCTTCCCGCTCCGCCTCGCGAAGGTCGCCGACGACGAGGTGCGGCGGCGCGTGTCGGAGACCGCCGAGCTGCTGGAGCTGACCGAGCACCTGGACCGAAAGCCCGCGAACCTGTCCGGCGGGCAGCGGCAGCGGGTCGCGATGGGCCGCGCGATCGTCCGGCAGGCGGACGCGTTCCTGTTCGACGAGCCGCTGTCGAACCTGGACGCCAAGCTGCGCGGGCAGATGCGCACCGAGATCTCCCGGCTCCAGCGGCGCCTCGGCGTCACCACCGTGTACGTCACCCACGACCAGACCGAGGCGATGACGCTCGGCGACCGGGTCGCGGTGCTGCGCAGGGGCGTCCTGCAGCAGGTCGGGAGCCCGCGCGAGCTGTACGAGGAGCCGGTGAACCTGTTCGTCGCCGGGTTCATCGGGTCGCCGTCGATGAACTTCCTGCCCGCGTCCGTGGACCGCGCGGCGGACGGCGTGTTCCTGGAGACGCCGCTCGGGCGGTTCGAGCTGCGCGACGCGCGCAAGGCGGCCGCGGTCGGCGACCGGTCGGTCGTGCTCGTCGGGATCCGCCCCGAGCACTTCGAGGACGCCTCGCTCGTCGGCGAGGAGAAGCAGGCGCGCGGCAGCCTCGTGCGGGTCCGGGTGGACGTGACCGAGTGGCTGGGCAACGAGCTGTACGCCTACGTCCCGTACGAGGCGCCCGAGGATCTCGCCGCCCAGCTGCGGGACCTGTCGCGGGAGCTCGACGGCGACCAGCTGCGGACCCAGGCGGTCGTGGCGCTGGACGCGGCCAGCATGATCGCGCCGGGGCGCGGGGCGGAGCTGTGGATCGACACGACGCGGGTGCACCTGTTCGACCCGGCCACCGGCGAGAACCTGACCCGCGACGAGGAGCGCGTCGCGCAGCTCGACCGGCTCGCCGAGGAGTCGCGCGCCGCCCACCGGGAGGCGCAGCGCGAGCCGGCCGCCGGGACCGCGGGCGGGACGTCCGCGGCGCGGCCCTGAGCCGTGCACTTCGTCTTCACCCCGCCCGGTGAGTCGTCGGCCGGCCTGCTGGACCTGCCGTGGTCCGAGCCGCTCGACGCCTGGGACGACGAGCGGCTCGTGGAGATCCGGCAGCGGGGCCTGTCGCGGCACACGGTCAGGTTCGTGTCCGAGGGCGGGGGCGTCTACGCGGTGAAGGAGCTGGACGCGCGGCTGGCGCGCCGCGAGTACCGGCTCCTGCGGCGGCTCCGCGAGCTCGGCCTGCCCGCCGTCGAGGTCGTCGGGGTGGTCGTGGACCGCCCGGAGCTGGACGCCGTCCTCGTCACCCGGTTCCTCGACCACTCCTCGTCCTACCGCGCGCTCTTCGCCAACGCGCGCTACGGCCACCCCACGGACCGGCTGCTGGACGCGCTGGTGGAGCTGCTCGTCCGGCTGCACCTGGCGGGCTTCATGTGGGGCGACTGCTCGCTGTCCAACGTCCTGTTCCGCATGGACGCCGGAGCGTTCGCCGCCTACCTGGTGGACGCGGAGACCGCCGAGCTGCACCCCTCCCTCACCGAGGGGCAGCGCGGCTACGACCTCTCCCTCGCCCGCGAGCGGATCGCCGGGGAGCTGTTCGACCTGGCGGCCGCGGGCACGCTCCCCCGCGAGGTCGACCCGATCGACGTCGCCGACGACACCGTCCGCCGCTACCGGGGGCTGTGGGACGAGCTGACCCGCGAGGAGGTCCTGCGTCCAGACGAGCAGCGCTACCGCATCGCCGAGCGCCTGCGCCGCATCAACTCCCTCGGCTTCGACGTGGACGAGGTGGAGCTGGTGGACGCGGGACCGTCCGGGGCCCGCCTGCGCGTCCGCACCCGCGTGGCCGAACCCGGCCATCACCGCCGCATCCTCATGGCCCGCACCGGGCTGGACGCGCAGGAGAACCAGGCCCGCCGCCTCCTCAACGACATCGCCGCCTACCGCGGCCACCTGGAGCGGGTGCGCGGCGGCCCGGTCCCCGAGGTGGTCGCGTCGAACCGGTGGCTGGCGGAGGTGTACGAGCCGGTGGTCACCGCGGTCCCGCCCGGTCTGCGCGACCGGCTGGACGACGTCGAACTGTTCCACGAGGTGCTCGAACACCGCTGGTTCCTGTCCGAGAAGGCGGGACGCGACGTCGGAACGTCGGCGGCGGCGCGCGACTACCTCACCTCCGTCCTGCCGGAGGTCCCCGAGGACCTGACAGAGACCGGTCGTCCTCCTGACACTTCCGGTTGATCTTTCTGGCACGATCGGGGGCATGTACGAGCGCTTCGCCCACGAGTACGCCGCCCATGCCGAGGACAGCTCCTACAACGCCCTCTACGACCGTCCCGCCGTGCTCGGCCTCGCGGGGGACGTGGCCGGCCTGACCGTCTTCGACGCCGCGTGCGGTCCCGGCCTCTACGCGCGGGAACTTCTCGACCGCGGCGCCCGCGTGGCCGGCTGCGACGTCAGCCCCACCTTCGTCGACATGGCCGTGAAACGCACCGGTGGCCGCGCCGACCTGCGCGTCCACGACCTGTCCACGCCCGTGGCCTGGATGCCGGACGCCTCCGTCGACCTGGTGGTGCTGGCGCTGGCGCTGCACTACTTCGACGACCGCGTCGCGCTGCTGGAGGAGTTCCGCCGCATGCTGGCCCCGGGCGGCGCCGTCGTCCTCTCGACGGAGCATCCGATGGCGGGATGGCTGCGCCTGGGCGGCTCCTACTTCCTCGAAGAGCCGGTGGAGGAGTCGCTGAGCCCCGAACGGGACTGGCCGATCCGGGCGTGGCGGCGCCCCCTGACGGCGATCTGCGCCGAGTTCCGCGCCGCCGGGTTCCTCATCGAGGAGCTCGTGGAGCCGCGGCCCGTCCCCGAGATGGCCGACCGCTACCCGGAGGACCACGCGAAGCTGGAGCACTCTCCCGCCTTCGTCGCCTTCCGCCTGGTCCCGTCGCGCTCCTGAACTCCCGCTGAGCTCCCCGCACAGCGCCCGGCCGGATCTCCCGGCCGGGCGTGGGGTTTCCCGGGCTATGCGGGCGTCTCGGTGATCTCCCAGCGCCCCACCTCGCGGTAGTCCGAGTCGTAGACGGCGGACCCGTCTCCCGGCCTCAACTCGTAGTGCCGGACGTTCCCGCCCCAGTACCGCAGGATCCGCCCCAGTTCGGCGACGGCGTCCTGCGCGACGGCGCCCTCACTCATGTCCACTTCAAGAACGAACTTCACGCGTCCGCCTCCCATCGATCCACGCCTTCAAGGGTGTCATTGAAACTCCCGGTGAGGCTTTGGTCGCCAAAGCGCTGCCTGGCGGCGGCCAACCCTCAACAGCGCTGCGGACCCCGCCGGATCGCGGGCCGAGGCCGAGGCGACGATGACCATGATGATCGAATCTCTGCTGGCGGGGGGCTGACGATGGCGGGCCGGTCGTCGCGCTCCCGAACCCGGCGGCCGACCAGCCCGCCCTGGCCCGGCGCGCGGCCGAGCTGGGCGCCGGGCTGGCGCTGGACGGTGAGAGCGCCGGGCCGGAGGAGATGGCGGCGGCCGTCCGCACGGTGATCGAGGACCCGTCCTACCGGGCGGCCGCGACCGCGCTGGCCGGACGGCTGCGCGCCGCGCCGAGCCCGGCGTACGCGGCGGCCCGGCTCGAACGGTACGCGGGCGTCAGCTGAGCTTCTTCACCAGGAGCTCGAACTCCAGGTCGTCGCGCTTGGGCAGGCCGAAGCGCTCGTCGCCGTAGGGGAACGGGCTCGTCTCGCCGGTCCGGGTGTAGCCGCGCCTGACGTACCAGGCGATCAGGTCCTCGCGCTGGCTGATCACCGTCATGCGCATCTCGGCCGCGCCCCACTGCTCGCGCGCCCGCCGCTCGGCCTCGGCCAGGACCCGGCGGCCGAGCCCGCCGCCCTGTTGGGACGGGCTGACGGCGAACATGCCGAAGTAGGCGTGCCCGCCGCGGTCCTCCAGCTGGCAGCACGCCGTGAGCGCGCCGTCCGTCTCGGCCACCAGCATCACCGCGCGCGGGTCGTGCACCACGGCGGCCACGGCCTCCGGGTCCGTGCGCTGGCCGTCCAGAAGGTCGGCCTCGGTGGTCCAGCCGTCGCGGCTGGAGTCTCCGCGGTAGGCGCTCTCGACGAGCGCGACGAGGGCCGGGACGTCGTCCGCCTCGGCCGTCCGGAAGATCGGTTCCACGCTGTTCACCAGGTCCACGCTGTTCACCAGGTCGGGGCGGCCCGCGGGCTCGCGTCGTTCGTCGGGTGCGACTCTAGCCGGGCCGTGGTCCCGATCCGCACAGGGACGGCGGGTGTAACACGACGAGGCCCTCCCACCAAGAAGACCAAACAGCACATGGCGGGAGGCTCTTGGATGGGAGATGGGAAGTCGGCCGTGGACACGGATCCGGCGGACGTCACCGCGATCGGCCGTGATCCAGCGGCGCTGGAGGTCTTCTACCGGCGGCATGTCGCGGACGTGACCCGCTTCGTGGCCCGCCGGATCTCCGATCCTCACACGGTCGACGATCTGACCACCGAGGTGTTCCTGGCGGCGATCGACGCCGCCGGGCGCTACCAGGCCGGCCGGGGAAGCCCGCGGGCGTGGTTGCTGGGCATCGCCCGGAACGTGGTGGCCGCCGAGTGGCGGCGCCACGCCGGTGAACGCGACAAGGCGCGGCGGGCCGGGGGTCATCGCCATCTGGACGGTGACGACATCGTCCGGCTGGAAGAGCAGATCGACGCCCAGCGAGCGGCGCGCGGCCTGCACGCGAAGCTCTCCGTGCTGCCCGAGCGGCTGCGCAGCGTCATCGAGCTCGTCGATCTGGACGGCCTGAGCCTGGCCGAGGCGGCCGCGGCGCTGGGCATCCGCGACGGTGCCGCCCGGGTTCGACTGCACCGGGCCCGTAGACGGCTGAAGGCCGCCTTCTCCGCGGACGACGCGGCATCCGCTCGGTCGACCGCCACTCCACCGTCCCCCTTGGCGAAGGGAGCCTCCTCATGAGCAGCATCTCCGGCGACGACACCCCGCTCGCGGGCTACCAGGAACGGCGGCTGGCCGAGCTGACCGCGGCGGTCGCCGCCAGAACGGAGCGGGACGCTCGCGCGTCGGCGGCCCGGCCGCCGCGCCGGCCGCGGGCGGTGCGCGGGCGACGGGCGTGGGGACTCGCGGCGGCGGCGTGCGCGGCGTGCGCGGTCGCCGGAGTTCTTCCGGCCTGGACAGGCGGCGCCCAGCCCGCCTACGCGGTGACCCGGGACCCGTCCGGCCTGGTCACCGTCGAGGTCACCGAGAAGACCCTGGACTCGCGCGACGCTGACGCGCTCTCGCGGGAGCTGCGCTCGCTGGGCGTGCCGGCGGTCGTGTACTCCATCCCTGAGGGCCAGGTGTGCCCGCAGCCCCATGCCAGGCAGGTCGACCTCCCGCCGAACGTGTACGACATGCCGGACGGGCTCTACACCGTGCCGAGCGATCTCCCGCGGCCGGGCGGCGGCTGGAAGATGACGATCAACCCGGGCCACTTCGAGCGCGGCCAGTTCATGATCTGGACGCTGACCACCTCCGGTGTCTACGACCAGGACGGCCGGCGCACCGGATCCGGGACCTCGGTCGGCACCTACCTGGTCAGCGGACGAGCCGTTCCGTGCCGCAACCGGCCGGCCCCCGAGGTCCCGGCACCGCGGCGACCGGCCGGAGAGAAGGACGGCAGGACGGTCCTCATCACCGACACCGGCGGCTACGTCTCCTTCGCGGACTCGAACTGACCGTCGAGGTCGACGCGGCAGCCGGGGCCCAGCGGACGGGTGATCGTCCAGTGGCGGCGGAAGCGGCACCTGGCCATCTTCCAGCGGCCGTCCTCGACCACGTACTCGTCGTCGTACTCGCCGGTGCTCACCGACTCGGTGCCGTCCTCCAGGTTCACCTGGCGGAACTTGAGCGTCCAGCGTCCCGACGCGCGCGTCCCGTCGTGGACGGTGATGTCCGGGTGCGTCGCGTGGTGCATGTCGAGGACGGCGCTCCGGCCGTCGACCTTCCGGAGCGCGATCGCCTCGAAGACCCTGACCATGCCCTCCGCGTCGTCGAACGCGCCCAGCCGGCCGTAGTCGATCGAGGCGCCCGAGGCGATGAAGCAGGCGCGGAACCCGTCGGGGTCCTTGGCGTCGCAGGCCCGCAGGTAGCGGTGCTTGAGCGCCTTGATCTCCTCGATGGCCTCCAGCCGGGCGACGCGCGCGGCGAGGTCGGGACTCGGGGGCTGCGTCCTCGGGAGTCGTGACATGGTGGCCCGACCCTCGCCGACGGGACGGTCGCCCGTCCAACCGCCGTCCCGGTGACCGGGAGGGCGGAGCGCCGCGCCGCGCGCGAGGCTTCAGGATCGTCCCTGGCGGAGGGAGGGCCCGGGATGAGCTTCCGCGAGCGCCACCACATGCTGGACGCGGGTGACGTCACCCTTCACGCGGTCGAGCAGGGCGACGGTCTCCCGGTGGTGATGTGCCATGGTTTCCCGGGCCTCTGGTTCAGCTGGCGGCGGCAGCTCCCGGCTCTGGCCGCGGCGGGATACCGGGCCATCGCCCTCGACATGCGCGGATACGGGCGCAGCGGCCGCCCGCCTTCGCCGCGGGCCTACGACCGGCGGCATACCGTCGCCGACATGGTCGGTGTCCTGGACGCCCTGGGCATCGACGAGGCCGTCTTCGCGGGCCACGACTTCGGGGCCGCTCTCGTCTGGGACCTCCCTCAATGGGCCCCTGGACGGGTCAAGGCGCTGATGCAGTTGAGCGTGCCGCGCATGCCCGTCTCGAAGCGTCCTCCCACCGAGTTGTACGCGCGCATGGCCGAACAGCACTTCGTGCACGTGCACTACTTCCAGGAGGAGGGGCCTGCGGACGAGGAGTTGGGGGCCGAACCGGACCGCTTCCTGGCGAACGTCTTCTGGGCGCTCAGCGGCGGTTACCGGTACCTCGACATCTGGCAGCACCCGAGTGAAGGCAACGGATACCTCGATGTGCTCCCCGAAGCCCCGCCCCTTCCATGGCCGTGGCTGTCGCAGGACGAGTTCGCCTTCTACGCCGACGAGTTCCGCCGGACGGGCTTCACCGGTGGCCTCAACTGGTATCGGGCCTACGACCACGTGTGGAAGGAGAAGCAGAGCCGTCCGGACGAGCCTGTCACCGTTCCCACGCTGTTCCTCGTGGGCGAGCGCGACCCCGTCCTCCAGATGATGGGGTCCGACGCACTGAAGCAGATGGAGACTCAGGTACCGGGCCTGCGCGGCGTCCACGTCATCGAGGGCGCCGGCCACTTCGTCCAGATGGAGGCGCCCGACCAGGTCAACGCCGCCATGCTCGCCTTCCTCGCCGCCCTCTGAGACCGCGGGTCCGGCGGGCGCCACCCCCCGAGGGCGGCGCCCGCCGGAAACTCAGCGGGCGGGGAGGATCCGGCCGGTGACCTCTCCGAAGCCGATGCGGGCGCCGGAGGGGCCGGGGGCGGAGGCGGTGATCGAGACCTCGTCGCCGTCCTCCAGGAAGGTGCGCGGCTCGCCGTTCACCGTCACGGGCTCCTTGCCGCCCCACGTGAGCTCGATGAAGGCGCCGCGCTGGTCCTTGTCCGGGCCGGAGACCGTCCCTGAGGCGAACAGGTCGCCGGTGCGGGACGAGGCGCCGTTCACCGTCATGTGCGCGAGCATCTGGGCGGGCGACCAGTACATCTCCCGGTAGGGCGGACGGGAGACGACCTGCCCGTTCCAGGAGACGGCGAGGTCGAGGTCCAGGCCCCACGGGTTCTTCTCGCGCAGGTAGGGCAGCGGCTCGGGGTCCTGCGGCGGCGTGGCGACGCGGGCGGCCTCCAGGGCGAGGAGCGGGACGACCCAGTGGGACACCGACGTCGCGAAGCTCTTCCCCAGGAACGGGCCGAGCGGGACGTACTCCCACGCCTGGATGTCGCGGGCCGACCAGTCGTTGACGAGGACGACGCCGAACACCCGCTCGTCGAAGTCGTCGGCGCCCACCGGGTCGCCCAGCGCCGAGCCGGTGCCGACCACGAAGCCGACCTCGGCCTCGATGTCGAGGCGGCGGCTCTCCCCGAACGTGGGCGCCGCCTCGCCCTTGCGCTGCCCGCTCGGGCGCACGATCGGCGTCCCGGACGGGACGACCGTCCCGGCGCGGCCGTGGTACCCGACCGGCAGGTGCTTCCAGTTCGGCATGAGCGGCTCGGAGTCCGGGCGGAACAGCCGGCCGAGGTTGGACGCGTGGTGCTCGGAGGCGTAGAAGTCCACGTAGTCGGCGACCTCGAACGGCATGTGCGGGGTCACCGCGCCGAGGGGGTGGACGGCCTCGTCCGGGACGTCCTCGGAGACCAGGTCGAGGACCTGCTCGCGGACCTCGACCCAGCGCGCGTGGCCCTGGGCCATGAACGGGTTCAGCGTCGGCGCGGCGAAGACGTCGTCGCCGAGGCCGGCGGCGAGGTCCACGACGGAGTCGGCCACGCGGACGCCCACGCGGGGCGCGGCGCCCGGGGGCGAGAACACGCCGTAGGGGAGGTTGGCGAGCCCGAAGAGGGAGTCTCCGGGAATCGCGATGCGGGTCATCGGGAGGTCTCCAGGAGGGCGGACCCGAGCAGTCCGAGGTCCGCGAGTTCGGTCAGGGGGTCGGTGATGCTGCACGTCCCGAAGGACAGGAAGCGGGCGCGGGCCGCGGCCGTGCGCGCCTCGCCGAGCCCCGCCACGCGGGCGGCGACCGCCGGCGCGTCGCGGTCGGCCAGGACGGCGGCGAGCTCCGCGTGCGGGCGGCCGCGCAGGGCTGCGTCGGTCGCGAGCAGCAGGTTCAGGAATCCGTGCTGGTGGAACCCGGTCTCGGGATCGGTGTTCCGGACGGGATGGTGCAGCCCCGCCGTCGCCTTGAACGGAACGCCCGCCTCCACGACCGACGTGACGGCGGCGGCGAGCTCGTCCGTGCCCGGGTACAGGTGCGCCTTCACCCCGCCGGTGCGGAACTTCGCGCGGTCGCCGCGCGCGGCGACCGCCTCGATGAACGCGGGGCGCCGCTCGTCGCGGGGGATCTCGACGTACACGGGGACGCCGGGGCGGCCGAGCACGCGGAAGAACTCCTCCGGCCCCATGCCGGGCGGGACGGCGACCTCCAGCCCGCGCAGGTCGACGGGCAGGCCGGCGGCGACGCCCACCGCCTTGGCGGCCTCGCACGGGCCGTTCGGCGCGGTGACCGACACGTCGAGCGGCTCGCCGTCGAGCAGCGGGTGCAGGGCGTCGAGCGCGGAGGCGGGCAGGACCAGCGGGCCGACGAGGCCGGCGTAGGCGGCGGCGCGGTGGTCGCGGTGCGCCGGGACGGCGTCGGCGAGCGGCGCGAGCCCCGGCGGGAAGACGGCGGCGTCGTCGCACAGGGCCGCCGCGAACGGGGGAACCGCGAACGGGGTGGTCATCGCCGCCCCGCCCAGGTCCAGGCGTACGCCTCGTCCTCGCAGGCCAGGCCGCCCTCGCCCAGTTCGAGGGGCCGGAAGGTGTCGACCATGACCGCCAGCTCGTCGAAGAACTCGACGCCGATGCTGCGCTCGTACGCGCCGGGCTGCGGGCCGTGCGCGAGGCCGCCCGGGTGCACCGAGACCGAGCCCTGCCCGATGCCGGAGCCCTTGCGGGCCTCGTAGTCGCCGCCGCAGTAGAACATGATCTCGTCGGAGTCCACGTTCGAGTGGTAGTAGGGCACCGGGATCGACAGCGGGTGGTAGTCCACCTTGCGCGGCACGAAGTTGCACACGACGAAGCCCGGGCCCTCGAACACCTGGTGGACGGGCGGCGGCTGGTGGACGCGGCCGGTGATCGGCTCGAAGTCGTGCACGCTGAACGTGAACGGGTACAGGCAGCCGTCCCAGCCGACGACGTCGAACGGGTGGCGCGCGTAGGTCAGCCGGGTGCCGGAGATGCCGCGCGACGTGCGGTGCTTGACGAGGACCTCGACGTCGGCGCCGTCGGCCTGGAGGGGCTCGCCGGGGCCGTGCAGGTCGCGCTCGCAGTACGGGGCGTGCTCCAGGAACTGGCCGTAGCGCGACAGGTAGCGCTTCGGCGGCGCGACGTGGCCGGAGGCCTCGATCGCGTACGCGCGCAGCGGCTGGTCGCCGGTCGGCAGCCACCGGTGCGTGGTCGAGGTCGGGATGACGACGTAGTCGCCCGGCTTCGCCTCCACCGCCCCGAAGATCGTCTCGACCGTCGCGGTGCCGGACTCGATGTAGACGATCTCGTCGCCGGTCGCGTTGCGGTACAGCGGCGAGTCCGCGGCGGACACGACGTAGGAGATCCGGACGTCGCCGTTGCCGAGGACGATCCGGCGGCCGGTGACGACGTCGGTCTCGGACCACGTCTCCTTGGGGAACAGCTCGTGCAGCTTCAGATGGCGGGGCCGCAGCGGATGGTTGGGCGTCGTGGTCTGGTCGGGGACGTCCCAGACCCGCGAGTCGACGATCGCGGACGGGATCTCCCGGTGGTACAGCAGTGACGAGTCGGAGGAGAAGCCCTCCTCGCCCATCAGCTCCTCGAAGTAGAGCCGCTCCTCGCCGCCCCCCTGGCCGCTGTGGCGGTGCTGGGTGTGGCGCTTCGGCGGCACGTGGCCGACCCGGCGGTAGTGGGCCATGCTCCATCGCCTCCGATGATTAACGCATTAACTACTTTCTGCCGACCTTACGGCTGTTCTCCCTCAGAGGGGAAGGCCCTAATCGGCGGCGGCGCCCCGGGTCAGCTGCGCTCGCGGGCGTCGAACGAGCCGCGTCCCGCGATGAGCTTGTCCAGCAGCATGACGAGCATCCGCTGCTCGGTCTCGGTGAGCACGTCCGCCCACTGCCGCTCGCGCTCGTTCTGCCCGGCGAAGATCTCCAGCATGGCCTCCTGCCCCCGCTCGGTCAGCGCGAGGATCACCGACCGGCCGTCCCGCTCGCCCCGGGTGCGCGCGAGCATCCCGTCCGCGACGAGCGTCTTGCTCAGGTTGGAGACGGCGGCCCTGCTCATCCCGGCCAGCGTGGCGGCCCGGCCGGGCTCCAGCGGCCCGGCGAGCCAGGTCACGAACAGCAGCCGGAACGCCGACCAGGAGTGGCCGCGCGGCCGGTGCACCGTGGACTCCAGGTCGTAGGTGACGATCGCCGACGCCCGGTTCAGCGTCAGCAGCAGCCGCGTTGCCAGCCGGTGCCGGAACCCGTACTCCTCCGAGAGCCGCCGTCCCGCGAGATCGACGAACGACCAGAAGTCCAGCTCCGCCCGGTCGTCGGTGCTCATGTCCGCGTGGTCGTCCGTCATCCGCTCGCAGTCCCGCCCATCTAGTTCATGGTTTGACCATTTAACCCCGGTGGGGCCGGGGGTGTCAGCCGTAGCCCGGTGTCAGCCGTGAGCCAGGGGGCATTGCATGGCGGGGGAGACGTAGCGGGGGACTCAGCGGGGGAGAGGGCGAATGGCGACCGTCGCCGACCAGTTCATCGAGGTGCTGCGGCAGGCCGGGGTCCGGCGGATCTACGGGGTGGTGGGCGACAGCCTCAACCCGGTCGTCGACGCCGTGCGCCGGACGCGCGGGATCGACTGGGTGCACGTCCGCAACGAGGAGGCGGGCGCGTTCGCGGCGGCGGCCGAGGCGCAGACCACGGGACGGCTCGCCGTGTGCGCGGGGAGCTGCGGCCCGGGCAACACCCATCTCATCCAGGGGCTTTACGACGCGCATCGGTCGGGGGCGCCGGTGCTGGCGCTGGCGTCGCAGATCCCGAGCGTGCAGATCGGCAGCGGCTACTTCCAGGAGACCCACCCCGAGCGGCTGTTCGTCGACTGCAGCCACTTCTGCGAGCCGATCGTCACCCCGGAGCAGATGCCGCGCATCCTGCGGACCGCCATCCAGCACGCGATCGGGCTCGGCGGCGTCTCCGTGCTGACGCTGCCCGGGGACGTCGCGGGCCGTGACACCGCCGAACCGACCGGCGAGCACGACTTCCTCGTCCGCAAGGGCATCGTCCGTCCGCCGGCCGACCAGGTCGAGCAGCTCGCCGGCGCGCTCAACCGGGCGCGGAAGGTGATGCTGTTCTGCGGCGCCGGCGTCCGGGACGCCCACTCCGAGGTGATCGAGCTGGCGCACCGGCTGCTCTCGCCGGTCGGCCACGCGCTGCGCGGCAAGGAGTGGATCCAGTACGACAACCCGTTCGACGTGGGCATGAGCGGCCTGCTCGGCTACGGCGCCTGCTACGAGGCGATGCAGGACGCCGACCTCGTCCTCCTGCTCGGCACCGACTTCCCCTACGACCCGTTCCTGCCGGGCAAGAACACCATCCAGGTGGACGACGACCCGTCCAAGCCGGGCCGCCGGACACCGCTCGATCTCGCGGTCCACGGGGACGTCGGGGAGACGATCCGGCTCGTCCTGGACAAGGTGGAGCAGAAGCACGACCGCTCCTACCTCGACGAGATGCTGCACCGCCACGCGCGGGCGCTGGAGAACGTGGTCTCCGCCTACACCCGCGACATCGACCGGCACATCCCGATCCACCCCGAGTACGTCGCCGGCGTCCTGGACGACCTCGCCGACGACGACGCGATCTTCACCGTGGACACCGGGATGTGCAACGTCTGGGCCGCCCGCTACATCACCCCGAACGGGCGCCGCCGCGTGATGGGCTCGTTCGTCCACGGCTCCATGGCCAACGCGCTCCCGCACGCCGTCGGCGCCCAGTTCGGCGCGCCCGGGCGCCAGGTGATCTCGATCTCCGGCGACGGCGGTCTCGGCATGCTGCTCGGCGAGCTGCTCACCGTGCGGCTGCACCGCGTCCCCGTGAAGATCATCCTGTTCGACAACGCGTCGCTCGGCATGGTGAAGCTGGAGATGATGGTGGACGGCCTGCCGTCCTACGAGACCGACCACGAGCCCGTCGACTACGCGGCGATCGCCGAGGCGGCCGGGATCGAGTCGGCGCGGGTGGAGCGCCCGTCCGACGTGCGCACCGTGATGGAGCGCGCGCTGGCCGCGCCCGGCCCCTACCTGGTGGACGTCGTGACCGACCCGAATGCCCTGTCCATCCCGCCGCGCATCACCCCGCAGCAGGTGAAGGGCTTCGCGCTGTCGGCCGGCAAGACCGTCCTCACCGGCGGCGTCGGCAGGATGCTCGACCTGGCCCGCAGCAACCTGCGCAACATCCCCCGCCCCTGAGGGCCCGGACGGTCAGCGGAACTCGCGGGCCATCTCGGTGAGGGTCTCGGCGGCGACCTCGGAGAGGGGGCGGACGGGCTGCTCCTCGATCCAGGTCACGGACGCGACGCGCAGCGCGGTCATGAAGGCGCCGGCCATGACGCGGGCGCGCAGGCGGGGGAGGCCGTCCCGGGAGGCGATCAGGTCGGCGAGGGCGCGCTCGAACTCGGCGTAGCTGGCGAGCTGCCGCCCGAGGACGGACGGATGCTTGCGGGCGAGGCGCGTCTGCGCCGCCCAGTGGGGGTCCAGGTCGCCGGCCTCGGCGTGCAGGGCGTCCAGGGAGGCGCGCAGCGCCGTCCATGACGACTCGCCGGCCGGGCGGGCCGCGAAGGTCGCCAGCACGGCGTTCATCCGCTGCTCGTCGCCGTAGAGGAGGGCGTCCTCCTTGCCGGCGAAGTAGTTGGAGAAGGTGCGGCGGGAGACGCCCGCCGCGTCGGCGATGGCCTCGACGGTGACCTCGTCCAGGCCGTGCTCGACGGCGAGCCGCATCGCGGCCTCGTGCAGGGCGCGGCGCGTCGCCTCCTTCTTGCGTTCGCGCAGCCCGCCGGTGGTCTCCATGGTGGGCCCCAGCCTAGCGGGGAAAAACCTGCCCAGCGCGAAATTTTGCGCAGTGGGAATAAAGTGTCCGGGCCGGGGGTTGATCCCCTCGTTCCCATCCCGGACAGGCCCACTTCACCCGGAGGCGTTCCTTGGCCGAGCAGGTCCCCGCGAGATCGGCGCCGATGTCGCACCGCCAGATCCTCGAAGCGCTCAGCGGCCTGCTGCTGGTGCTGTTCGTGGCGATGCTGAGCAGCACCGTCGTGTCCACCGCGCTGCCGCAGATCATCGGCGCCCTCAAGGGCAGCCAGTCGCAGTACACCTGGGTCGTAACCGCGACCCTGCTCGTGTCGACCGCCAGCACCCCGATCTGGGGCAAGCTGGCCGACCTCTACGACAAGAAGACGCTGCTCCAGGCGGGCGTCGGCATCTTCGTCCTGGCGTCCGTGGCGTCCGGGTTCGCGCAGAGCACCGCGCAGCTCATCGCTTTCCGCGCGGTGCAGGGCCTCGGCGTCGGCGCGCTGCAGATCCTCGTCCAGATCATCATGGCGGCGATGATCAGCCCGCGGGACCGGGGCCGCTACTACGGCTACCTCGGCGGCGTGATGGCCGTCGCCACGGTCGGCGGGCCGCTGCTCGGCGGCCTCATCGTCGACTCCGCGCTCGGCTGGCGCTGGTGCTTCTTCATCGGCGTGCCGTTCGCGGTCGTGGCCTTCGGGCTGCTCCAGAAGACCCTGCGGCTCCCGCACGTCCGCCGGCCCGACGTCAAGATCGACTACCTGGGCGCGACGCTCATCGCCGCCGGGGTCAGCGTGCTGCTGATCTGGATCACCTTCGTCGGCGAGAACTTCGCCTGGCTGTCGTGGCAGACGGCCGCGATGGCCGGCTCCGGCGTGGTTCTGCTCGCCGCGGCCGTGTGGGTCGAGGCTCGCGCCGCGGAGCCGATCGTCCCGCTGGACATCGTCGCGCGCCGCAACACCGCGCTCGCGATCACGGCCAGCCTGGCCGTCGGCATGGCGATGTTCGGCGGCGCCGTCTTCCTCGGCCAGTACTTCCAGATCGGGCGCGGCTACAGCCCGACCAAGGCGGGCCTGCTCACGTTCCCGATGATGCTCGGCGTGTTCGGCGCGTCCACCGTGGCCGGGCGCTTCGCCACCAGGACCGGCAAGGTCAAGCCCTACATCGTCTTCGGGACGGTCGTGCTGACCGCCGGGTTCGGCCTGCTCGCCACCATCGACCACCAGACCTCGCTCGTCTTCATCGGCGCCGCGATGTTCCTGGTCGGCGCGGGGGTCGGCATGACGATGCAGAACCTCGTCCTCGTCGTGCAGAACTCGGTGCGCCTCCACGAGATCGGCGCCGCGAGCGGGACCGTCACGTTCTTCCGCTCCCTCGGCGGGACGGTCGGCGTCTCGGTGCTCGGCGCCGTCCTGGCGAACCAGGTCGCGGACCGGATCGCCGACGGGCTGCGCAGGCTCGGCGTGAACCCGGGCTCGGGCGGCGGCGACGCGGGCACCCTCGACATCAGCGCGCTGCACCCGTCCGTCCAGCAGGTCGTCCGGTCCGCCTACGGCGACGCCACCGGCCACATCTTCCTGATCTCCGCGGCGATCGCGATCGTCGGCATCGTCGCGGCGGCGTTCCTCAAGCCGGTGACGCTGCGCGACAGCCTCGACCTCGGGGACTCGCCGGAACCTGCGAAGGGGGACGTCCCCGTCCCCGCCGCGGAGGGCCGCGCGTTGTCAGGCTCCTGACAAAAGCCCGGCCGAAGAGCTGGGCCGAGTCAGAAGAGGACGAGAGCCTCCGTCCGTACGGTCGGTACCCCCAACCCCGTACCCGGAGGCGTCAGATGAGCGGACGATCGGAGGACGGGCGCCGCGCGGCGCTGGCCGGCCGCGCGGCGTCGGTCGGCCGGGCGGGCGGGATGTTCGCCCGCAGCGGCCTGTGGCGTCCCGGACCGCCGCTGCGCGTCGCCCGCCAGCTCGGCGCGCTGCGCCGCTGGGGCACCCTGCTCGGCGGGACGCTCGCCTCCGCCGCCGCCCGCGACCCCGGCGCCGTCGCGATCGTCGACGACGCCGGCGAGCTGACGTACGGCGAGGTCGACGCCCGCACCGACCGGCTCGCCGCCGCCCTGTCCGCGTCCGCCCCCGGCTCCGGCTCCCCGCCCCGCGTGGCCGTCCTGTGCCGCAACCACCGCGGCATGGTCGAGACGCTCGTCGCGTGCAGCAAGCGCGGCTCTGACCTCGTCCTGCTGAACACCGGGATGAGCACCGAGCAGCTCGTGACCGTCCTGCGGCAGCAGGAGGTCGAGGTGGTGATCGCCGACGCGGAGTTCACCGGCTTCATCGCGGCCGTGCCCAGGACCGTGCGGGTGGTCACCGCGGGCGGGACGGGCTCGGAGCTGGAGAACCTCATCGTCACGACGCCCGCCGCGCCGATCGGCCCCCCGGCCAGGGCCGGCCGGACGATCGTGCTGAGCTCTGGCACGACCGGCCGCCCCAAGGGCGCCGACCGGCACTCGCGCCCGGGGCTGTCGCCGCTGGCGTCGATCCTGTCCCGCATCCCCTACCGGGTGCACGAGCGGATGTTCATCGAGGCGCCGCTGTTCCACACCTGGGGCTACGCGATGCTCCAGATCGCGGTCTCGCTGCGCGCCACGATCGTCCTGCGGGCCAGGTTCGACCCCGAGCGGACCCTCCGCACGATCGACCGGACCCGCGCGACCGCGCTGGTCGCCGTCCCGGTCATGCTGCAACGCGTCCTGGACGTGCCGGAGGCCGTGCGCCGCGCTCACGACACGTCCTCGCTGCGGATCGCGGCCGTCAGCGGCTCGGCGCTGCCCGCGACGCTCGCCACCGCCTTCATGGACGAGTTCGGCGACGTCCTCTACAACCTGTACGGGTCGACGGAGGCGTCCTGGGTGACGATCGCCACCCCCGCCGACCTGCGCGCCCGTCCCGACACCGCGGGCACGCCGCCGCCGGGCACGCGGGTCGCGGTCCTGGACGACGAGGGCGCCCCCGTCCCGCCCGGCGCCACGGGCCGCATCTTCGCCGCGAACGAGCTGCTGTTCGCCGGCTACACCGGCGGCGGCACCCGGGAGATGCGCGACGGCCTGATGAGCCTCGGCGACGTCGGCCACCTCGACGAGCACGGCCGGCTCTTCGTGCACGGCCGCGACGACGACATGATCGTCTCGGGCGGGGAGAACGTCTTCCCCGGCGCGATCGAGGAGGTGCTGGAGAAGCTCCCGCAGGTGCGGGAGGTCGCCGTGGTCGGCGTCCCGGACGAGGAGTTCGGCCAGCGCGCCGCCGCGTTCGTCGTCCTGCGCGAGGGCGAGACCCTGGACGCCGACGCCGTCCGCGCCCACGTCCGCGACCACCTGGCCCGCTACGCGGTCCCGCGCGACGTCCACTTCCTGGACGCCCTTCCCCGCAACCCCACCGGCAAGGTCCTCCGGCGAGCCCTCCCCACCTGACCCCGACCGGTCACCCGAGCTGTGTGAGGGTTCGTGCTGAGCGGTACGCCAGGCCGGGGCGTGGCCGGGTGGGGGCGTGCGGCGGAGGGGTGCGCGTCGGCAGGGCCCGCGTCAGACGGAGACGGCCGGGTGGCGGCTGTCGATCACGAACCAGAGGCGGGTGCGGTGCGGGGTCTGGTCCAGGCCCCATTCGTCGGCCAGGGCGTCGATGACGGTGAGGCCGCGGCCGTGGTCGAGGCGGGGCGGGCCGTCGGGGTCGGCCTGGGCGGGGCCGTCGTCGGACACCTCGACGCGGAGCCGGCGGCCGTCGGTGGCGATCGTGACGCTGATGAGGCCGGAGCCGTGCAGGATGGCGTTGGCGACGCCCTCGGCGGTCATCAGCTCGACGTCGTCGAGGAGCGTCCCGTCGGCGAGGACCTTCGCGGCGCGCTCGCGGACGGCCCGGCGGGCGCGGCGGCCGCCGTCGCCCTCCCCGGTGAAGCCGATCGGTTCGCCGAGCCGTTCCATCCCCTCGGTCACTGCATCACCACACTCGGTTCGGGAAGCGTTCCGCAATCATTCATCTGCGCTGAGTGACCGGGCGACGCTATGGACGCTTTGATCTTGGCCTTTCCGGGGCAGGTCGGCCTTAGGTGGCGGAGCTTACGGCAGGACTCGCCGCTCCAAGCGCACATCATGAAAAACATCTCCGTCGCGTGGGGCACTACTCACCCGGGCGCACAAAACCGGGAACTTCTCCGTCTTCCAGCCAGAATCACCGCACACCTTCCCCATGTCACGCTGGGGCTCCACCCCTGGGAGGAACGCCATGCACGCGGTCGTCCTCGCCTGCGTTGCGCAGGCCGTCTACATCGTCGCCTATGTCCTTTTCAAGACGGCCGCGGGGCGGATGAGCCCGCTCTCGGGCCGCCATCCGCTGCACGCCGCCGGTCTTCTCGTGCGAAGCCCGCGCTGGCTCGCCGGTCTTGCGGTGCTGACGGCGGGCTTCGGACTCTCCGCCACGGCGCTGGCCGCCCTGCCCGTCGCGGCGACGCTCCCCGCCTACGGGCTCGGTCTCGTCCTCCTGCTGGCCGTCGGAATGAGCGGCTTCGGCGAGCGGCCGACCTCGCGCGAATGGCTCGCCGTCCTCATCACGGTCGCCGCGATGGTCACCGCGGCGCTGTCGGTGCTGGACCACGCCGCCGCGGCGCCGCACCGCGTCGGCGCCGCGGCGGCCGCGCTGCCGCTGTGGAAGGCCGCGCTCGTGTGCGTGCCCTCGCTGGCCGTCCCGCTGTGGATGTTCTGCGTGCGCGACCGCCCGGTCGGCGGCCGGCACGCGCGCCCGCTGACGGGCATCGCGTCGGGGATCGGCGCGGGCGTCCTGCTCGGCGCGACCGAGGTCTTCGGGCAGGGCATGGCGATGATGTTCGCCGCGGGCCGGGGCGCGGACGTGCCCTCCTCGCCGCATCCGTACCTGTTCCTGCTCGCGGGCGCGTTCGGCGTCGGGCTGCTGTCGATCGGCCTCCAGCGCTGCCGCCTCACCGTCATCGTCACCGTCGTCACGGTCACCGCGAAGACGCACCTGCTGCTCTCGGCCACGCTGCTGTACGCGGAGCCGTGGCCGCGCGAGGCCGGGCCGTTCTGGCTCCGGGCCGCGGGCGTCGGGCTGGCCGTGCTGGCGCTGCTGGCCTTCCCCCGTCACGAGCGCCGGGCCCCGCTCGCGCCCCCCGCCCGGACGTCCCCCGAGCCGCGCGAACGGCCCGCCGTCCTGCCGCTCGCGCCGCGCACGCGGCGCGCGGCGCCGCCGTCCCGTCCGGGCGGTGCGCCGTCCGTGCCGCCGTCCCAGGTCAGCGCGCCTCCCGGTAGGTGGGCGGCCGGGCAGGGCCGGGAGCGACATCTAGGCAATGTCAAGATAGAGTGGAGGTGATCCCGAGAGAGAGGACCGCGTGATGGCGGAGGACCCCGGCCTCGCACGGCAGATGTGGCACCAGCTCGAACCCCTCCACGCCCTGTTCTGGTACTCCCCGGAGGTCTTCGCCGAGGCGCGGGGGCTCGGCTACGACGTGGAGACGCGCTGGCCGAGCTACTTCGCGTGGCGCGCCGCGCCGCTCGGCGCCGCGGGGAGCGAGGCCGTGTCGGCCGCCTTCTACAGCTTCAGCCCGCGCATGGTGGCCGAGCACGTCCCCGCCGCCTGGACGGTCGCGCCGCCCGACCGCGTCCTGGAGGCCCGCCTGCGCGCCGTCGACCGCATGTACCGGACGCTTCTCGGCGACGGTGCCGGGAGCCCGGACCTGGCCGAGGCCGCCGAACTGGCCCGCGCCGCCGCCGAGGCCGCGAGCACCGCCGGCCGCCCGATCGCCGCCGCCAACGCCGGCCTGCCCTGGCCGGACGAGCCGCACCTCGTCCTGTGGCACGCCATCGGAATCCTTCGCGAGCAGCGCGGGGACGGCCACGTCGCCGCGCTCCTCACCCGCGGGCTCGACCCGGTCGAGGCGCTGGTGTCGTTCGCCGCCGTCGGGGCCGCGTCCCCGGAGACGTTCGCGAGCCGCGGCTGGACCGGCGAGGAGTGGGCCGCCGCCCGCGACCGCCTCGCGTCCCGCGGGCTCGTCGACGCGGACGGCGCCGCGACCGGCCGGGGGCGCGAGCTGCGCGACGACGTCGAGCGGACGACCGACGACCTCGCCTACGGGCCGTGGCGGACGCTCGGCGCCGCCAAGGCCGACCGGCTGGCGCAGCTCACGATGCCGATCCTGGTGAAGGTGCTGGAGACCGGGCTGATGCCCGCGCAGAACACCCTCGGCATCGGCAGGATCCAGGCGCCGCCCCGCTGAGTCACCGGGTCGGGAGCCGCCAGGCGGTCCCCTCCAGGCGGCCCGTGTTGCCGAGGTCGATCGGCCCGTCGGCCGGGACGATCACGACGGGCCGCCCGGGCGCCGGGCGGACCTCGAGGTACGTGCCGGCCACCGCCACCGTGTCCGCCTCGGTGACCGTGTTCCGCCAGACGATCACGAACTCGGCCGTGCGGCCCGGACGGATCGTCAGCGGCTTCGGCCCGGCGTCCTCGACCTGCCTCGTGCCGCGCACGGCCGTGACGTTGAACGGCTGCCGCCTGTCGTCGAGGACGCGCAGCGCCGGGTAGCCGTTCAGCCGGTACGGGCGCTGCCCGCAGTTACGCAGCTCGACCCGCGCCGCGCGCAGGCCCATGGCGGCGTCCGGCTCGTTCATCGAGACGGCGATGCCCTCCGGCGTGCAGGGAGGCGGGGGCGGCGACGAGCGCGTCGCCACCACGAGAGGGGTGGGAGGCGCCGGCGTCGCGGCGGGTCCCGCGTCGCGCCCGGCGCCGGGCACGGCGGCGGTGCCGCACGCGCCGAGGGCGAGCGTGCTGAGGACGAGCGTGCCGACGGCGGGGCCCGCCGCGCCGATCAGGCGGAGACGGGTCCGCTTCGTAACGGTCACCCCCAGATCATCGCAAATGCCGGAGACCGCGCGGGCGGGCGGGCGTGCGGCGCCCCGCCGCCGGCCGGTGCGGGGCGGGGACGGGGGCGGGGACGGGGGCGGGGACGGGGGCGGCGCGGCGCGACCGCAGGTGGGCGGCGCGGAGCGCGACCTCGATGCCGAACCGGGCCTCCGGGTCGGCCAGCGCGTCCCCGAGGGACTGCTCGATCTTGCGCATCCGGTACCGGACGGTCTGGGGGTGGATGTGCAGCCGCTCGGCGATCTCGGCGGCGGTGCCGCGGGTGACGAGCCAGGTCCGCAGCGTCTCGGTCAGCCGGTCCCGCCGGCCCGGGGTCATGCCGTCCAGGATGCCGAGGCGGCGCCGGGTGAGCTGCTCGACCAGCGCGGGATCCGACAGCAGCCACAGCGCGACGAGGTTCTCCTCGCACAGCGTCACCGGCCCGTCGAGGACGCCGTCGAGTGCGAGGCCGAGCGCCTGCCGCGCCCAGCGCAGGGAGTCCGCGGCCTGGCGGGCCGGCATCGCGACGCCGACCGCGATGCGGCGGCCCGGGAGCGCCTCGTCCAGCATCGCGCGGCGCTCTGGGGTGAACGGGCCGGGCAGGAGCAGGTGCGGCTCCGGGCACTCCAGCTCGGCGAGGACGTCCTCGTCCAGCGCCGTCCAGACGCAGGGGGCGTCCGGCTCGACGGCGACCAGCGTGACCTGGTCCGGAAGCGGCCACCCCGCCCCGTCGGCCGCCTCCTTGAGGTCGGCGGCCGTGGCGGGCTCGGCGCCGTCCGGGCCGGGGACGGCGAGGAGGAGGCGCAGCAGCCGCCGGCCCCGCTCGTCCAGCGCGCGGATGGGACGCGCCCTGGCGTTCCGGTGGCCGTCGAGCGACTGCGCGGCCAGCTCGTCCATGTAGGCCAGCAGCGCGTCGGCCAGCCGCGACAGCACGGCCGACGAGATGTCGTGGCGCGGCGCGACCTTCATGACGCGGCGCCAGGCGACCTGCCCGCCGATCCGGTACGCGGCCTGGAGGCTGTCCATGCTGCGCCCCTCGTGCGCCTCGTACTGGCCGAGCATCCGCGCCGTCCCGGCCGGGTCGTCGCCGGCCGCCGCCCCGGCGGGCGACGCGATCCGCTCGGTGAACGCGGCCAGGCTGCGCTCGACCCCGAGCCGCAGCACGTGGCCGTAGGGGCCGTCGAGCGGCCGGGCGTACTCGGGGATGGCGCGGCGGATCTCGGCGACGATCTCCTCGGCGAGGCTCGGCAGCTCCGGCCGGATCAGCTCGGCGAGCCGCGGCGGGAGAGGCGCGGCGCGCTCGGCGGGAACGCCCGATGCGAGGGCTCGGTTCATCGGCACACCTCCGTCTGGCCCGCGTGCCCGGCTGCGCGGCGGGACGCCCCGACCGTACGCACCGCGCGCACCCTTCTTCTGTAGGGCGGAGGAACAAAAGCCCGCGACCACTGCTCATCCGCTTATAAGCGAGCCCGCGCACCAGCACCGGGATCAGGCGCAGAAGGCGGTGTCGGCGGCCTTGGCGAGGTCGGCCCGGAAGGTCTTGTCGTACTCCAGCTTGGACTCGTTGTAGGTGATGACGGCCTGGCTGCGTCCGTCGGCGCTGGTGTAGGTCCAGGTCCGGTATCCGGGGAAGCCGCCGTCGTGGCCCCACGCGTACCCGCAGGAGAACTTGATGCGGGCGACGCCGAGGCCGTAGTCCTCCACGACCCCGTCGTCGTTGACCGGCCGGACGGTCCGCATCTCGCGCATCTGCTTCGGCGGCAGCAGCCTGCCGGTGAACAGGGCGCGGTGGAAGCGGGCCACGTCGTCGACCGTGCTGACGATGCCCCCGGACGTCCTCGCGCTGGACGGACTGATGAGCGTGCTCACGTCCCCGTAGTCGTAGTAGTACCCGTGCACGTAGCGGCCGGGGAACGAGGAGTCGGTCGTCGGGTAGGACGTGTTCCGCAGCCGCAGCGGCTCGAAGATGCGCTGCCGGAACTCGGCGCCCACCGACCGCCCGGTCGCCTTCTCGATGACCATTCCGGCCAGGATGTAGTTGGTGTTGGAGTAGTTCCAGCTCGTCCCGGGCGCGTACTGCGGCGGCTTCTCCATCGCGATCGCGATGAGCTCCGACGGCGTCCAGGCCCGCGCGGGGTCGGTCATCACCCGCGGATCGGGCGTGTAGTCGTTGAGGCCGCTGGTCTGCGCGAGCAGCTGCCGGATGGTGATCTTCGATCCGTCGTTGCCGTTGCCCGCGACGACGCCCGGGAGCCACGTCTCCACGGTGTCGTCCAGCGAGAGACGGCGCTCGGCGGCGAGCTGGAGCACGACCGTCGAGGTGAACGACTTGGTCACGCTCGCGATCCGGAACAGCAGCCGGTGGTCCATCGGGGCGCCGGTGGCCTTGTCGGACACGCCCGCGGTGACGTGCGAGACGCGCCCGCCGCGGCGCGTCATCACGATCACGCCGGGCGCGCCGTCGGCGACGAGCCGGCCGGTGGCCGCCCGCACCTTCCGGTCCAGCCCGTGCGGGCCCTCGGACGGGGCCGCGCTCGCCGCCGGGGCGGCGACGAGGGCCGCCCCGGCGATCAGGGCGGTGGCCGAGGCGAGCGAGGCGGTGAGGGAGATCCGCGACATGGGTTCCTCCTGGAGGGTCGTCTGCCGAACGTGATCAACACTGCCGGTCGCCGGACCCGGCGGCACTGGGCCGAGAACCCGGACGGAGGGTGTACCTGACGACACCTGGCGCGGTGGACCTCCGGATGTATATTCGACAGGTACTCCAATAGCAGGAGGTGCCCATGCCGGACGCCGAGGTCGCGATCATCGGGGCCGGACTGAGCGGGATCGGCATGGGGATCGCGCTCCTGCGCGCCGGGATCGACGACTTCGTGGTCCTGGAGCGCGCCGGGGACATCGGCGGGACGTGGCGCGACAACGTCTACCCCGGGATCGGCGTGGACGTGCCCGCGCAGGCGTACCAGTTCAGCTACGCCCTCAACCCGCGCTGGAGCCGGGTGTTCGCGCCGGGCTCCGAGGTCAAGGAGTACATCGACCGGCTCGCCGACCGGTACGGCGTGCGCCGCCACGTCCGCCTGCGCACCGAGGTCACCGAGCGCGCCTGGGACGAGGACGCCGGGCTCTGGCGCCTGCGGACGCCCGCAGGGGAGGTGACGGCCCGCTTCGTGGTCAGCGCGATCGGCGCGTTCGTCGATCCCAGACCCGCCGGCCTCGCGGGCCTCGACGACTTCCGGGGCGCGGTGCTGCGCTCGTCCGGCTGGGACCACGGCTGCGACCTGACCGGCAAGCGGGTCGCGGTCGTCGGGACGGGCGCCAGCGCCGTCCAGATCATCCCCGAGATCGCGCCGCTGACCGCGCGCCTCGACGTCTACCAGCGCACCCCGATCTGGGTGGGGCCGAAGCTGGACGCGCCCGTCCCGCGCCCGGTGCGGTGGCTGTTCCGGCGCGCCCCGCGCGTCCAGGACGCGGTGCGCCGAACGGCCACGCGCGGTGTCGAGATGGTCCTGGTCGACCTGGTCGTCGGGCACGGCAGGGCGCCCTACCTCGCCCACGGCGGCGCGCGGCTGGCCCGATCCCTCTGGTACCGGACGCAGGTCAGGGATCCCGGCACCCGGCGGAGGCTGACGCCCGGCTACGGTCTCGGCTGCAAGCGCCCGTCCGTCTCCAACACCTACCTCAGGACCTTCAACCGGCCGAACGTCGCCCTGGTCACCGACCCCATCGACCGGGTCACCCCCACGGGCGTGCGCACCGCGGACGGCCGCGAACGCGACGTGGACGCCATCGTCCTCGCGACGGGGTTCCGCCTGGCCAGCGACCCGGAGGTCTACCGCCGGACCCCAGTGCGCGGCCGCGACGGCTTCGACCTCGCGACGTTCTACACCGAGAACCGGCTCGCCTCGTACGAGGGCATCAGCATCCCCGGGCTGCCCAACCACTTCATGATGTTCGGCCCGTACGGCTGGGTCGGCGGCACCTGGCACCAGCTCGTCGAGACGACCTCGGCCCACGTCGTCCGCGTGATCAAGGAGGCCCGCCGCCGGGGCGCGACCTCGGTGGAGGTGCGTCCCGAGCCGACCGAGCGCTGGACGAACCGCATGCGCGAGCGGCTCGCCGGCTCCCTCTGGGCGACCAACGGCTGCGCCACCGCCAACAGCTACTACTTCGACCATCACGGTGACACGCCCTATCTGCGGCCGACGAGTGCGGCGCAGGCCGCGCACGCCGCCCGCACGTTCCCGCTGGACGACTACGTCTACTCGGCCCCCCACACGCCCCCGCGTCCGAGATGAGGTCCGCATGACCCAGCACGCCATCCAGACCCGCCGGGTCGCCTTCGACCACCCGAGGGGATCCCTGCGCCGCCACTACGTGGACGGCGACCTGGTCATGAGCCACCTCGTGGCCCTGCTGTCCGCGACGTTCCCGCCTGGCGAGGACTTCTTCGTCCGCTCGGTGCGGCACTACCGCGACCGCGTCACCGACCCGGACCTCGCCGCCCGGGTGCGCGGCTTCATCGGGCAGGAGGTCGTCCACGGGCGCGAGCACGACCACCTCAACCGGACGCTCCGCGCGATGGGCTACCCGACCCATCGGATCTCCGCCGTCGTCGAGCGCGACCTGCGCCTCGCCGACCGCTTCCTGCCGCCGATCGTCCGCCTCGGCTTCACCGCCGGGCTGGAGCACTACACCGCGACCGTGGCCGAGTGCCTGCTCACCGATCCCCGCGCGCGGGACCTGCTCGGCGACACCAGCGTCCGGTCGATCCTGCTGTGGCACGCGCTGGAGGAGTCCGAGCACAAGGCCGTCGCGTTCGACGTCTTCCGGCACGTCGGCGGCACCGAGCGCACCCGCGTCCGGACCATGCGGGTCATCAGCGCCGGGTTCCTGTTCCTCATGGTCACCGGCACGGCCGTCTCGGTGCTGGGCGACCCCGCCGCCTACCGTCCCGGACGGCTGCGCCGCAGCCTCGCCGCGCTCCGGCACTCGCCGTTCCTCAAACGCGAGGTGATCCGGCGCCTGCGCGCCTACAACGAGCCCGGCTTCCACCCGGACGACTTCGACAGCACCGACCTGCTGGAACGCTGGCGCGAGGAGCTGTTCGGCGCCGAGGGGACCCTCACCGCCAACCTGAAGTGACCGGCCGCGCCCCGGGCCCCGTCAGCGGGGGGTGACGACCGTGCGGTCCCCGTCCCGCTCGTACGCCACGACCTGGACGACCGGCAGGTCGGCCGCGTCACCGGTGCGCGGGCCCGGCACCATGAGCAGAGGGGCGTCGCCCTGCCGGTCCGGCGCGTCCTCGTGGGAGCCCAGCTCGCCGACCGACCTCAGCCGCGCGACGCCCGGCCCCGCCGCGGCCACGAGCCGCCAGCGCCGGGGCGACCGCCACCACACCGCGGCGGTCGTCGTCTCGCCGGGCGAGGCGAAGTCGCCGTTCGTCCCTCCCCGCTCCGACAGCGCCTGCCCGTCCTCGGAGATCAGCATCGAGCGGCCCGCGCCGCCCGGCGGGGAGGACGCGTCCACCGTGAGCAGGGTCGCGCGGCCGCCGCCGTCGGGCAGGCGCCCGCTCCAGAGCCGCCCCAGCCGCAGGTCGCCCGACTCGCTCAGGGACGTCGCCCCCGCGCAGGCGACGGCGTTCAGCGCCGCCCACCCGGACGGCCGCTCCTGCTCCGCCGGTTCCCGGAACCACACGCGCGGCGCCGCCGACCGCGGATCGTTCGAGGCGAGCTGGGTGACCGTCCCCACCCCGGACCTCATCTGGAACACCACGTAGTTCTGGCACCTCGGCGTGAACCAGTTCCACGGCAGTGGAGCGCTCAGCCCGTCCCGGACGTCCACCGGCCGCCATTCCGGGGACCGCCCGGACGGCACCGCGGCCCGCACGTCCAGCAGCCACGGCGGGACGAGGTAGCGCCACGTCATGCCGACCATGATGAGCTGCCCCGCGTCGGTCCCGAGCTTGCGGACCGACTCCACGCCCCGCGACAGCCGCCGCTCGAAGTACTGCGCCACGCTGGTCGTGTCCCGCGGTCCGGGGGAGTCGCGCAGCACCACCAGCGACGCGCCGTCCACCGTCCCGGCGTACAGGACGACGACGCGGCCGAGCGGCGGGTCGCGGCGGTCGCCGCGCCAGGCGTCCGCCGCCCGCCGCAGCAGCTTCGCGTCGCGGAGGAGGGGGCCTTGCGAGGGCCAGTCGTCGATGCTCGGCGTGCTGTTCGCCGACCACGCATGGAGACCGATCAGGGCGGGCGCGCCGCGGCCTTCGTCCGCCCGGGTGAGGAAGGCCCCGGCGACCGTCAGGAGCGCCGCGGCGACCACGACCGCCACGGCGGCGCGCCCCGCGCGCGGGAAGGTGAGCGGCGGCCGCAGCCGCACGAGGTCGGGGTCGAACGCCTCGATCTCGGCTCGCTGCGCGGCCTCGTCCATGTCCGTCCGGTCGCCCACGGCGCTGATGGTCCCGTCGACGTCCCCGAAGACGATCGGGAGATGGACGCCCAGCTCGGCGACGACCTCGGGGGCGGAGAGCCCGTCCCGGTGGAGCAGGTAGGCGAGCCGCTCGTGCGGCGGTAACTCCAGGAGAGCCGTCCGGACGGGGCCCGGTTCGCCGCGCGCGGGCTCGAAGAGGAGGCCGCGAAGCCGGTGCCGTCCGGTCGGCGGGTCTTTGAGCAGGGTCGCGACGAGCTTTGCACGCATGGCCGGATAGCCGCCGCGCCGCACCCGCATCGCCTCGGCGACGGCCCGGCGGGCGGGCGAGAGCGGGTGGTCTCCGTCGTCGAGTGTCAGGTAGGCGAGCCGCAGAAGGCGGCCGTAGTGCTCGCGTTCCATTCGTGGCACCGTCCCTCTCCTCCCCGCATTGTGGGCGCTCCGGCCGGTGACGGCCAGAGGCGCCGGGGCCGGGATCGGGGTGGGATGGCGTTGACATTGAAATCACGTTGTCGTCGAATAATTGACGATTGTTCACGTTCTGTTTGATCCTCCTCTCATTCGCCCTTCGTGAATCCGGCCTTTCCGCAGGCCGGGCCCCCGCACGAAACGGAGTTACGAATGAGAAAGCCCCTGCTCGCCGTCCTGGCCGCGGCTCCCCTCGCGGCCGTCCTGGCGACTCCCGCGCAGGCGGTGACCCCCAACGCCCCGCTGACTCTCGCGGCACCCGGTCAGGGCGTCAGCGGCCAGTACATCGTGACGCTGAAGTCCGGTGTCTCGGTCGGCAGGACCGTCTCCAAGAACGGCATCAGCGCGGGCCACCGGTTCGGGAAGGTGCTGAACGGATTCTCCGCGAAGCTCACTTCCGACCAGCTCGCCAAGTTGCGCCGTACGCCCGGCGTCGCGTCCGTCGAGCAGGACGCGGTCGTGCGCGTCGCCACCACGCAGCAGAACCCGCCGTCGTGGGGGATCGACCGCATCGACCAGGACAGCCTTCCGCTGTCCAAGAGCTACACCTACAACGCCGCCGGGTCCGGAGTGACCGCCTACATCATCGACACCGGCCTCTACCCGTCCCACCCGGACTTCGGGGGCAGGGCCAGCAACGTCTACGACGCGACCGGCGGCAACGGCGTCGACTGCAACGGCCACGGCACCCACGTCGCGGGGACGGTCGGCGGCACGAGCTACGGTGTCGCCAAGAGGGTCAACCTGCGCGGCGTCCGCGTCCTGAACTGCCAGGGCAGCGGCACCAACTCCGGTGTCATCGCCGGCATGAACTGGGTCGCCCAGAACCACAGCGGTCCGTCCGTGGCGAACATGTCGCTCGGCGGCGGTTACTCGTCCTCGGTGAACACGGCCGCGAACAACCTCGCGAGCTCCGGCGTCTTCCTGGCCGTCGCCGCGGGCAACGACAACGGCAACGCCTGCAACTACTCGCCCGCCAGCGCGAGCAACGCCACCACCGTCGCTGCGAGCACGAGCACCGACGCCAAGGCGTCCTACAGCAACTACGGCAGCTGCGTGGAGCTGTACGCGCCCGGGACGGGCATCACCTCCACCTGGCTGAACGGCGGGACCAACACCATCAGCGGCACGTCGATGGCGACCCCGCACGTCACCGGGGTCGCGGCGCTGTACAAGTCCGCGAACGGGGACGCGTCCTACAGCACGATCCGCAGCTGGCTCGTCTCCAACGCCGTCAGCGGAAAGATCACCGGCAACCCGTCCGGCACCCCGAACCTCCTCCTGAGCAAGCGATCCCTCTAGAAGACCGCGTCGATGGGCCGTCGGAAGCGACGGCCCATCGACGGCCGCGGCGGCTCAGCGGCCCAGCGCCCCGCGCACGGTGAGGCCGTGCCGCGTCCGCAGACGCCGCAGCTCCCACATCGCCACGGCGGTGACGGACAGCGGTGCTCCCAGGATGAACCCCAGCCGCACCACGAACGGGACGCCGCCGTAGGCGCCCTGGAAGACGTCGAAGACGGCGACCTCCCAGACGAGCAGCGTCGCGAGGAGTGGCGGGACCGTGTCGTGGAGGTCGGCCGTCCGGAAGACGTGCACGAGTGACTGCACGATGCCGTAGAGGCCGAAGGGGATGTACCACAACGAGAAGGCGCCGATCGCGAACAGCAGCACCAGCCGCCACGGTGACGCCGTCCAGTCGGTGTCCTCGGTCACATAGCCCAGCCCCGTGGCCAGTCTCGGCGCGGCGAGCGTTATCGCCAGCGTGAGCAGCGCCCCGGCGGGTTTGGCCGCGCGGCGCAGGTACAGGCGCCGGTTGGGCGGACGGGCCGCCGCGATGAAGACGGTGACGGCGATCGGGAACGTCACCGCCAGCGTGATGAGGGTGGTGCGGATCTGGGCGAAGCGGTCGTCCAACACGCCGTTGGGGTCCTTCGCCAGCCCGTAGGAGAACAGCATCCACGTGACGGCGACCAGACCGACGACCGTTCGCCAGATCTGCACCTTCTTCACCGCCGGGTCGTGCACGCGTTCCGGCCGGGACGGCGTGAAGACCGCGCTCCCGACGGCGAACGGATTGAAGAGACGCCCGAACGTCATCCGGCGCGGCGGACCCGGCTGCCACGGACCCTGCGGGGGCCGCCCCGGGCCCTGCGGCTGCTGCCATGAGCCCTGCCCCTGCTGCCAAGGGCCTTGCGGCTGCTGCCAGGGGCCTTGGGGTTGCTGCCAGGGACCTTGCGGCGGCGGTCCGGGCTGCCACCCGGGTCCGGGCGCTTGTCCTCCTCCGTACGGATTCATCGCGCCCTGCCTCCGCTTCCGCTCATCCCGCGTCCTTCCCTCGCCGCGCCCGAGGCCACGAGGAGAATACGCAGGATCTCACCGAGTGAGAACGCTTTATCTCGATCCCGGCCGGGCCGCTGTCGCCCCGAGGACACGTGCCGCCGGGAACCAGGCCCCTCCGCTCCCGCACACGCGATCTTGAGTCGACTCGCCTCCCGTCACGTTCTCGCAGGTAGGAACGATTCTCAGATTTCGCTCGCACTTTCTGTTATCCGGGCGTACCCGCCAGGTCTCCCAGGTGTCCGACAAATCCTCGGAAACCAGGAAGGCAGGCTCACGTGAGCGAGAGGAACAGCACGGGGTCGAGACGGAGTCCCCGGACGCGCCGCGGCAGCTACGGGCGGGCGCCGCGTCCGAGCGGGCGGTGGTGGGCCGCCGTCGGCGCGAGCGCGAGCGTGGTCGCCCTGACGGCCGGGGTCGCCTACGGGGTCACCGGGTCTTCGGAGGCCCCGGCCGATTCCAGGCCGGTCGCCGACCGCGCGGCCCCCGCGCCCACCCCGTCCCCCGCCAAGGCGAAGGCGCCCGCCGGCAAGCCCACGGCTTCCAAGACCGCCAAGCGCTCGACCGTCGCGAAGAAGCCCGCGAAGCACATCACGAAGCGTCCGCAGAAGAAGAAGCGGCCGGTCACGCCGGCGCCCCGTTCCACGGCGCCCGGCGGCGGCAGCGTGGGCGGCGGCACGCTCGCCCAGCAGGTCGTCGCCCTGACCAACGCCGAGCGCGCCAAGAACGGCTGCGGGGCCCTGACCGTCGACTCCCGCCTCCAGGCCGCCGCGCAGGGCCACTCCGCCGACATGGTCGCCCGCGGCTTCTTCGACCACACCAACCCCAGCGGCAGGAGCCCGGGCGACCGGATCACCGCCGCCGGTTACCGCTGGTCCACCTATGGCGAGAACATCGCCTACGGCCAGCGGACGCCCGCCGCCGTCATGTCCGCCTGGATGAACAGCTCCGGGCACCGGGCCAACATCCTCAACTGCCGGTTCAAGAACATCGGCGTGGGTGTGGCGCTCAAGTCCGGGACCCCGTACTGGACGCAGAACTTCGGCGCCCGCTGACGTGCGGAGGCGTGCGCGCACGGGAGGGGCGCGAACCCGTCCGGCGCGCACGCCTCACTGAGGTGAGGCGAAGTCCTGCGTCCACCAGGGGCCGCCGGGGCCGGACGCGACGCCCACGCCGATCTCGGTGTAGTCGCAGTTGAGGATGTTGGCGCGGTGGTAGGTGCTGGTCATCCAGCTCGACACCGCCGAGGACGGCGTCGCGGCGCCCTGCTGGATGTTCTCCGCCCAGGCCCGCCACCGGTATCCGGCGGCGGTGATGCGGGCGCCCGGATCCTGCCCGCCCGCGCCGTCGTGGGAGAGCACGCGCCGCGCCGCCATGTCGGCGGAGTGCCTCTGGGCCGCCCTGGTCAGCCTCGGATTCTCGCGCAGGGGACGGCACCCGTGCCTGGCCCGCTGGATGTTGGCGAGGCGGACGACCTGGCGTCCCGGGCTGAGGGGCGCCGTGGACGTCTTGCGCGGCTTCGGCGAGCGTCGGGTCTTGGACGGGGTGGGCGACGGACGTTCGGAGGAGGTCGGCGCCGCGCTCGGAGTGGCGGCGGGCGCGCTCGGGAGCGCGGCGGCCGGGGGCGGCTCGTCGCCGGGCACGGCGAAGAACCAGACGGCCACCGCGACCGCCGCCACCGTGGCCGTCCCGACGATCGCCGCCGTCCGGGCCCCGCGCGAGGCGTGCAGGGCGACGTCCGCGCCCGACAGCTTGGCGTTCGCCAGGTCCGCCGCCGACAGACGGGCCGGGGGCGGGACGAGGACCATGCCCGCGAGCAGCGCCTCCGCCGGGGCGAGCCTGCGCCGGTGCGCGCGGCAGGCGTCGCAGCCGCGCGCGTGGCGGGCGATCCGCTTGCGCCACACGGGCGTGGGCCGCCGGTTCCACGAGGCCGTCACCTCGGCGAGGCCCGGGCACGGCGGCGTCGCGGCGAGCACGCGGACCACGAGCCGTCCCGTCTCCAGCTGCTCCTTCATCCGGTTCACGCGCACGGCCGCGTGGCGCCGCTTCACGTCCAGGGCCGCGGCGAGTTCGGTGCGCGTCAGCTCGCCCGAGACCTCTAACCACCACAGCGAGAGCAGGTCGCGGTCGGCGGGGTCCAGCCACCGGGTGGCCTCGGCGATCTCCTTGCGCTGCCCGGACAGCCCGAGCCGGACGATGGTGGTCTCGACGAAGTCGCCGCCGGGGTCGGGGATCTCGTGCGCGGCGTCCAGGCCGACGGCGGGGCGCCTCCGGTTCGCCGACCACCGGCGCCGCACCTGGTTCATCGCGATCGCCACGAGCCAGGACCGGAACCGCGACGGGTCGCGCAGGCCGCCGAGGCCGTTCAGCATCCGCAGCATGGTGTCCTGGACGACGTCGTCCACGTCCGCGTGGCCGTCCAGCGCCCGGCCGACGACGTTGTACACCAGCGGCAGGCAGGTCGACACCAGCCGTTCCCTCGCCGCCGCGTCCCCGGCCTGCGCCGCCGCGACCAGCCGCTCCTCGCCGCCGTCCATCCGCATCCCTTCGCGCCACCGGACCGAACCGTTCGGCCACGCCAGAAGAGACCCCGCCACCCTCCCGTCGATTACAGAAAAACTAGGACATGTCCAAGCGGGCGGGTGGGCCGTCCGGCCCGGCGGCGCGTCCCGCGGTTCACCGGCGGGAGCGGCTCACACCAGTGAGGCGTCGCGCGACGCGGGATCCGCCGCGATGAGCGTGACGGACTCCCTGACCGTCTCCAGCGCCGCCGCCCGTTTCTGGTCGGTCATGTGGGCCGGTCCATAGGTGACCACGGGGTCGAGCACCCGGTAGCCGACGAACTCCAGCATTCCGCGATGGATGTGGAACAGGAAGTCGTCCATGGAGCCGAAGACGCCAGGTTGGAACATCTCGCTGGGACCGCCGGTCGTGAACAGCAGCATCGCTCGCTTGCCGGCGAGGGCCGCGTTCTCGAAGAGACCGTGGTCGCCGCCGAAGACCGCCCCCATGGCGAAGACGCGGTCCACCCATCCCTTGAGGATCGCGGGCAGCGAGAACCACCACATCGGGAACGACAGCACGAGCAGGTCGGCGGCGAGCAGGCGGTCGAGGTGGGCCTGGACGGTCGCGTCGAGCGTCCCTTCCCTGACCGCGCGCATCTGCTCGGCCTGCGGCTTGAAGTGGCCCTCCACCGAGGGGAAGTCGTCGCGGGCGAGGGTCGGGGCCCAGGCGTCGGCGTAGAGGTCGAGGACGTCGACGCGGTAACCGGCCTCGCGCAGGGCCTGGGCCGCGGTGGTCATCTGGGCGGTGCTGAACGAGCGGGGCTCGGGATGGGCGTGGACGATCAGGGCGAGGGGAGCGGCATCCGAGGTCGACATGGGAAAATCATATCGACATATCGCGATTCGTCAATCAGATGGTGATGGCGAGCGCCTCCGCCAGCCGCGCCAGCCGCTCCTCGTCCCGCCGGTAGTGGGTCCACTTGCCCACCCGGGTCGCCCGCACGAGCCCGGCCCGTTCGAGCGTGCTCATGTAGCTGGAGACGGTCGACTGGGCGAGCCCCGCCTTGGCCTGGATGTGCGTGACGCACACGCCGACCTCCTCGCGGTCCGCGATCGGCTCCCACTCGCCGAAGTGCCGCTCGGGCTCCTTCAGCCACTGCATGATCTGCAGTCGGGCGGGATTGCCGAGGGCCTTGAACACGTCGATCAGCTCCTCCGGCCCCAACTCCGCCGCCGCGGCCATCAGCCATCTCCCTCACAGTCGAACCGACAGACCACGATATCTCGATACCTGAGCCGAGGCGGCCGGACTCACGGCCGCCGCCCCCGCAGCGACCGGACATGCCGTGGTCAGTCGAGGCGGTCGGCCTTGCCGAGCAGGTAGCGCTGCTCCACCTGGTTCTCGGTCAGGGCGGCCGCCTGGCGGTACAGAGCGGCGGCGGACGCGTCGTCGCCGGTCATCTGCAGAAGGTGGGCGCGCACCGCGCGCTCGCGTTGCCGCGTGAGGGGGTCGCGGTCCAGGCGGTGCCGGCCGTTGAGGTCGTCCAGGAGGGCCAGGCCCCGGGCCGGTCCGAACGCTCGGGCGACCGCCACCACGCGGCTGAGCCGGATCGGCGCGGTGGGCGTGAGGCGTTCGAGCCAGAGGTACAGCATCGCGATCTGCGGCCAGTCGGTCTCCTCCGGCGACGCGGCCGCCGCGTGCACGGCGGCGATGGCCGCCTGAAGCCGGTACGGGCCCGCCGCGCCGCGGTTCCAGACGCCGTCGATCAGCTCGGTGCCCTCGCGGATCAGGTCCGGGTCCCAGCGCGTGCGGTCCTGCTCGTCCAGCGGCACCAGCTCGCGGTCGGCGCCGGTGCGGGCCCGGCGCCGCGAATCGGTGAGCAGCATCAACGCCAGCAGGCCCGTCGCCTCGGCGTCGCCCGGGAGCGAGGCGTGGAGCATGCGGGCCAGCCGGATCGCCTCCCGCGTCAGGTCGACGCGGGCGAGCTCCCGCCCGGCCGTGGCCGTGTAGCCCTCGTTGAAGACGAGGTAGAGCACCCGCATCACGGCGGCCATCCGCTCGTCCCGGTCGGCGTCGGTCGGGGGAGTGAAGCGGGCGCCGGCGCGGGCCAGCCGCTGCTTGGCGCGGCTGATCCGCGTCCCCATGGTGGCCTCGGTCGTGCCGTGGGCGTGCGCGATCTCGGCGGTCGTCAGGCCGCCGACCGCGCGCAGCGTGAGCGCGACCTGCGACGTGGTGCTCAGCGCGGGATGGCAGCACAGCATCAGCAGCGTGAGGCTGTCGTCGACCTCCGGCGGGGGACCGGCCCGGCGGGCCGGCGCCCCCATGGCCAGCTCGGTCATCCCGGCCTCGTGCTCCCGCCGGCGCCGCGCCTGGTCGGAGCGGAGCAGGTCCACCATGCGCCGGTAGCCGATCCTGATCAGCCAGCTCCGCGGGTCTTCCGGCACGCCCCGGGCAGGCCAGTCATCGCTCGCCGCCAGCAGGGCCTCCTGGACGGCGTCCTCGGCGATGTCGAAGCGTCCGAAGCGCCGCACCAGGGCGCCGAGCACCTGCGGCGCCTCCGCGCGCAGCAGATGCTCGACGTCGCCGTTCACGCCGCGAACTCCTCCCCCATGATCGGCCGGATCTCGATCGGCTCGCCGAGCACCTCCACGATCCGCGAAGCGATCTCCACGGCGCGTTCCCGGCCCGCGACGTCGATCACGGCGAAGCTGGCCAGGACCTCCTTGAGCTCGGCGAACGGCCCGTCGGTCGCGACCACGCCGTCCGGCGCCCGGCGCACCGTCGTGCTGACCACCGGGTGGCCGAGCCCCTCGCTGGTGACGAACTCGCCCGTCTCGGTCAGTTCCCGCTCGACCTTCTGGTACTCGGCGAACGCGGCGAGCGCCTCCTCCGACGGAGCGTCGGCGGTGGCGGCGTCCCAGGCGGCGGCCGGGGTGTAGCTGAGCAGCAGGTACTTCATGGCGATCCTCCCCTTGGTCCCACAGTGCACGAGCCAGGTTCCCGCTGTACAGCCAGGTCAGCCCGGGTGCGTGCTCCGGCGGCGCAGCGACAGTGCGACGACGGTCGTCCAGGTGAAGGCGACCAGGCCGTTCAGCGCGATCTGCAGGCTCATGTGATCCGGCGACATGGGCACCAGCAGGACGAGAGCGACGGCCCCGTTCAGCACGGCCGGCAGCACGGCCCGACGGCGCGCGCACCGGACGGTCATCACGGCGGCCGCGATGGCGAGGGCCGTGAAGGCGACGGCCGCCGCGACCGAGTGCGCGACCCCGTGCCAGGACATCTGGTCGACCGGCCCCTCCGGTGTGCCGGCCGGGAAGCCGTTCTCCGGATCCATCGGGAGCAGCCCGGCGGCCACCAGCCCGGCCCCGAAGACCCCGACGAGGACGGGCAGCGCCCACCGCCCGGCCCCCTCGGTGATCGTGCGCCTGAGGCCGACGGCCAGGGCGACGCCGCCCAGCCCGGCGAGCACGAACGTGACGATCTGGATCCAGCCGAGATCACCGGTGGCGAGCTGGCTGATCGGGTGCCGCCTGATGTCGAAGCCGTCCCGCATGACCATCTGGGTGACGGCCGAGGCGAAGAACAGCGGCCCGGTGAGGGCGCCGGCGACCAGGACGCGGGACGTCCGGCGGACGCCGACCGAAGGGGCGATGGCGGTGGTCATGGATTCCTCCTCATCGATGGGTTCTCGCCGCTACCTCGGGACCGGGCCCCGGATCTCGACGTCCCGCAGAAGTGACCTACGTCACATCGGTGTCATGTCCGAAAGCGTCCGGGGGCTCCGAGGTACCGGCGAACACCCGCGAAGAGGAGGACACGATGTCCGAGAAGAGCCCGAACGAGAACGTTCCGAACGAGAGCGACCAGCCGAGCGTCGAGGTTCAGGCCCTCGACCGCCTGGTCGGAGCCTGGAAGGTCACCGGCGGCGCCGAGGGGACCGTCCGCTACGAGTGGATGCCCGGCCGCTACTTCCTGCTCCAGCACGTCGACCTCACCCAGTTGGGCGAACCGGTCACCGGCATCGAAGTGATCGGCAAGCTCCGCCCGTTCGGCGAACCCGCGGGCGAGGACGTGATGTCGCGGTACTACGACTCGCTCGGCAACACCCTCGACTACGTCTACGAGCTGACCGGCGACAAACTGACCATCTGGGGCGGCGCCAAGGGCAGCCCCGCCTACTTCGAAGGCACCTTCAGCCCTGACGGCAACGCCCTCACCGGCGAATGGGTCTACCCCGGCGGCGGATACAGGTCCGCCATGACCCGCATCTGACACCCGCGAACGACGACCAGAAGCGCCGGGCCCGATCAACGGGCCCGGCGCTTTTCGCTTTCCCGCGGGATCCACCTCGACGAACCGCCGGCCTCCCGGCGAGGCGGCCGGATACCCGCTGACCGGCTCACGCTCCGTGCCGGGCGCGGCGGGAAACGGACGGTCCCCCCTGCAAGGCCGCACAAGGCGGCAAGGCTGAACGCCGAAAACGAGAAAGGACGTCTCGCATGAGTGAGATGCCTGACAGGCTCCGATCCTGCTCGCCCGAGGCAGTGGTATTGGAGACCAGTCGAAAGACCGCGGGCTGGGGCCTCTTCGTCCCCGGCTCGGAACCCGTCCTGACCGTCAAGCCTGGCGCGTGCGTCACCATCAACACCGTCAGCTGGACCGGGGCGACCGCTCCCGAGGGCCCGATCGCCTACTTCCGGGCACTGGGGGTGCCCGCCGACCAGGTGCTGCCCGAGCTGCTGGAAGTGGCGGCGATGCCGCGTCCGGAGGGATCGAGCGGCCACGTCCTCACGGGGCCGATCGGCGTCGAGGGCGCCGAACCGGGCGACGTGCTGGAGATCCGCGTTCTGGATGTCTCGCCGCGCGTTCCCTACGGCGTGAACAGCAGCGGCCCCGGCCTCGGGGTCCTCGGCGATCTTCTGGAGCGGCGGACCTCCCGCCTGCTCCGGCTCGATCCCGAGCAGCGGTTCTACGCCTTCGGGGGCGGCATCGAGATCCCCTTCAGGCCGTTCGCGGGGATCATGGCGGTCGCGCCGCCCACCGGGGTCGGCGCCGTCTCCGCCAACCCGCCCGGCAGGTGGGGCGGCAATATGGACTTCCGCGATCTCGTCGCGGGGTCCACGCTGTACCTCCCGGTCTTCCAGCCGGGCGGTATGTACTACACGGGCGACACCCACGGCGCGCAGGGGCACGGCGAGGTCGACCAGACCGCCGTCGAGCACTCGATGAAGGTGACCGTCCAGTTCTTCGTGCACAAGGGCGGCGCCCTGAAGTTCCCCCGCGCGGAGAACCGTGATCACGTCTGGTGCACGGGGATCCACGCGGATCTCAACCTGGCCATGCGGATCGCGGCCGAGGAGGTCGTCGACTACCTCGTCGGCGTCCTGGGAATGACGGGTGTCGAGGCCTACCGGCTCTCCAGCCTCGTGGTCGACTTCAAGGTCGCCGAGGCGGTGAACGTCAACAAGGTCGTCATCGCCGAGATCCACAAGGACCGGCTGCGCCCGCTCGTGGGCGGGGCCGACGTCCCCATCGTGGGTCGCGGACACCACCGGCCCGCCGGTTCCTCCGTCTCCTGACGGTGCCGCAGGCGGGCCCTGAGATCTGCGGCGTCGCCGCCGTCTGACAGCGGCGACGGCGACGGCAAGGGTGAACACCCGGGGGTCCACGGGATCTGAAGCTCCGTGGACCTTCAGCACGAGGCGTCCCGGCAGAAAGGCGGCATCAGCCGCCCAACGCCGGGACGCTTTCTCGTTCCACGAGCACCTGCGAAGGCGCGAAAGCGTCGCCGTCCGCGAGAGAGGAATGCGGCCCCCGACCGTTCAACATCGCGACATCGCGCGTTCCCACGGCATCGACATCGGCGCCGACGAGAACCCCGTGCTTCCGGGGGGCGTCAGGCTCGACTGCAGGGTGCTGACCAAGGACGGACGGCGGCTCGTGAGGATCACCGTGCACGACGCGGTGCCGAAGGAGTTCAGCCCCCGGCAGGTGGTGGCGCAGATCTGGACCGGCTCGGACGGCTGCCAGCACGGCAGCCACTGGACCGACGAGGGCACGGCCTGCTGGGGAGAGGTCCTCCTGGAGGACCCGGCCGGGGGCGAGTCTCCCGCCTGAGCCTCGCCATGCTGACCGCTGACACACCCTCGTCGGCTTCGGTGTGGGGGCGCGGACACCGATGTGGTCGCACTGTCGAGGACAGCGCGACCACGGCGACTGGACCGGTGCGCTCAGCCGCAGGCTATCGGGCCGAAGTCATACGAGCCTGCCCAGTCTTCCCAGCCCCAGACATTGATGCAGGTGTTACGGGCGGACACATAGACCGGTCCCGCGAAATACCGGTAAGGCCCGTTGACGTCGTAGGAGGTGTCCCCGTAGCGCAGCTCCCGCAGTTTGACGCTGACTTCGGACAGTTTTCCGTAGCTGTAGTTCGTCGTCGACTTTTGCGTGAAGGCGCAGTTCTTGCCGTTGCCGGCGTTGTAGCCGATCTTCACGTATGCGACGGTGCCCCACCCGTCGGCGGTCTTGTTGTAGCCGGAAAGGGCGATGCTTCGCACTTCTTTGTAGCCGCTGCCGCAGACACCTGGCACCGAGTAGGCGGCGGCGGCGTTGGCCGGACTCATGAGGGACAGAGTTCCGACAGTGGTGACGGTGAGTGCTGACAATGACAGCACAGTTCGGCGCAGAGCCGTCTTCATACGTGCCCCCCAGGGGTTTTCCTTGCGCGGATACAGGAGATCGGTCCGCGCGCTGGCTTCCGCCATCCGGGGAACGGTACCAAGAATGATCAAGAGAGCGACATCACGGGTCGGCAACGAAAACGGTTGCACTTAACGGCCGGCCGAACGGTGCTTACCTACTTTGGTGTTGTGCCGTCCTCTTGGGGCCGACCCGATCCTTTGTCGTGGCTTTGAGGTAGATCATGGTCGCGTATTGTGATCGTTTCGCATTGGTCCAACGAAATTCCCGTGCTGCCGGGGACCAATGCGGACCTGCCGCTCGCCGCCGCCTCGGCGAGGACGGCGGGCGGGGTGTGGTCGAGCAGCAGCACGAAGTGCAAGGCGAACGGCTTCCTGTCCTCGTGCGGGACCCCGTCGGCGTCGAGTTGCAGGTTGGCCTTCCAGGCCGCCTGGCAGAGCACCGAGACGAGCAGGCCCAGGAACTCCGCACCGGCCAACCCGTCGGCGTCGTCGACGAGGACGGCGACGTCCCGCTCGCCGTGCCCGGGGCCGTGCCAATCGTGCAGGCAGTCCACGAGCGCGTCCCAGTTGTGGCCGAAGTAACCGGGGAAGGACAATTCCCGGGCGAAGGCGCGGAACAGTGAAGCCGGGTCGAGCAGTTCTCGACCGTCCAGTCGGAAGACGAGCCCGCCCTGTTCTTGGAGCGCCGCCGTTTCGGAGGCCACCCACGAATCGTCACCAGAGGTGAAGACGACCCAGGGCGGCCTGCGCTCGGTGAGGGTCGGGGCGCTCATGCCGAGGATTCTGACACGGCATGGCTTGGGCAAAGCGGCGCGAGGGGCCTGCGCCTGCCACGGCTCACGTTGCTGGATCAGGCGCTCTGGCGTTCGGCCCGCTGCCGCGCCAGCTCCTCGACCGCGCTGGGCAGCGTGGTCTCGAAGTCGATGAGCTTCACCCAGGTCGGCGTGACGACGATGCGGACCATGCCGTCGTAGAGGGAGCGGACCTCGGCCTCCCACTCGACGCGCTGCTCGGGCGTCATGTCGTAGCTGCCGTTCATCTGGAGGTATTCGTCCGGGATGCCGTCGACGACGTCGAGCTCGGCGCGCCCCCGGATGAGCAGGATCTTCGGCGGGTGCACCTCGGTGTCGATCGTGAGGGCCACCATCGGGTTCTCGCGCAGGTGCGCCAGCTTCGGGGCGTTCCTGCTGGTGCACATGACGATCTCCGAGCCGTTCCACGTGAAGGCGATCGGCACGTTGCGCGGCGTGCCGTCCTTGGCCACGTAGGCCAGCCGCGTCACATCACGCGCCAGCAGCTCCTGGCTGTACGGCCGGTTGAGGATCTCGGTGATCTCGTGCTGCTCCATGGTCGTCGCTCCTGTCTCGGTGCCGTCGAGCGCCCGTTCTCGGCCGCTCGTGCCCCTGGGACGGAGCCACCCCCACGTTCTCGACATCCCCGACACCGAGATCTCGAACTTTTCATGGCGTGTCGTAGATGGTGACGGAGATGCCGGGGTCGGTGAGCTCGCTGATGACGAGCGGTTCGATGCGGTCCCATCGCCCGCCGGCCAGGCCGCAGCCGATGCGAGGCATATGGACGGTCGCTTCGAGCTCGATGGCGTGTGCGGCCAGCTGGTGGAGGCACTTCCGCACCGCCTGGTAGCGGATCGGCGGCCCGGAACTCCGGCTGGTCTTGACGCCGTGCTGGCCGATCATGTTGGCGACCCAGATGTCGGGCCGGACCTGGACGAGCTGGACCGCGCCCAGCCCGAAGTCGTTGGCGGCGCGGTCGCGGTGCCAGCGCCGGTAGGCGGCTTCGGGCTCCGGCCAGCGTCGGGATATCGCCAGGACGAATCCCTTGCCCCAACCACCCCTGTTGTTGCAGACGTGCGCGATGACCTTGGGTCCTGCGGCCTGGGGGGAGGTCGCGTCGCCCTGGAGGTAGCGGATCTGCGCCATGATCGTCACGATATCCGCGCACAGTGACAGATCGGCTGGTCAGGGCACGCGCGCGTTCGAGCGCCTTGGCGTACGACCAGTACTGTTCGCGGATGGGATGCTGGACCGCCTATCTCGTCCGCCTGGAAGACGGCTCCCACTGGGAGTTGGACGAGAAGTACGGCCGGTGGCACCTCACGGGGGCCGACGACCGCAGCGGCCTCGTGGAAAGGATCCGGGCCGACGGCAGGCTCGTCGACGGAGCCCCGAAGACGGCACGGTCCTGCCAGGGCATCGCCCTGGACATGACCACGCGCCGGTACCGGTTCTACGGCTGCGCGTTGACCATGCCGCCCGCGGGTGCCAGCCACCGCGAGAGCATGGCCCTGCGCCAGGCGGCCACGCCGGGCTGGGAGGACTGGGACGTCGCCTACGCCTGGGGCGGAGACGAGGAACTGCGCCGCCTGATCTTCCCCGGACTCCCGCCCGAACCGGCGAGGGCCGAGGCCGTAGAGGTGAACCCGGCCGCTCGCGACTACTGGTTTGTCGACTGGGACCCGGACACCCGCCAGATCACGGTCCGCCACCACGAACTGATCGCAGACGCCCTCGCCGACGCATCCTGCCTCGTCAGCGTCATCGAAGCCGACGCGGCCCTCACGCACTGGCAACTGTCCAACACGATCGTCCCGCTGCTGGCGCATCACGGGGAGTCTCTTCTGGGCGCCCTGGCCGCCGAGGCGCCTTTTCCCTTGGCCGCCGAGGACGCCGTGACCGACGGCGCGGTCATCGACCTGCGCGCCCGTCGCCTGCGCTATTGGACCACCGCCACCGTCCCGCCGGGGCTCCTCGCGCGTGTGGGGGAGACCTGGCCGGGCTGGAAAGTCGAACGGCTGGCCTGGGGACACCGCGGACACCTCGCCGCCATCGGACGGCACCCCGACGGCCTGAGCATGACGGACGCCGAACTGCGCGAAGCCCGCTGGGACGACGAGCTGATCACCATCAGGAACCGCGCCGCGCTCCCCACCGAACCGCGCCGGCTGCACACACCGAAAGTGCACGTCGTCGACCAATAGTGAAGGCCGCCACCCACCGCGACCGGCCGTCTACCGAACTGCCCAAGGCCGGGGATGCGGCTTCGCAGGGCTGCTTGGCGCGGAGCAAGGGAACTCTTCCGCCCTACTCTGACCCGTGTGACACCGATGCTCACTCGCCGCGCGCTCAACCGCGCCACGCTCGACCGGCAACTGCTGCTGGCCCGTTCGACACTGCCCGTGGTGGAGGCGGTGGAGCATCTGGTGGGTCTCCAGGCGCAGACGCCGCACTCGTGGTACGTGGGCCTGGGCGTACGGCTGGAGGACGTGCGCCCGGAGCAGATCGGGCAGCTGCTCCTCGACCGGCAACTCGTGCGCATCGCGTTGATGCGTTCGACGATCCACCTGGTGAGCGCACGCGACTGCCTGTGGCTGCGCCCGCTGATCCAGCCCGTCCTGGACCGCGACCTGTTCTCCAACCACACCCACGGCGAACCCGTCCAGGGCTTGGACATGGACGAGTTGGTCGCCGCCGCCCGGCCGTTGGTGGAGGAGAAGCCGCGTACGAGCAAGGAACTCGGCGCGCTGCTCGCCGAACACGGCCGGACGGCGGGATGGGGCGACCGGCCCCCGGCGTCGCTCGCGTACGCGGCCCGCAACAGGATGGCGTTGGTGCAGGTGCCGCCCCGGGGTGTGTGGGGGCGAAGCGGGCCCATCGCGCACACGACCGCCGAGGCGTGGCTGGGCCGATCTTTGGCGGCCGACGCGTCCCTTGAGGAGATGGTCCTGCGTTACCTGGCGGCGTTCGGCCCCGCGTCCGTGAAGGACGTGCAGAAGTGGTCAGGGCTGACGCGGTTGCGGGAGGTGGTGAACCGGCTGCGTCCCCGCCTGGCCGTCTTCACCGACGACGACGGGCGTGAACTGTTCGACGTGCCTCACGCTCCCCGGCCCGATCCCGACACCCCCGCGCCGCCGCGTTTTCTGTACGACTTCGACAATCTGCTGCTGTCGCACGCCGACCGCAGCCGCGTCATCACCGACGCCTTCCTCGCGCAGAAGTACGCCACGCGCCGTCCACTGCCCGGCATCGTGCTCCTGGACGGGTTCACCGCCGGTGACTGGCAGCTGCAACGTGAACGGGACACCGCGACGCTGCTCGTCCGACCCTACGAGCAGCTCGCGTCGCGAGACAAGGACGCGCTGGCCGAGGAGGGTGAACGGCTCCTGGCCTTCGCCGCCGCCGACGCCACCACTCACGACATCCGCTTCGAATCCTGAAGTTGGTGATCAGGCTCGCGGGGAGGGCGAAGCCGCAGCGGGCGGCGGTGTCCATCTGGAGCAGCCGGTACTCGGCCGTCCGCGTTTTCGGGAGGGTTAGAGGTCTAGGTCTCCGCGCTTTGCGCGGGTGATGAGCTGGGTGAAGCTTGTGGGGGTGAGGGTGAGGTGGCCGGCGTCGGGCGCCTTGCTGTCTCTGATGCCGCGTCCTTCTGCAAGTGCAGCAACTTCAACACAGTCCTGTCCGCCGTCAGCGCCCGAGCCACTCCGGCTGGATTTTCGCCACACGGGGCTACTCATTTCACGGCCTCCATTAATTCGCGCAAGAGACTCCGGGTCGAGTCTCGCGACAGGGCGTCATCCCCTATCAGTCCGAAGCGTAGTCGGTACTTCCTGATCTTCGCCGGATCGGATACGAGCCGACCACCCTCGACCGCTGCTGACCAGGCATGTTCTTTTCGGCCTACCTCTAGGATCGTGAACGAGCCGTCCACCCCGGCATGTGCGGCTTTGTACTTGGGGAGCGCTCTGACGACCACCCTTCGGCGATGGCTGAGGTCAAGCAAGTGAGCGAGTTGCGCGCGCATGACCTCCGGCCCCCCTACGGGATCTTCGAGAACTGATTGCCGCACGAAGATGCGTAGTTCCGGCGGGTCGACGCGGTTCCAAAGCTCTTGCCGAGCCATGCGGATGGCGACCGCGGCCTCGACGTCCTCCACCACCTGTGCGCCTTCGATCAGCGCACGCGCATACTGTTCGGTCTGGAACAGCGCGTGAATGACTAAGGCGGAGTAGATGCTGATGACGTCGGCCCGCTGCTCGTACTTGGTGTAGGCGTGGAACCAGTTCGGATCATGTGCCGATTCGGCATATCGCCGAAGTCGGGCAAAGTGCCCCCGAGTCCTCCAAATCTGGTCGAGTATTTCTGCCTTCTCTTTCGAGAGATTTGTGGTGCCCGATTCATAGTTCGAAACCGTGGAATCGTCCACCCGTAAGACGTCGGCCAGTTGGGCCTGCGAGAGGTTGCGCTCCAGGCGCCATATCCGCAGGTCACTGGCCAGCCAGTGCCAGGGGTTGTTGTCTGGATCAAGCTTGTCGACCTTCGGCATTCAGGATCCTCAATCTTGGGATTCCTGAACGAAACGCGACAAGCGTAATCGGCGGCGGGAAGGTGGGGCCAGGGTTCAGCGAGAAGGGTGGCCCGGGATGAATGGCATTCGGGACATGCGGGACAAGCTTCCGTCGAAGGCGTCGAATGAGTTCGGGCTTCGGTGGCGGGCTTATCCGGAGAGCGTGTATCTGACGCGGTCGCTGGTGTCGCAGGCGTGTGAGGCGTGGGGGTTGGCGCGGCTCGACTATGTCGGGCGGACGATCATGTCGGAGCTGGCGACGAACGCGGTGGTGCACGCCGTCGAGGGGCATGAGATCCAGGCGTGGGTCACGCTTTTGGACGGTTCCGTCGAGCTCCGGGTGTGGGACCCGTCCCACGCGCCGCCGGTCGTGCCGGACGCCGATGTCGAGGCCGAGGGCGGGCGGGGCCTGATGATGGTGCGGCTCCTGGCGACCGGCGGCTGCGGATACCGGCACGTCAACGGCGGTCGCGGCAAGGTCGTCTGGGCGCGGCTCGCCCTCTAGGACCCCCGCCCGTCCGGCGAGTGGCCGCGCCCGACCCCCCTGGGTGCGGCCGCGCTTCCCCCGCTTCGCCGGACGGGCGGGCTCAACGCCGGCAGGCGCGGGCTTGGTGTCTGAGCCGTCCCTTGCAAACGGACTGCGGTCCGATTAGTATCCACCAATAACCGGACCGCGGTCCTGATTCTTGGAGGGTACTGGCATGACCGCACTCATCACCCGCGACGAGCTCAAGGCAGCGATCGAAGCGGGCACCGTGACCGTCCTCGACACCCTGGGCGGCGAGTACTACGCCAAGCAGCACCTGCCCGGCGCCCTCGAACTGGTCTTGGCCGACGTCAACGCCCAGGTGCCGACCCTGCTGCCCGACCGCGACGCCGCGATCGTCACCTACTGCTCCAACCCGGCGTGCCCCAACAGCGGACAGGTCGCCGATCGGCTCACCGCTCTCGGCTACACCGACGTCCGGAAGTACCGCGAGGGCATCCAGGACTGGGTGGAGGCCGGTCTCCCCACCGAGTCGGCTTGACGTGCCGGGGAGGGCAGAGCCCCCTGCCCTCCCCGGCATCGCACCGCCTCTGCGTGGATCGAGGCCCGGGTGGCGACTGCCTGGCCGTCCCGGAGATGAGTCCCGGTCACGGGAAGCCTGTGACCGGGGCCCGAGCGCCGTTAGTTGCGGTAGCGGAAGACGATCCGGCCGCGCGTCAGGTCGTACGGGGTGAGTTCCACCAGGACGCGGTCCTCCAGGTTGATCTTGATGTAGTTCTGGCGCATCTTGCCGCTGATGTGCGCGAGTACCCGGTGTCCGCCCTCGAGCTCCACGGTGAACATGGCGGCGCGAAGGCACTCGACGACCTTGCCTTCGCGTTCGAGGCCCTGCCTGTTCCTGGTCATCGGACGAGCTCCAGGTTGCTGCTCACCGACCGGGCCCCGACGCCCTCGATCAGTGCCGAGGCCGCCCGGTTGGACTCCTGGACCTCGGCCCAGGCCGCGTCGAATCCGGACTGGTGGAGCGTCCCCAGTGCGTGGGCCAGCAGGGCGCGCGCGATGCCCCGGCGCTGCTCGCCGGCCCGGACCGCGAGCAGCCCGATGCGCGGCCGTCTGACCGTCACCACCCGGATCAGACCCAGGTACCGGTCCGGCGCCGCGGCCACCGCGTACTTCGACGGGTCGACGACGGTGTCGTCCGCGGGGCGGGGAAGCACCTCCGCGGGCATCGACTGCCACCATCCGACGGTCGCCTCGACCTCGTCGCGGATCGCGCGGTCGACCGCCCGCAGCAGGTCCTCGTCCACCTCGCCGGCGGGGACGATCGTCACGCCCGGAGGCGGCAGGGCTCCTCCGAGCCCCGTCGCCCGCGGGTCGGTCGGGACGACGTACTCCCACTCGCGGCGCCGGATCCTGAAACCGGCCCGCCGCCATCGGGCCGTCAGCTCGGCGTCGGCTTCGTCGACCACCGTGTACAGCGGCGCCGGGAGTTCCGCCGGCATCGCCTCGGCGAGCCGGTCGAACGCGGCGTCGTGCCAGGCGTCGATGCTGACGAACAGGCGCCCGTCGGGCCGGTGTTCCGCGTACCCGCGGCCGACCACCAGGTCGTCTTCCAGTGCGTGCCAATGCCTGTCCGCGACGCGCGTGATCTCCACCGCGTTCCCGCTCAGGCCGGGTCTGTAGGGCTTCGTGTTCATCGGAGTCTCCTTCAGGAGTGCCTCGATCTCAGGCGCTCCTGGCGACACCGACTGTCAGCCGCCGGACCGTGACGAGCTGAAGGAGCACCCATGGGTGACAGGGTTCACGGGTACTCACCTCCTGGCGACGTCTGCACGGCCGAGCGCGACGGTATCAGCGCGGCGCCCTCCCGCTCCAACCCTTTTCCACCTCTATGGGCGCCCCGCGTCCTATTCGCGGGCGGCGACCAGTGCCGTGAGGGACGGCCTGGTGGCGGCCATCGCGGTCAGGGCGGCGGCCACGGCGGTGATGGCCAGGGAGGCCGCGGTCAGCAGGCCCAGCAGGCTCCACGGCACGGCGAGGATGTGCACCCCCTGCATCGCCGGGACGAAGCCCGCCAAAGCCCCCGCTGCGACCACGACCCCCAGGGACAGGCCGATGAAGGTGACCGCGGCGGACTCGATGACGGCCATCCGGACGACCTGGGCGCGGGTCAGGCCAGTGGCGCGGGCGACGGCGAACTCGGTGCGGCGCTCGGCGGCGGAGATCACGACGGCGTTGACGACCGCGATGGCGGCGTACAGGCCGGACATGCCCATCAGGACGGACATGATCCCCGTCGTGCCGCGCTGCTGCTCCGCGACCCTGGCATCGGCCCACTGGCGCAGGGTTCGCACCTCGCCGAGCTTGGCGGCGCGGATCCGCGAGGCGACGGCCTGCGGCGACGTGCCGGGCGCGACCTGGACCAGGGTCTCGGTGGGCGCGTCCGCGAGCATCGAGGCGGGAATGAGGTCGCGCGGCACCAGGAAGTTGTCGCTGCCGTTCTCCAGGACTTCCGGTAGGCGCGCGACGATGCGCAGTTCGAGCTTGCGGGAGCCGACCCGTGCCGTGACGTCGCCGTTGCGGACGCCTTCGGCGGCCAGTTGGGGGCCGATCGCGATGGTGCGGCCGTGCAGGGCGTCCAGGGAGCCGGAGCGCAGGGTGAGGCGGTGGGTGCGCCGGTAGGCGGGGGCATCCACGGCGGTGATGCCCGAATAGCGGGTCTGCCGGTAGGAGCGGCCTTCCACGCGGTGCCGGGACGTCACCGACATCTCGACCTGGCTCTGCGGGGACGCCAGGGCGACGCCGGGAACCTGCGGGATCCGGGCGGCGGCGGCCCCGGTCGAGGTGACCACCAGGTCGGCCGCGGTGATCCGTTCGAGGTCCGCGCCGGTGGCCCGGGCCAGCGAGTTCAGCGCGCCGGTCAGGCCGACCAGCAGGCCGACGAGGACGATGACGGGCGCGGCCGTCGAGGCGCTGCGCCGGACGGCGTCGCGCAGGTTCGCCTGCGCCAGTTCACCGAGGACGCCGGCGCGCAGCGCGGTCCCGAGCACGTGGCCGACCAGCGGGACGGCGAGGGGGCTCAGCGCGCTGAGGGCGATCGACCCGAACACCGACACGCCCATCGCGATCAGCAGGACGCCGAGCAGGTCGGCGCCGTGCCCGGCCGTGACCAGCATGACCGTCAGCGCCAGCGAGGACACGCCCGACAGCCAGCGGCCGGCGGTCATCACCCGGGTCGCGCGCGGGGCGTTGCGCAGGGCGTCCAACGGACGGACCCGGGCCGCCCGGTAGGACGCCGACAGCACTCCGAAGACCGCGACGCCGATCCCCACGATCGGCGACACCAGCAGGATCCCGGCGGACCAGTGCGCGGAGAAGCCGTGGGGGAGCAGCCCGATCCGGATCAGCAGCCGGGCTTGGAGCCAGGTGCCCGGCACGCCCAGCAGGATCCCGATGCCGCTTCCCGCCAGCCCCAGCAGGAACGCCTCGCCGAGCAGCAGCCGGACGAGCTGGGGACGGCTCCCGCCGAGCATGCGCAGCAGGGCCAGGTCCTTGCGCCGCTGCTCCACGGCGAAGGCGAACGTCGAGCCCACGATGAACACCGCCAGGAACATCGCCAGCGGCGTGGCCATGCCCAGCAGCGTCGCGGCCCCGACGTACCCCTCCCGGATCTGCTCGGCCGTCCGGTCCGAGGCGCCCGGCGGGATCTTCGGCTCGCCCGTCGAGAGCAGCACGAGCACCGACGACTGGACTAGCGCCACGCCGAGGGAGACGGTCAGCAGTGCCCCGGCGAACAGCGGCCAGCGGTCCCGGACGGTGCTGGCGGAGATGCGCAGCACGGGTCAGCCCTCCAACCGGGTGAGGCGCTCGGCCACCTGGGCGGCGGACGGGCGCATCAGACGGTCGGCGATCCGGCCGTCCGACAGGAACACGACCGCGTCGGCGCTCGCCGCTGCGACCGGGTCGTGGGTGACCATCACGACGGTCTGCCCGGCGGTGTCGACCATGCGGCGCAGCAGCCGCAGGACGGTGCGGGCCGATCCGGTGTCCAGGGCCCCGGTGGGCTCGTCGGCGAACAGCACCGACGGCCGCGTCACCATTGCGCGGGCGATCGCCACCCGCTGCTGCTGCCCGCCCGACAGCTCGCGCGGACGGTGCCGCGCGCGGTCGGCCAGGCCCACGTCCGCGAGGGCGGCCCGGACGTCGTGGCGCGACGGCCGGGCGCCGGCGAGCTTCAGCGGGAGCGCGACGTTCTGCTCGGCGGTGAGCGAGGCAATGAGGTTGAAGTTCTGGAAGACGAACCCCACGGCGCGGCGCCGCAGGCCGGTCAGGGTCGCGTCGGCGGCGTGGGTGACGTCCAGCCCGGCGAGCACGACGCGCCCGGACGTCACCTTGTCGAGGCCCGCGGCGCAGTGCAGCAGGGTCGACTTCCCCGAACCCGAGGGGCCCATCACGGCCGTCCAGGAACCGGCGGGGAAGGTCACGCTGACGTCGGCCAGCGCCTGCACCCGCGCTTCGCCCGTCCCGTAGTGCCTGCTCACCTGGTACAGCTGCACCGGCGCGACCGGAGCGGTGGCGGGCGCGGGACCGGGACCCGTCATCGCGGGACCCCTCATCGCAGTTTCCGCAGGTCGACGCCGCGCGCCAGGGCCTGGTAGCCCGCGTCGTTGGGGTGCAGCCCGTCCTGGTAGACGTACGAGAGGCGGGGACGGTCGGGGTCGGCGGGGTCGGCCATGATGCGGTCGGCGTCCAGAACGGCGTCGTAGGTGCCGCTGGTCCGGATCCAGTGGTTGACGGCGTCGCGGTTCTTCTCCACCTGGGGCGTCCACACCGGGAACAGGGCGCCCTTCATCGGGAGGATGGTCGTCCCGACGACCTTGAGGCCGCGGGCGCGGGCGGCGCGGACCAGTTGCCGCTGGGCGTCGATGACCTGCGCGGCGGTCGCCGGTCCGCCCGGCCGCAGGCACGGGTCGCCGGGGGTCTCGCGGATGTCGTTGGCGCCCAGATGGACGATCACTGCCCGCACGCCGGGACGGTCCAGGACGTCGCGGGCGAACCGGGCGGTGGCCTTCTCCCCGGCGCATGCCGAGTCGTGGCGCAGCCGGTTGCCGCCGATGCCCGCGTTGACGACGCCGAGCGGGCTGCGGGCGGCGGCCAGCCGCTCGGCCAGCGCGTCCGGCAGGCGCGCGTCGGCGCCGGGGGCGGCTCCGACGCCGTCGATGAGCGAGTCCCCGAAGGCGACCACCGTCCCGCCGGTCCCGCCGGTGACGTCCACGCCCGCCAGGTAGTACAGCGCGTCCGTGGAACGGGTGTAGGCGCCGGCGCCCTCGTCGGACAGGTGGTCGCCGGAGGCGCGGTAGGCGGGCTGGGTGGTGAAGCGGTGGAACGTCGCGGGCCCCGTCGCGCCGGTGAACCGCAGCGTGACCGCCAGCTTCTCCAGCGGAACGGTGGCCAGCGGCACCGGATCGCTGACGATGTCGGCGCCCGGCGCCACGGTGGCGGACCGCGTCCCGCCGAACCTCAGCGCCGCCGTGGTGCCCGGCCACGCCTGGGCGCCGCCCGCCGAGCGGGCGACGGCCGCGGCGGCGACCCGCAGCGGACGGGTCCCGTAGAGGTTGGACAGCCGGATCCGCACCTGAGCACCGCCCGTGCTGAGCCGGACGACCTGCCGCAGCGAGTGGTCGCCGAAGCCTTCCACGGACCAGTTCGGGCCCTCGTCCTCGCCGCCGGCGATCGGGCGCTGCATCGCCGCGCCCCAGCTCTGCGACCAGCCCGCGGTCCTGAAGGACGCCGCCTGTGCGGCGGAAGGGGCGGGACGGGGCCAGGCGTATCCGAGCCCGGCGATCAGCGCGGCAGCGGTGACGCCGGCCAAGGGCGCGACGGCCCGTGCGGGGAGCTTTCGTCTCATGCTCCGATCCCACCGCCGGGGCACCGGCGACCGCATCACGGTGGTCCACCAACTTGGAGGTATGCCTAGCACTACCTCCGCGTTCGCGCGGGCCGGGCACGGCGCGGGGTCGGCTAGCGTACGCCTGTGCCGAACGACCCGCCGCCCACCCTGCTGGCCGCGATGGGACGCCGCGGCTTCCTGCTGACGGCCTGGCCCTGGCGCGCCGTCGGCTACCTGCTGTCGACCGTGGTCGTCGTGGTCGCGGCGGGACTGCCGCTGGCGGTGCTCGGGACGCCGCTGCTCCTGGCCGCCGCCTCGGACGCCGCGCTCGGCGAGCGCGCGCTGCCGGCCGTCCTCGGCCTCCTGCTGGTCGCCGGGCTCGGGCCGGCGGTGACCATCCCGCTGACCGGTCTGGAACGGCGCCGGCTCCGCCTGGTGGACGCCCGTCCGGCGGGCCCGGGGCATCGGCGGCCGCCCGAGCGGGGCGTCCTGCCGTGGCTCCGCACCCGCTACACCGAACCGGTCACCTGGCGCGCGCTCGGCTACTTCCTGCTGCTGTCGGCCGCCGTCCCCGTCCTGTACGCGGCGCTGCTGTCCGTGCTGGTCTTCGAGTCCGGCGCCGTGGCCGCCCCGCTGATCCTGCTCGGCGGCGACGGGCCGATGGTGCTCGGCCCTGTGAAGATCGCGACGCCGGAGGAGGCGCTGCCCTACGCGGCCGCGGGGCTGGTGCTGCTGCCCGCCGTCCCGTACCTGCTCGGCCTGGTCGCCGCGGCGCAGGGCGCGCTCGCCCGGACGTCCCTGCGCAACGGCTCGGGGCAACGGCTCCAGGCCGAGCTGGTCGAGGTCGCGCGGTCCCGCGCCCGGCTGGTCGACGCGTTCGAGGCCGAGCGGCGCCGCATCGAGCGCGACCTGCACGACGGCGCCCAGCAGCGGCTGCTCTCCCTCACCCTGAAGCTCGGGATCGCCCGCGTCGACCTGCCGCCCGGGTCCCTGGCGGCCGGCAGCGTCGCGGACGCCCACGCGGAGGCCAAGCTCCTCATGACCGAGCTGCGGGAACTCGTCCACGGGATCCACCCCCGCGTCCTCACCGACCGGGGCCTGGCGGCGGCGCTGGGCGAGCTGGCCGACCGGTCCCCGCTCGCGGTCGCCGTCGAGGCCGACCTGCCCGGACGGCTTCCCCGCCAGGTCGAGAGCACGGCCTACTTCGCCGCGGCCGAGGCGCTCACGAACGCCGCCAAGCACAGCGGCGCCGACCGGGCCGCGGTGGTCGCGCGCCTCGCCGGCGGCGTCCTCACGGTGGAGGTCGCCGACGAGGGCGCGGGCGGCGCCGACCCGGCCCGCGGCACCGGGCTGACCGGCCTCGCCGACCGGGTGGCGGTGATCGACGGCAGACTGCTCGTGTCGAGTCCCGCCGGGGGGCCGACCCTCGTCCGCGTGGAGCTGCCTTGCGAACCGAACCGACCGCCGTCCGGGTAGTCCTCGCCGAGGACGGCGTCCTGCTGCGGGAGGGCCTGGCGGGGCTGCTGGCCAGGTTCGGCTTCGACGTGGCCGCCGCCGTCGACGACGCCGAGGCCCTGCTCGCGGCCGTCGCCGAGCACCGCCCCGACCTGGTCATCACCGACATCCGGATGCCGCCGGGCTTCTCCGACGAGGGCCTGCGGGCCGCCGTGCGGCTGCGCCGCGCCGACCCGGGCCTCGCGGTGGTGGCGCTCAGCCAGTACGTCGAGCTGAGTTACGCCGCCGACCTGCTCGACTCCGGCGACGGCCGCCGGGTCGGCTACCTGCTCAAGGACCGGGTGGTGGACGTCGCCGACTTCGTCGCGGCGCTGCGCCAGGTCCTCGACGGCGGGACGGTGGTGGACCCGAAGGTCATCCGGCAGCTCATCGGCCGCCGCCGTGACCCGCTCGCCGCGCTGTCCCCCCGCGAGCACGAGGTGCTCGCGCTGATCGCCGAGGGGAGCTCCAACGCCGCCATCGCCCGCCGGCTGGTCGTCACCGAAGCGACCGTGGGCAAGCACGTCCGCAGCATCCTGGCCAAGCTCGACCTCCCCCAGACCGACGACACGCACCGCCGGGTCCTCGCCGTCCTGGCCTACCTCCGAGACCGTCCCCCCACCCCAGACCCCGGCTGAGGCCGTGAGGCCCGGCGCGTCCCGAGGGTCCGGGTGGCTCGCTCACCCCCGGCCTCGACTTCGCCGACTGAGATCAGTGCGGCCGGGCCGCCGCCGACCAGGCTCGTGCCCTTGAGGCTGTCGGCCGTGGTCTGGGCGGCGGCCGCGGCCGCTGTGTGTCAGACACTGGGGGCGGGGGCTCCGGGCGACAGGCTCGGGGCTTCGGCGTCCTCGGGGGCGGTCCGGTGCTCGGAGACGGTCGGGAGCTCGGGGCGCGGGGTGTTCATCAGGACGGCGACGATCAGCGCGCCGACCACGAGGATCCCGGCGGACCACGCGCCGGCCGCGGCGAAGCCCTCCACCAGTGCCTGCCTGGCGACGGCCGGGCTCGGGCCGTGCGAGGCCAGGTAGTCCGCGGTCGCCGCGGTGGCGATGGTGTTGAGCAGCGCGATGCCGATCGAACCGCCGATCTGCTGCGCGGTGTTGACGGTCGCCGAGGCGATGCCGGAGTCGCCCTGGCCGACGCCGTGGGTCGCGTAGTCGAGGGCGACCGGCATGATCATGCCCGCCCCGAAGCCCAGGAGGAGCTGGGCGACGAGGACGCCCGCGGCGTAGGGGGTGCCGGGCTCCAGGGTGAGCATCCACAGCATGCCGGCGGAGCTCACCAGCATGCCGGGGACGATCAGAGCGCGCGGCGCGACCCTGGGCAGCAGCCGGGTGGTGAGGCCGCCGGCCGACAGCAGCACCGCCGTGGCCATCGGAAGGAAGGCCGCACCCGTTCTGATCGGCGAGTATCCCTTGACGACCTGCATGTAGTACGTCAGGAAGAGGAACGCGCCGAACATCCCGATGACCGCCAGGCCCACGGCCAGGTAGGCGCCGCCGCGGGTCCGGTCGGCGACCACGCGCAGCGGCAGCAGCGGCTGCGCGACGCGGCTCTCGACGAGGGCGAACGCGGCGAGCAGCACCGCGCCGGCGGCGAGCAGGCCGATGACCTTCGCCGAGCCCCAGCCGTCCGACCCGGCCCGGCCCGTGGCGTACACGATCGCGACCAGCCCGCCGGTGACCGGCAGGACGCCGAGGAAGTCGAACCGGGCGGAGCCCGGGTGCCGGGACTCGGTGAGCATCGCGAACCCGCCGACCGCCGCGACCACGGCGATCGGGATGTTGATGTACAGGCACCAGCGCCAGTCCAGGTAGTCGGTCAGCGCCCCGCCGGCCAGCAGCCCGATCGCGCCGCCCGCGGCGGAGATCGCGCCCCAGATCCCGAACGCCTTGGCGCGGTCCTTCGGCCCGGTGAAGGTCACGGCCAGCAGCGACAGCGCGGACGGCCCGAGCAGCGCGCCGAACGCGCCCTGCAGCGCGCGGGCCGTCAGCAGCATCTCGAAGCCGGCCGCCGCGCCGCCGAGCGCCGACGCGCCGGCGAAGCCGAGCAGGGCGACCAGGAAGGCCCGCTTCCGGCCGGTGTAGTCGGCGATCCGGCCGCCGAGCAGTAGCAGGCTCCCGAACGCCAGCGTGTACGCGGTGATGATCCACTGCCGGTCGCCGTCGGAGATCTGCAGGTCCCGCTGGAGCGACGGCAGCGCGATGTTCACGACCGTCCCGTCCAGAACGATCATTAGCTGGGCCAGGCCGATGAACGGCAGCGCGGCCCAGCGGCGCGAGCCGGGCGGCGGCGCGGGCGCCTTCGTGGTCGCCATGACTTTGTCCTCACTCGTGGTGCGGCGTGCCGCGCGAATCGATCGCGGGCCTCCTGACGCACACGAGACACCGGCGGCCGCGTCCTTCTGACAGGCCGCTCGTGTGAACTGCGCCACGGGCCGCGATGACGCCGCCCGCGTCCGGCCGGGGCGCCGGGACGGCCCTAGCCGCGGTCCGGTTCCGGCGCGGCGGCGACCGGGGGCGTTTCCGGCTTGGTGTAGAGGACGTCGCGAGCCTGCTCCACGGCCCGGTTCAGGCTTTCGCTGACGAAGTCGAGGAAGCGGGCGGCGTTCTCCAGGCGGGTGGCGGCCGGGGTGCCGCGCCCGAGGACGGCGACGCCCTCCCGCGCGGCTTCGCTGAAGCGGTCGTTGTCCCGGATGCTGCGGATCATCGACTGGTACCAGAGGTCGTTGTCGACGACGTAGCGGTCGCGCCGGCCGTCGCTCTCCCGGCGGATGAGTTCCAGGTCCGCGAGGAACGTGACCGCCTTGGAGATGGACGCGGGGCTGACCTGGAGCCGCTCGGCGAGTTCAGAGGCGGTGAGGCTGGTGTCGGCGGTGTAGAGGCAGCTCAGCACCCGGGCCGTCATCTTGGGCAGGCCCGCCGTCATGATGACGGTGGCGAGGGTCTCCTGGAACTCCAGCACCGCCTCGGCGTCGCGTCCGTAGGGCTGCGGCGCCGCCCGCGTCCCCCGGGCCGCGGTCTGGGTGCGCCGCCGGGTGCGGCGCTGGGTGGCGTGATGGGCCAGGTCGGCGCGGTAGCCGGTGGGGCCGCCGTTGCGCATCACCTCGCGCGTGACCGTGGAGGTCGGACGGTCGAGGCGGCGCGCGATCTCCGCGTAGGCGAGGCCGTCGGCCAGCCCCACCGCTATCTGCTGGCGCTCCTGCTGGGTGAGCCTGCCTCCCGGCATCACGACCCCTTTCGTGCCCCGCGGGGCCGTGGCGTTCCCTGACGCCTCCACCATAGCGTTCACCTTCAGTACATTGCAACGTTCGGCAGCGTTGCGTTGCGTTAGACAACAGTCTGTTGCAATGATTATCTAACTCTGACCTGCGCAAACGCTACTTCAATGCAAAGATCGTGTTGCCTATATATGGAAAGCAACGTAGCTTTTGCGTTGTTCGAAACAAGCAGCCGCAAGGCGGACCGCAAGGAGAGCACGATGCAGAAGTTCGACACCCCCGCCCCGATCACCGCCGTCCTGGACGTCCCCGCCGGCCGCGTCCAGCTCATCGCCGCCGACCGTACCGACACCGCGGTCGAGGTCCGGCCCGCCGACGCGTCCAAGGGCCGCGACGTGAAGGCCGCGGAGCAGACCGCGGTCGAGTACGCGGACGGAGTCCTGCGGATCGCGGTCCCGGTGAACAACCGCCTCGGCTCCTCCGGGGCGGTCGAGGTGACGGTCCAGCTGCCCACCGGGTCCCGGGTCGAGGGGAAGGCGGCCGCCGCCGAGCTCCGGACCGTCGGACGGTTCGGCGACGTCGCCTTCGAGGGCGCCTACCGCTCGATCAAGCTGGACGAGGCCGCGAGCCTGCGCCTCACCGCCACCGACGGCGATGTCGAGGTCGGCCGGCTGGGCGGCCCCGCGGAGATCAGCACCCAGCGGGGCGACATCCGGGTCACCGAGGCCGCGGGCGGCAAGGTCGTCCTGCGCACCATGTCCGGCGACATCTCGGTCGGCGCCGCCGCGGGCGTCTCGGCCTCCCTGGACGCCGGCACCAGCCAGGGCCGCATCACCAACACCCTCAAGAACGACGGCACCGCCGAACTCGACCTCCACGCCACCACGATGCACGGCGACATCACCGCCCGCAGCCTCTGACCCGCGGCTCGACGCGACCCCCCAAAGGAGCAGCACCATGACCGACCTGGCCATCGCGGCGACCGGGCTGCGCAAGTCCTACCGCGACAAGAAGGGCGAGAAGGTCGTCCTGGACGGCATCGACCTGTCCGTCCCCGAAGGAACGATCTTCTCCCTGCTCGGCCCGAACGGCGCGGGCAAGACCACCACCGTCCAGATCCTGTCCACGCTGATCCGGGCCGACGCCGGCGAGGTCCGCGTCGCGGGGTTCGACCTCGGCCGCCAGGCCGACGACGTGCGCGGCGCGATCGGGGTGACCGGGCAGTATTCGGCGGTCGACAAGCTCCTGACCGGCGAGGAGAACCTCCTCCTCATGGCCGACCTCAGGCACCTGCCGAAGAGCGAGGGCAGGCGGAAGGCCGCCGAACTGCTGGAGAAGTTCGACCTGGTCGACGCGGCGGGCAAGCCGGCCTCGACCTACTCCGGCGGCATGCAGCGCCGGCTCGACCTGGCGATGACCCTGGTCGGCGACCCCAAGCTGATCTTCCTGGACGAGCCCACCACCGGACTCGACCCGCGCAGCCGCCGCGCCATGTGGGGCATCGTCCGCGACCTCGTCCGGGACGGCGTCACCATCTTCCTCACCACGCAGTACCTGGAGGAGGCCGACGAGCTCGCCGACCGCATCGCCCTCCTCGACCAGGGGCGGCTGATCGCCGAGGGCACCTCCGAGGAGCTGAAGCGGCGCATCCCCGGCGGCCACATCCTGCTGAAGTTCGGCGAGCCCGGCCGGCTCGACGCCGCCGCGCTGGCCCTCGGCGCCGGCACCCCCGACCCGGAGGCGTTCACCCTCCAGGTGCCGAGCGACGGCAGCGTCCGGATGATCCGGGACGTGCTCGCCGTCCTGGACGACCACTCGATCGAGATCGACGAGATGTCGGTGCACACGCCCGACCTCGACGACGTCTTCCTCACCCTCACCGGCCGGCAGGCCGACGACACGGCCGGAACCAAGGAGGCCCTCCGATGAGCACGCTCACCCTCGCCGCGCGCGACTCCTCCACCATGGTCCGGCGGCAGCTCAAGCGCATCGTCCGCTACCCGTCCATGACCATCCAGCTGATCATCACGCCGGTCATCATCCTGCTGCTGTTCGTCTACGTCCTCGGCGGCACCCTCGGCAGCGGGCTCGGCGGCGGCCGCGACGCCTACGTGAACTACGTCGTCCCCGGCATCCTGCTCATGACGGCCGCGACCGCCGCGACCGGAACCGCCGTCATGGTCGCCACCGACATGACCGAGGGCATCGTCGCCCGCTTCCGCACCATGCGGATCTCCCGGGCCTCGGTCCTCACCGGCCACGTCGTCGCCAGCGTCGTCCAGCAGCTCTTCGGCATGGCCGTCCTCATCGGCATCGCGCTGGCGATCGGCTTCCGCCCGAACGCCTCCGCCGTCGAGTGGCTGGCGACCGCCGGGATGCTGACCCTGTTCGCGGTGGCCGTCACCTGGCTGTCGGTCGCCCTCGGCCTGAAGGCCTCGACCCCCGAGGCCGCCAGCAACGCCCCGATGCCGCTGATCCTCCTGCCCTTCCTCGGCAGCGGCTTCGTCCCCACCGACTCCATGCCCACCGCCCTGCGCTGGTTCGCCGAGTACCAGCCCTTCACCCCGATCATGGAGACCGTCCGCGGGCTCCTGCTCGGCACCCCGATCGGCAACAGCGGCGCCATCGCCGCCGCGTGGTGCGCCGGCCTCGCCCTCCTCTCCTACTTCTGGGCCAAGCGCACCTACAACAAGGCCTGACCGTGAACCGGCCGACCAGGGCCGTCAGACCAAAGGGTCTGACGGCCCTGACCGCTTCCCGGCCCAGTGGTTCACCGCCTCAGGCGGAAAAGGCTGGCGGTGGCCGCCCAGAAATCGGGGGCCGGTGTGCCCGTGACGTTCCAGGAGCCGTCGCCTTCGATCGCACGCCAGTCGGATGACCAGGAGTCGATGACGGGGCGCTCCGCGAAGGGGACGGAGACGAGGGGAAGGTCGGGCACGGTGCTGTTGGTGGGGCTGACGTGGCGGCCGCCGCCGGTGTTGCGCCTGGACCTGCGGAAGGCTTTTTGGGCGTCGCCCTCAGTGAGGCACCGGTTCTCGATCGCGCGCCAGAAGCCGGCCTCGAAAGACCGGTAGGCGGAGTCGTCGGACGTGGGGACGGCCATGAGCCCGAGAGGCAGGAGCAGGACCCGCAGGTCGCTGCCGGGCCGTCGCGCGATCATCGAAGCCGCCCAGCCGGGGGCTTGGTGCTCCAGGAGCTGGTAGCAGAGGCAGTACCCGTTCCAGGCGGCCACGGCGTTGCGCTCGTCCTCGGTGGGCTCGGGCCGGGCGTGGCGGCCCTTGGGGCGCCACATCTCGCGGGCGGCGGGGTGGGCGGGGCGCTTCTCACCGGTCCACCGCTGTCCATCCCAGTAGGCCTCGACGTCGGGACGGGTGCTGTTGAGATACCAGCCGGGCCGTCCCCACTCCACCGCGCCGGCCATGTTCCCCCGCCTCAGGGAAACCGGGCTGACCTGGCCGTCGCGGGCCTTCAGGCGTTCGACTTCCCGCTGGAGACCTTCGACCTGCCCGGTGAGGGTGGCCTTCTCCCGGTCCCAGTCCCGGACGGCCTGGCCCCACTCCTCCAGCGCCCGGCGGTACTTGTCCTCGTCGTCCTCCCGGGCCTTCTCCAAGACGGCGATGGTGTCGCGGTAGTGGGCGCTGAGCCGCTCCTGAAGAAGCTGCATGTCCTTCAGCTCCTGGATGGTCTCCCCCTGCCGGGAGATCCTCGTCAGCGCCTTCACCAGGGAGGTCTCCATGACCCGGGCATGCTCGTGCAGGCCGTCGACCCGCATGGCCCGCTGGGTCAGCTTCTGGGAGAACCAGGACGCCTGGAACTTCAGCATCTCGGCCTGGGCGTTGCTGTGCCGCTCGGCTTCCTCGGCCTCCCGCAGCTGCTGCTTGGCGGCGGCCAGACCGGCCTCCAGGTGCCCGAGGGCCTCGCGGAGTTCCTCGGCGGTCTGACGATGGCGTTCGCCGTGCGCGGTCAGCAGCGCGACCAGGCCCCACATCCGCTTGAGCGTCTCCTCCGCCGCCGCCAGGTCCTTCTTCGCGGTCGCCAGGTCCTTCTCCAGGATCGGCACCTGGTCCGCGTGGGTCGCCGGGCGGGGCTTCCGCTCGTCACGGGCGGCCCGGTACCGCTCCCGCAGAGTGCGCGCCTCGTCGTCGTCCAGCTCCCGGACGGTCTCCAGCGGCGCGACGAAGAACGCCTCCAGCACCCGCTCCTCGGGCACCGCATCGCCGTTGAGGTAGCAGTCGAGGCGGCTGTGCCCCCGGATCCCGGCGGCGGCGAGCAGCCTGTCCTTGGTGAGCCTTCGTGCCTCCATGAGGTCGCGAAGGTATTGGGACAACGCCGCGACCTGCGGGAAGTCCTCGTTGATCTTCTTCTTGGGGCGTCCGTGTGAGCCCACGCGATCTCCTTCCCCCGGAACGGGAGAACTCGCGAAAACGAAAAATCCCCGCGGCGTCCCCCTCTCCCGTTACCGGGAAATTGGATCATCGGTAGAGACTCGCCGAAGACGCGCCGCAAGGAAGTCAAACCAGTATCTCCCTGCCTAGTTCGTCTTTCAAAACAACACGCCCAGAAGGGGTCCAACCTGCATAGATGCCGACCCAGTCGACCAAAGCAGTCGAGAACGAACAACCAGAACACCGTTCTGGAATTTCGCTACAAAGCGTTACATCCTCCTGTCCGAAACCCTCGGACGCGGACGCCCCGAATGGAGGGGCTGGAAAGCAGTAAAGAGTGGTTGACTCCAGTAAAAACCGGAATAATCGGTCAATGGGCCGTGCCGCGGTGCCGAAGAACGGCCGGCCTCGCCGGACGACGCGCCGGGGCGGGCTCCGCCGGATGGTCCGCCGGCTGGCGCAGGCGGGCATGTTCGCGGCCGCACGCGGCACCGCCTACACCCTCGGATGCGCGTTCACCGCGTGGCTGATCGTGTGGATCACCCAGCGCTGACCCTCGGGCAGCTCGCCGACGCGCCGGGCGGCCCCCCGGCGCGGCGCGCCCCGCCGACCTCCCGGGGCTCCGGGACGAGCCCGGAGCCCCCCGCCTCGTCGGACGGGCTTCGGGGGTCAGAAGCCGATGGTCTCGCGGAGGAGCAGAACGGTGCCGCGTCCGGGTTGGTATTCCGCGTTGAGGATGAGGAGGCGGTTGACGGCGCTGGGCGTGCCGTAGGCCTTCAGGGCGCGGGCGTTCTCCAGCGGCAGGCAGTGGTCTTCGACGCGGCGCAGCGCGGTGCTCAGGTCGGGCACCACCTTCTGGGCGCCGGCGATCCAGATCGCGCGGGCGGCTCCGCCGGAGTAACCGGGCAACTGGCTTCCGCTGCCCGAGGCGACCACGAGGGAACCGGTCTCGGTGACCGCGTGGACGCTGCCGACGACGACGTCGGGGGCGGCGCACCGCCGCCGGATCTCGTCCGTCCGGGTGGCGCGGTCCATGGCCAGGATGCGCGGCTTGACGGCGTCGTATCGTCCGCTGCCGTTGATGTCCTCGTCGATGCCGGACAGGCGGAGGGTCTCGCTGGCCGCGGTGAACACGCCGGCGCCCTCGGGGATCAGCTCCCTGACACGGGTGCGCGCGGCGGCGGCGTCATCGAGGATCTCGACGGTGAAACCGTGCGCGGTGAGGGCGGCGGCCGCCCGCTCCAGACGCCGCCCGGGCGCCGCTTCGGTGAACTGCGGCGCCGGAATCGAGGTGGTCATGATGTCGCTGAGCTCCTTGTCGCCGGATGATGGGGTCGTCTGAGCAGTTCGACAACGCAGCCCGCGGAAACGTGAGGCCGGTGCGCCGCCTCACATTCCGGTGCGCCGTCCTGTCGAAGGGGTGAGGACCGATTCGACCGAGGGAGCCGTCGGCGCCATGACCATCCGATCCGAGCCCGAGCAGGACCGGCCCGACCCGGACCTGGACGCGATCATGAGCGAGCGGCGGCGCCTGACCGGTCTCGCCTACCGGCTCCTGGGCTCTTTGGCCGAGGCCGAGGACGCCGTGCAGGAGACCTACGCCCGCTGGTACGCCATGTCCCGGCAGCAGCAGGAGGCCGTCGAGGTGCCCGGGGCCTGGCTGACGACGGTCGCCGGCCGCATCTGCCTCAACGTGCTCGGCTCGGCGCGGGCCCGGCGAGAGACGTATGTGGGCGACTGGATCCCGGAGCCGCTGCCCGAGCGCGCGGAGTGGATCGGCGGGCGGCCGGACGGCGCGGCCGCGGACCCGGCCGACCGGGTCACCCTGGACGAGTCGCTCAGCCTGGCCTTCCTGGTCGTGCTCGAATCGATGACCCCCGCCGAGCGCGTCGCGTTCATCCTGCACGACGTCTTCCGCCACCCCTTCGCCGAAGTGGCCGAGATCGTCGGCCGCACTCCGGCGGCGTGCCGCCAGCTGGCCTCCTCGGCCCGCCGCCGCGTCCGCGCCTCGCAGCCCTCCGCGACACCGCCGGCCCGGCACGCCGCTGTCGTCAGAGACTTCAGGCGGGCGTGGGAGGCGAAGGACATCGACGCCCTCATCCGCCTGGTCGACCCCGACGCCACGGCGGTCGCCGACGGCGGCGGCCTCGCCACCACCTTCTCGCCCCCCATCCAGGGCGGCGAGCGGATCGCGCGCGCCTGGCTCGAACTCGCCCGGCGCAGGCCCGACGACATGACGTTCGCGGAGCGTTTGGTCAACGGCCAGCCCGGCCTGGTGGCGCAGCAGGACGGCGCCATCGTGACGGTGTTCGCGTTCCAGATCGCGGGAGACCGGATCCGGCGCATCTGGGTGGTGCGCAACCCCGAGAAACTCCGCCGCTGGACGGCGGGGTGACGGGGTGTTCCGGGCCTTGCCCCTTTCGCGGGGCGGAAATCGCGCGTCTTGGGACAGCGGTGTTCGGGGAAGTTGTCGTTCGCTTCTACAACGGCATTCGGGTTTCCGGAGCGGGACGTTAGAAAACTCACAGAGGTGAGTAATCGTCCCCCTTTCTTCGTCGCGGACTTGGTTCATCCGGTGGTGCGCCGCTCATTACGGTTCTTCTCCCCGTCCACGCCTTAGCGAAGGGGAGCACCTTGACCGCCTCCGTAGCGGTGGAAGAACCGGCGTCCGCGGCCGGCGCGCCGGCCGGTCGGCGCGCGTCCGCGTGGGGCTGGGCCGGGCCGCTGGTCGTCGCGGCGTTCGCCGGGTTCCTGGTGTTCCACCGGCTGGGCGCCCCTCACGCCCTCGTCTGGGACGAGACGTACTACGCCAAGGACGCCTGGGCGTTCCTGCACTACGGGGTCGAGCACAACTGGCGCGGCGGGCCGAACGGCGAGTACGCCGACTCCCTCTTCATCGCCGGGCATCCCGCGGCGGGGCTCGCGGGCGGCGGCGAGTGGGCCGCGCATCCGCCGCTCGGGAAGTGGCTCATCGCCGCCGGGATGGCGCTCTTCGGATCCGGCCCGTTCGGTTACCGGTGCGCGGCCGGTGCGGCGGGCGTGCTGGCGGTCCTGCTGCTGGCCCGCATCGCGCGGCGGCTGACCGGCTCGACCGTTCTCGGCTGCGCGGCCGGGCTGCTGCTCGCGCTGGACGGCTCGTGGCTGGTGTCCAGCCGCGCGTCCATGCTCGACATCTTCCTGCTCGTGTGGGTGCTGGCCGGGTTCGGCTGCCTCATCGCCGATCGGGACAGGACGCGGGCCGCCCTGGCCGCGCGTTCCGAAAGCGGGGGGCTTGGCGGGCCGTTCGTCTGGCATGGGTGGCGCTTGGCGGGCGGGGTCTGCTTCGGCCTCGCCTGCGCGACGAAATGGTCCGGCGCCTCCGTGCTCGTGTTCTTCTGGGTGCTGGCGCTGATCTGGGACGGGAAAGCGCGCAAGGACACCGGAGCCGTCCGGCCGTGGCGTGGCATGGTCAGGCTCGACCTCCTGCCGTCGCTGGTCCAGGTGGGGGCCGTCGCCGGGGTCGTCTACCTGGCTAGTTGGTGGGGCTGGTTCGTCTCAGGGACGCCGCTGCAGAAGACCCTCTTCGGCCAGAACGTCCCGGGGTTCCAGCGGCGCTGGGCCGAGGCGCATCCGAGCGGCCTGTGGCCGTCGTTCCTCGATCCGCTGCGGTCGCTGTGGCACTACCACGCGATGACTCTGGACTTCCACAGCGGCGTGACGCAGCCGAACCCCGGCCAGTCGTGGCCCTGGCAGTGGCCCGTCCTCGGACATCCGGCCGTCATGTGGCGCACCTCCGTACCGCAGGGACGGGACGGCTGCGGCGCCGCGAAGTGCGTCAGCGAGATCTCCCACCTCGGCACGCCTGCGCTCTGGTGGTTCTCCATCGTCGCGCTGCTCGGCATGGTGGTCTGCGCCTTCGCGGCGCGCGACCGGCGGGCCGCGGCGGTCGTGGGCGGCTACCTCGCGAGCTGGCTGCCCTGGTTCCCCGCCGCGCTCGCCGGCCGGACGATGTACTCCACCTACGCGCTGCCGATGCTGCCGTTCGCGATCCTCGCGATCGTCCTGCTCTTCGACGGCGTCTCCGCCCCGTACCGGGAGCGGCCCGTGCCGCGCCTGCTGCTCGGCGCGGCCGGGGCCGCCTACCTCGCGCTCGTGGCGGTGAACCTGGCCTACCTCCTGCCGATCCTCACAGGCGAGCCCCTTCCGGAGGCCGGCCGGCAGGCCCGCCTGTGGCTTCCCGGGTGGACGTGACCTCGCGCCGGCCCGCACGTCCGCAGCAGTCCCAGGAGAGGTGATCGACGATGAGGACCCCCGCCCGCTGGAGGCTCGGCGCCGTGACGGCCGTCGGGCTGGGCGCGCTCGTGACCGGATCGCTGCCGGGCGGTGCGGCGCGGGCGCAGGAGGCGGACGCCGCCCTGACCTACGCGTGCCGCCTGCCGTCCGGGACGTCGCGGGAGGTCGGCGTCCGGGTGCGGGGCGCGTTCCCCGCGACGGGAACGGCCGGACGACCCGTGCGGCCGGGCCGGGTCACGGTCGCGGTGACGATCCCGAAGGCCGCGGTGCCCGAGGTGAGCGCGCTCGGCGGCGCCTCCGTCGCCGGGACCGCGGAGCTCGGCGTGTCCGTGCGGCAGGACGGCCGGTCCGCCCCGGCGGCCTGGCCGGGACTCGCCACGCCCGCCACCCCGGTCGCGGACGGCGCCGACCTGGTCCTGGCGGCGTCCGGGGACGTCCCGCCGGTCACGCCCGCCGGGACCGGCGACCTCACGTTCACCGCCGGGGACCTGACGCTGGAGCTGGGCCCGCGCGACGCCCACGGCGGCGTCCCCGAGGACGCGAAACCGGCGATCACCATCGGGTGCGAGCCGACGGCGGAGCACGTCCTCGCCACGGTGCCCGTCCCCGCAGGCGAGGCCCCGGCGACGCCCGCTCCGCCGAAGACCGCGCCGCCTAAGACAGGGAAGCGGGCCGCCGCGGCGCCCGGCGAGACCCCGGCCGAGTGCGGGAGGTTCACCGGGCCCACCGACGACTGGTACCCCGGCTGCGTCTACCTGTCGGGGTTCTCCAACGTCGCCAAGCTCAAGGGCGCCGCGATCCTGAACGACCCGGAGTTCGGCCGCCCCGCCCTCACCAATGTCGTCTACGCGCTCACCGACACCGGCGCCTCGGTGCGGCAGCGGTTCGTCTCGCCGCTGCGGTCGCGGTCGACGTTCCTGACCTTCGGGTTCATGCCGACGACCGCGACGATGGAGATGACGCAGCGTCCCCTCGGGCCGGGCGAGGACTACGGGACGTTCGAGGCCGTCAGCGACATGCAGACCGGCGTCCAGTCCGTCAGCGCCCACATGCGGATGTCCATCCGCATCTCGGACGTCTCCGTCAACGGGACGCCGCTGGACGTCGGCGGGAACTGCCGCACCGCCGCCGACGCCGACATCGTCCTCAAGGGCGAGATGACCAGCGTCCTGGAAGGCGGGATGCTCGACGGCTCGTTCCGCATCCCGCGCTTCACCGGCTGCGGGGCCGGCGAGGACCTCGGCCCGCTGTTCGACGGCGCCGTCTCCGGCCCGGGGAACCTGCTCCGCGTCACCCTGGGCGCCACCTGCATCCCGGACGCCGACATCAGCTGCCCGCCGGTCGTCCCCGCCCCCGCGCGCACCGCCCCGCGCCCCGCCGGCTGAACGACGTGCCCGCCCACCGCAACGCCTGCTCACCGAACCACGGAGGAACGCCGTGACCACCACCCGACCGAAGGACCAGTGGCGCCGCTGGATCGCCGAGAACCTGCTGCTCGGCAACCCCCCGGAGGTGATCCGCGCGGCGCTGGAGAGCAACGGGTTCACCGAGGAGGAGGCCGCCCGGGAGGTGGCCGGCGCGCTGGCGAGCCCGTACGTGCTGGGCGCGACCCGCGTCGCCAACCGGCTCCGCAAGCGCGAGTGGACGCTGACCGTCTACGGGCGGCTCGCCCGGATGCGCGCGGACGGCGGCGAGATCGTCCGGAGGGAGCGCCTCTCCCGGGACGAGTTCTTCGAGGAGTACTACTTCCAGAACCGCCCCGTCATCATCACCGGAATGCTCAAGTCGTGGCCCGCGCTCACGAAGTGGGACTTCGACTACCTGCGCGCGACGTGCGGCGGCAACGAGGTCGAGGTGCAGTTCGGCCGCGAGTCCGACGAGAACTACGAGATCAACGGGCCGCGGCACAAGCGGCTCATGCCGTTCCGCGAGTACGTCGACATGGTCGAGGCGGCCGGGACGACCAACGACTTCTACATGACGGCCAACAACGCGTCCCGAAACCAGCGGGCGCTGGACGTCCTGTGGGACGACATCGACCCGGTCTCCGAGTACCTGGACGGCGGCGAGGTCAAGGGCCGCAGTTTCTTCTGGCTCGGCCCGCCCGGCACGAAGACGCCCTATCACCACGACCTGACCAACAACTTCATGGCGCAGGTGATGGGCCGCAAGAGGGTCAGGATGGTGCCGATGCACGACACCGCCCACGTCTACAACACCCTGCACTGCTACTCGGAGGTCGACGGGAGCGACGTCGACTACGACAGGTTCCCGGCCATGCGCAGGGCTCAGGTGCTGGAGTGCACGCTCGCCCCCGGTGAGCTGCTGTTCATCCCGATCGGGTGGTGGCACTACGTCGAGGGCCTCGACGCCACGATCACGATGAGCTTCACCAACTTCCTGAAAGACAACGACTTCGCCTCCGACTACACCACCTACCAGCACCTCTGATCCGTTCGCGCCGGTGATTCGAGCACCGGATGACAAAATGCGGAAACGCTGTCGTCCGGTGGTCTGACGCTGCCCTCGAAAAGCTCGAAAAATGTCAGATCATGCTCAAGTGGCCGCACTTTTTAGAAGCCGTTGAACGGTGAGCGTGAACGCCTTTGATTTTGTCAGTCGACCGCGAAGACCCGGGTGCCGGCGGCCGGTAATTTACCGCCTCGAAACGTACGGGAAATCTGGTTCCGGACGAAAGGCAGAAAGTTGGACGACAAGCTCGGTACGCGCAAGCGGCGCACGGCCAAGGGCCTCGCGACCGCGGCCATCGGGGGCCTCGGCCTCTCCCTGCTCGGCGTCGTCGGCGCCGGCCCCGCCCTGGCGGACCCGATCCACCAGACGCTGAACTTCCACTGCGTCTTCCCGCTGATCGGCAACCAGCCGCTCACGGTCGACATCGACAGCGACTTCCCGTCCAGCATCAAGGTCGGGGAGCTGTCGCCGCCCTTCCACATCAAGTCGACGGCGCACATCACCGGCACCATCACCAACGGCCTGCGCGCGGTGAAGGCCGTCACGCTGGAGGGCACGGCCTCCGCCGACTCGGTCGTGTCGGTGCCCGAGGACCCGAACCTGCCGGTCGCGACGGACGTCGTCATCAACAAGGTCGACATCCCGCAGCAGGCCGGGGCGACCTGGGACCTGGTCGCCGAGGGCGACGCGCCGCAGCTGGTGTTCAGCCAGACCGGCGAAGGCAAGATCACGATCGTCGGGCTGACGCAGCACATCAACCCGAAGAAGGCCGACGGCACCGAGGTCTGGGCCGGCGGCAAGGACGTGACCTGCACCAAGGACCCGGGCCAGGACGAGCCGTTCGCCCACTTCACCATCACCGACGGCGGCACCCCCACGCCGACGCCCACCCCGACCCCGACGCCCACCCCCACTCCCACGCCGACCCCCACTCCCACGCCCACCCCGACGCCCACCCCCACTCCCACGCCGACTCCGACCCCCACTCCCACCCCGACCCCCACGCCCACTCCCACGCCGACCCCGACCCCCACCGGCGGTGAGCACTACGACTTCACCCTCTCCGGTGAGACGTTCGTGAAGGCGCCGAACGGCAAGGCGCCCCTGACCGGCTCCGTCGGCGCCGACCTGAACCTGGACACCGGCGCCGTCACCGCGGACCTGAAGCTCGCCCCGACCAAGGGCAACTTCCAGATCCTCGGCTTCCTGCCGGTGACCGCCGACATCGGCCTCGTCACGCAGGGCCCGACCACCGGCCTCTACAAGGACGGCCAGCTCACGACCAACAGCAAGGTCATCACCAAGCTGTCGTCGTTCAACGTGTTCGGCGCCATCCCGATCGGCGGCGGTGAGAACTGCCAGACCACCGAGCCCTCCGACATCCGGCTCCAGTCGCCCGCGGGCGAGTTCTTCGACCCGGGCGTCGGCGGCAAGATCAGCGGACGGTACGCGCTCTCGTCGATCGACCAGTGCGGGCCGCTGACCGGCATCCTCAACCTCTTCACCGCCGGTGACGGCAACACCATCGACCTGACCCTCACGCCCAAGGCGTGACGGCGGCGGTGAGCTGACGGTCAACCAGGGCGGGCCCCCGCCGCCGCGCCGCGAACGCGGCGTGCCGCGGACGCGGCGCAGCCGGACACGGCGGGGGCCCCTCCCAGACGAGGCGAGGTCGACAGGTGACGAAGAAGAAGAGAACGGGCGCCGCGCTGGCCCTGGCCGCCGCCCTGCTGGCGTCGGGCCTCGCCGGCGCGGGCCCCGCCGCGGCGGGCCCGGCCACCCTCGGGCTCGACTACCACTGCACGTTCCCGCTCCTCGGGCCCCAGCCGGTGCACGTGGAGCTCAGCGCGAACGTCCCCGCCCGGGTCGAGGTCGGCGAGGTCATGCCGGGCATCACCGTCGACTCGGTCTCGACGGTGAGCGCGGAGTCCGCGCGTGGCCTGCGGGCCCTGTACGCGACGACCCTGCAGGGCCACGCGCTGGCCGACGCGACGCTGACCGTCCCCGAGACGCCGGACGGCCTGCCCGTCGAGGTCGACTCCGCGCTGGACGGGACGCCCATCCCGGCGTCCGGCGGCTTCACCGTGAAGGGGCGCGGCGCGGCGCCCGACCTGACGTTCACGAAGGCCGGGCCCGGCAAGGTCACCGTGGGGAACCTCGTCCTGACCCTGACCCCGCGGACGGACGACGGCGGCGCCTCCGGGCTCGGCACGTTCGAGTCCGAGTGCACGCAGGACCCGGGGCAGGACGCCGTCCTCGCCTCCTTCGAGATCGTGGACGAGGACGGCGGCCCGGGGGCCGCGCCGTACTCCTACACGCTCCAGGGCTCTTCCACGATCAGGGCGTCCGGCGGGACGATCCCGCTGACCGGCGCCCTCGACGCGAAGATCGACGGCGGCACGGTCACCGGCGGCCTCACGCTGGACCCGTCCAAGGCCCGGTTCCAGATGCTCGGCTTCCTGCCCGTGACGGCCGACGTCGTGTTCGCCGCCGAGGGCGGGACGACCGGGACCTACAGGGACGGCGTCCTCACCACCGTCTCGAAGGTGACCGCGCGCTTCCCCGCGTTCACGGTGTTCGGCTTCCTGCCCGTCGGAGGCGGCGAGGCGTGCCGGACGTCCCGTCCGTCCGGCCTCACGCTGACCTCCGCCGCCGGGTTCGACCCGAAGGCGGGCGGCGCGCTGACCGGCGCCTACGAGCTGCCGCCGATCGACGGCTGCGGCCCCCTCACCGGCGTGCTCGGCTCCTCCCTCGCCGGCCCCGGCAACGCGGTCACCGTGACGCTCACCCCGAAGAAGACGAGCTAGGAGCAGGCGATGCCGAACCACCACCACCGGCGAGCGGCGCTCCTCGCCCTGGCCGCCGCGCTGCTGGCCGCGCTCTGCGCCGTCCCCGCGTCCTCCGCGCCCGCCTCGGCGGCCCCGGCGACCGAGCCCGGCCCCGCCGGGGACGCCTTCTACACCCCGCCCTCGCCGCTGCCGTCCGGCTCCCCGGGCGACGTCATCCGGGCGCGCCCGGCCAAGGCGGGCCCGCCGGCCGCGCGCTCCCTCGCAAACGCCTGGCAGGTCATGTACCTGTCGACCGGCGCGCTCGGCAAGCCCGTCGCCGTCACCGGGATCGTCCTCGTGCCGAAGAAGGCGGACCCGGCGAAGGCGCCGATCGTGGGGTTCGGTCCCGGCACCAGCGGCCCGGCGTTCCGCTGCGCGCCGTCCAGGTTCATCGACCAGGGCGCCTTCTACGAGCAGGCGGCGCTGAACGAGATGCTCGGGAAGGGCTACGCGGTCGCCGTCACCGACTACGAGGGCTACCACGAGAACCCGGCGACCACCTACGTGGTCGACTCCATGGGCTACTCCGTCATCGACGCGGTCCGCGCGGCGCAGCGGCTCCCCGAGTCGGGCCTGGCGAAGGACGCGCGGGTCGCTTTCCGCGGCTACTCGCAGGGCGGCGCGGCCGCGATGTGGGCGGGGCAGAAGCAGCCGGAGTACGCGCCGGAGCTGAAGCTCGCGGGCGTCGTCGGCGGCGGCGTGCCGTCCGACCTGGCCGCCGTGGGCCTGCCGCTGGAGGGCCGGGACCCGTTCGGCTTCCTCCTCTACTCGATGGTCGGCATGGACCACGCCTACCCGGAGCTGGACCTCGCGTCCTACCTCAACGACGCGGGCCGCGCCATGGTCGACGGCCTTGAGGGCGGCGCCTGCACGCTGGAGCTGCTGCTCGACTACAAGGGCAAGACGATCCCCGACTACTTCACCACCAGCCCGTTCGCGACCGAGGCGTGGCTGGACCGCGTCGCGGAGAACCAGCTGGGCGGCGAGCCCGTGAAGGTCCCCGTCTTCCAGTACCACTCGGTCTCCGACGAGATCGTCGCGTACGGGCAGGCCAAGCAGCTCCGGGACGACTACTGCAAGCTCGGCGTCCCCGTCACCTGGAAGACGTGGGACGGCGTCAGCCACATCACCCTCGTCTACCGCGGCAACGACGACGCGATGGCGTTCCTGGCCGACCGGTTCGCCGGGAAGCCCGCCGCCTCCAACTGCTGACCCCGACCCCGCGACCGCCGGCACGGTCACCCACCCCCGAGAAGGAGACAACCATGGTTCGGCGATCCGTCGCCCTCGCGGCGCTGGCCTCGGTGGCAGCCCTGTCCGCGGCCGGATGCGGCTCGGAGAAGAAGGACGGCCCCGAGGTCGCCTGGGCGGGCAGGGCCTGCGGCGTCCTCACCCAGAGCGCCCCGATGCGGGCGCCGAAGCTGGACAGCGCGAGCGTGCTGAAGTCCAAGGCGTCGCTCGTCCAGCTCCTCGACGGCATCTCCGACCGGATGCGGACGCTGGAGACGAGGCTGTCCGGGCTCGGCGCGCCGCCCGTCGACAACGGCGAGGCCGTGTTCTCCACCACGATGAACAACCTCACCCGCACGCACTCGACCGTCACGACCGCGTCCAAGAACCTCAAGCGGGCGAACGTGACCGACAAGCGGTCGCTGCAACGGGCCGTCGACCAGATGGGCAAGGCGTTCGGGCAGTACAGCGGCTACCAGGGGCCCGAGCAGGACCTGCGGAAGAACCCGCAGCTGGCCGCGGCGTTCGCCAAGGCGCCGGCGTGCAAGAGATGACGCCGCGTCAGGACCCGGGGGCTCCGGCGGCCTTCACGCAGGCAGGAGCCGCCGGATGACGGCGCCCCTGGCCACGTATCCGCTGAGCGCGCTGCGCGAGGCGGGCCGGATGTTCGCGCTCGGCGCCACCGTGTCCGGCATGGCGTTCCGGCGGCCCTTCCAGGTCCGCGAGTTCGTCGAGCAGTTCTGGTTCATCGCCAGCGTGACGATCCTGCCGACGGCGCTCGTGTCGATCCCGTTCGGCGCGGTGACGTCGCTGCAGGTCGGCTCCCTCACCCAGCAGTTCGGCGCGCAGTCGTTCACCGGCGCCGCCAGCGTCCTGGTGGTGATCCAGCAGGCCAGCCCGATGATCGTGGCGCTGCTGGTGTCGGGGGTGGCGGGCTCGACGATCTGCGCGGACATCGGCGCCCGGACGATCCGCGAGGAGCTGGACGCGATGGAGGTGCTCGGCGTCTCGCCCGTCCAGCGGCTCGTCGTCCCGCGCGTCCTCGCGTGCGTCGCCGTCGCCTTCCTGCTGAACGGGCTCGTCTCGGTCGTCGGCGTCGCGGGCGGCTACTACTTCAACGTCATGATGCAGGGCGGGACGCCCGGCGCGTACGTCGCGAGCTTCTCCGCCCTCGCCCAGCTCCCCGACCTCTACGTCGGCGAGGCGAAGGCGCTGCTGTTCGGCTTCGTCGCCGGGATCGTCGCGGCCCACCGGGGCCTGAACCCGAGGGGCGGCCCGAAGGGCGTCGGCGACGTGGTGAACCAGTCGGTCGTCATCACGTTCCTGCTGCTGTTCCTGCTCAACCTCGTGATCACCGGGATCTACCTCCAGGTCGTCCCGCCGAAGGGAGGCTGAGCGATGGCCGTGATCGGAGCGGGCCCCGCCGGGTGGTTCGCGTGGCTGGACCGGCCCGGCGACCAGGGCGTCTTCTACGTCCGGGCGCTGCTGTGGACGCCGCGCGCCGTCCACCGCTACCGCAGGGAGGTGCAGCGGCTGCTCTCCGAGGTCGCGTTCGGCAGCGGCGGCCTCGGCGTGATCGGCGGGACGATCGGCGTGATGGTCGCGATGACCCTCGCGACCGGCGTCGTCGTCGGCATGCAGGGCTACTCGGCCCTCCAGCAGATCGGGACCTCGGCGTTCACCGGGTTCGCGTCCGCCTACATCAACACCCGCGAGATCGCCCCGGTGGTGTCGGGCCTGGCGCTGTCGGCGACGGTCGGCGCGGGGTTCACCGCGCAGCTCGGCGCCATGCGCATCAGCGACGAGGTGGACGCCCTGGAGGTCATGGGCATCCCGTCGCTGCCGTACCTGGTGACGACGCGGATCGTCGCGGGCGCCGTCGCGATCGTCCCGCTGTACGCCATCGGCCTGCTGTGCGCCTACCTGGCGTCCCGGGAGGTCACGGTGGTGGTCAACGGGCAGTCGGCGGGCACCTACGACCACTACTTCCGGCTGTTCCTGGCGCCGGCGGACGTCGTCCTGTCGTTCCTCAAGGTGCTGGTGTTCAGCGTCCTGGTGATCCTGTCGCACTGCTACTACGGCTACCGCGCGGCCGGGGGACCGGCCGGGGTGGGGCGCGCCGTCGGCCGCGCGGTCCGCACGTCCATCGTCCTGATCAGCGTCAGCGACTTCTTCTTCAGCCTCGCGCTCTGGGGCGCCGGCACGACGGTGAAGGTGGCCGGGTGAACGCCCGCGGCGGGGTCCTCGGCCGGCGGCTCGCGGGGGTGGCGTTCCTGCTGGTGCCGGTGCTGCTGGTCTGGCTGTCGGTCGCCGTCTACGGCAAGAAGTTCACCGACGTCGCCTGGGTGACGCTGCGGACGGCGAGCGCGGGCAGCGAGATGCGCCCGCACGCGGACGTGAAGCTGCGCGGCGTGGTCGTCGGCGAGGTCCGCGAGATCTCCTCGGACGGCGGCGTCGCGACGCTCCGGCTGGCGATCCGGCCGGACAAGGTGCGGCTGCTGCCGCGCAACGTGTCGGCCCAGCTCCTGCCGACGACGCTGTTCGGAGCGCGGTTCGTCGCGCTCGTCCCGCCCGCGCGGCCGTCCCCCGAACGGCTCACCGGCGGGAGCGTCATCAGCCAGGACCGGTCGGCGAACGCGATCGAGCTCCAGCAGGTGATGGACACCCTGTACCCGCTGCTCACGGCCGTGCGGCCGGCGGAGCTGGCGGCGACGCTCACCGCCGTGTCCCAGGCGCTGGACGGCCGCGGCGCCGACCTCGGCCGGACGATCGCCGAGCTGGACTCCTACCTCAAGAAGATCAACCCGAGCGTGCCGGCCCTCAACCGCGACCTCAGGCTGCTCGTCGAGGTGAGCCGCGACTACACCGAGGCCGCGCCCGACATCCTCCAGGCCCTCCACGACTTCGCCTCCACGAGCCGGTCGCTGGTCGAGCAGCGCGACGACCTCGCGCGGCTGTACGCGTCGGTCACGGACGCCTCCCAGGACCTGGCCCACTTCCTGCACGAGAACTCCGGCAACGTCATCCGGCTGTCGGCGGCGAGCCGCCCGACGCTCGAACTGCTGAGCAGGTACTCGCCCGAGTACCCGTGCACGCTGCGGATGCTGACCGACTTCGTCCCCGTGATGGACAGGGTGCTCGGCAAGGGCACCGACCGGCCCGGCCTGCATGTGGACGTCACGACGCTGCCGTCCAAGGGCCGCTACGTCCCGGGCAGGGACCGTCCGCGCTACACCGACAAGGGCGGCCCGCACTGCTATCCGGTGGGCGGGACCGCCGTCCCGAAGTCGGCGCCGGTCGATGCGGCGACGCCCGTCGCGGTGGCGCCGGGCGCGCTCGGCCTGCCGAACTCGCCCGAGGAGAACCGCCTCGTCAACGAGCTGCTCGCCCCCGGGCTCCAGGAGGTTCCGGAGGCGCTGCCCGACTGGAGCAGCGTCCTCGTCGGGCCCGTCTACCGGGGCACGGAGGTGAGGCTCAAGTGAACCGGACGGCGCGAGGGAACCGGGGCCTGGCGAAGCCGCTGGTCAAGTCGCTGGCCTTCGTCGTGGTGACCGTGGTGGCGACCGCGATGCTCGCCCTCAGCATCACCGGGTCCGGCGGCGGCGACGCCGTCACCTACCGGGCGCGCTTCACCGACGCGTCCGGGCTCCGCGAGGGCGACGGCGTCCGGATCGCGGGCGTCGAGGTCGGCCGGATCGGCGGCATCGAGGTCGTGGACCGCCGCGTCGCGCTGGTCTCGTTCTCCGTCGAGCGCGGGCGCCGGCTGCCCGCCTCGTCCACCGCCACGATCAAGTACCTGAACCTGATCGGGCAGCGGTACGTCGAGCTGGGACGGGGCGCCGGGACCGGCGGGACGCTGCGGCCCGGCGCCACCATCCCCGTCGAGCGGACGGCGCCCGCACTGAACCTGACGCAGCTGTTCAACGGGTTCCAGCCGCTGTTCCAGGCACTGTCGCCGCAGGACGTGAACCGGCTCGCCGGGTCGATCGTTCAGGTGCTCCAGGGCGAGGGCGGGACGGTCGAGGGGCTGCTGTCGGCGGTCGGGTCGCTGACGCGCGGAATCGCCGACAAGGACCAGGTCATCGGGCAGGTCGTCGACAACCTGAACGCCGTCCTCGACACGGTCAACGCGCGCGGCGACCACCTCGGGAACCTGGTCGGGACGCTGCGGAGGCTCGTGTCCGGGCTGGCCGCCGACCGCACGTCGATCGGCGCGGCGATCGGCGCGCTGGACGACCTCGCGAGCACCGCCGCCGGCCTGCTGCGCGACGGCCGCGAACCGCTCAGGCGAGACATCGCCCAGCTCGGGCGGCTGTCGCGGAACCTGTCGGACGACTCCCCGAAGGTCGAGTCGTTCCTGCGGCTGCTGCCGGTGAAGATGACCGCGATCGGGCGCATCGCCTCCTACGGGTCGTGGATGAACCTCTACCTCTGCCAGGCCGACCTCGGCGGCGCCGCCTACCGGCAGTACCCGGGCGAGGAGCATCCGCCGCCCACCGGTGTCCCGCTCACGGCCGAAAGGTGCGGCGCATGACGAACAGACGGCACGCCGAAGGCCGGCGGCCTCGGCTGCGGCCCGTCCGGGAGCGGAACCCGGTCGCCGTCGCGGTCGTGTCGCTCACGCTGATCAGCGCGCTGGTCCTGCTGGCGTTCAACGCCGGGGACCTGCCGGTGATCGGCGGCGGCACCCGCTACACCGCCGAGTTCGGCGAGGCCGCCGGGCTGCGTCCCGGCAACGAGGTCCGCGTCGCGGGGGTGAAGGTCGGCGAGGTCACCGGGGTCCGGCTGGACGGCGCGAAGGTCGCCGTCGCGTTCCGGGTGCGCCGCGCCTGGATCGGGGACGCCAGCACCGCCGCCATCGCGATCAAGACGCTGCTCGGCGACAAGTTCCTCGCCCTCGACCCGCTCGGCGCCCGCCCGCAGGACCCGGGCCGCCGCATCCCCCTCGACCGCACGACCTCCCCCTACGACGTGACCAGGGCGTTCGAGGATCTCGCCGGGACGACCGGCCGGATCGACTCCGCCCGGCTCGCCGCGAGCCTCGACGCGATCTCCACGACGTTCGCGGGGACGGCGCCGAGCGTCCGCAGGGCGCTGGACGGCGTCTCCGCGCTGTCGAAGTCGATCTCGTCGCGGGACGCCGAGCTCGCGCGGCTGCTGGCGGGCGCCCGGCAGGTCACCGGGACGATGGCGGGCCAGAGCGCGAACGTCGAGGCGCTGCTGCGCGACGGGAACCTGCTGCTCGGTGAGATCCGGCGCCGCCGCGAGGCGATCCACGCGCTGCTCACCGGCACCCAGGCGCTGGCGGAGCAGCTCACCGGGCTCGTCGACGACAACCAGCGGCAGCTCGATCCGACGCTCCGATCGCTCGGCCGCGTCACGGACCTGCTGCGCAGGAACCAGGACGACCTCGACAGGGCGCTGAGGACGGCCGGCCCCTACACGCGGCTCCTCGGCAACACGCTCGGCAACGGGCGCTGGATGGACGGCTACCTGTGCGGGCTCGTCCCGAAGGAGTACGGGGCGAAGGCACCGGATCACGGGTGCATGCCACCCGGGAAGGGAGGTGGGTGATGCTGCGCCGCCTGAGAATGCCGCTGGTCGCCGCCGGTCTCGCGGTGGTCGTCGCCGCCGTCGTGCCGGTCGCCCTGCGCGACCCGGGCGGGACCCGGATCACCGTGTACTTCGAGACCGCCGTCGGCGTCTACCAGGGCTCCGACGTACGGATCCTCGGCGTGAAGGTCGGCACTGTCGACTCCGTCCGCGCCGAGGGGACCCGGGTCAGGACGGTCATGACCGTCGACCGGGGGGTGGACGTCCCGGCCGGGGCGAAGGCCGTGGCGGTGGCGCCGAGCCTGGTCGCCGACCGGTACGTCCAGCTCACTCCCGCCTACACGTCCGGCCCGAAGATGGCGCCCGGGACGGTGATCCCGGTCGAGCGGACCGCCACGCCGATGGAGCTGGACGCGATCTACGACAGCATCCGCAAGCTGGCCGGCGACCTCGGGCCCCAGGGCCTGAACAAGGACGGCGCGCTGTCGCGGCTCCTCGAAACGGGCGCGGCGAACCTGAGCGGCAACGGGCGCGACATCCGCACGACCACCGAGCGGATGGCGCAGGCGGCCAGGACGCTGTCCGGCTCGCAGAAGGACCTGTTCGCGACGATCCGCGGCCTCCAGACGTTCACGACGACGCTGAAGACGAACGACGGGCAGGTCAGGGAGGCGGAGCGGCAGCTCGCCGACGTCTCCGGCTTCCTCGCCGACGACCGCGAGGAACTGGACGCCGCGCTGCGGGCGCTGGCCCAGGCGCTCGCCCGGGTCAAGGCGTTCGTGCACGACAACCGGCGGCAGATCGCCGGGAACGTCGCGAAGCTCGCCGACATCACGCGGCTGCTGGTGAAGCAGCGCCGGTCGCTGGCGGAGGCCCTGGACGTCCAGCCGCTCAACGCGACCAACGTCCTCAACGCCTACGACCCGGCGACGCGGTCGCTGATGGGGCGGCAGAACCTCGGCGAGCTGGCCCCGCCCCTTCCCGCGGCCGGTCCCCGGAAGGCGGCGCCATGATCCAGAACGCCCTCATCCGAAACGCCGTGGGGACGGCCCTCGCCTGCACCGCCCTCGGCGGCTGCGGCTTCTCCGGCGCCGCGGACCTCCCGCTGCCCGGCGGCGCCGACCTCGGCGACCACCCGTACACGGTGCGGGCGCGGTTCGCGAACGTGCTGAACCTCGTCCCGCAGTCGGCGGTGAAGGTCAACGACGTCGCGGTCGGGCGGGTGGTGAAGGTGACGCTGCCCCGGGACGGCTGGGCGGCCGAGGTCACCATGAAGGTCGACGGCGACGTCCGGCTCCCCGCGGACGCCCGCGCCGAACTGCGCCAGTCGAGCCTGCTGGGGGAGAAGTTCGTGCAGCTCGGCGCGGGCCCACCGGGCGGGACCCCGCCCGGCGCGGGGGTGGGCGCGCTGGCGGACGGCGCGGTCATCCCGGAGTCCCGGACGAACCGGAACCCCGAGGTCGAGGAGGTCTTCGGCGCGCTGTCGATGCTGCTGAACGGCGGCGGCATCGCCCAGCTCCGGACGATCACCGTCGAGTTGAACCGGGCGCTCGGCGGCAACGAACCGCGGGTCCGGTCGCTGCTGGAGCAGGCCCGCACGCTCGCCGGCGCCCTGGACGCGAACAGGCAGGGCATCACCGACGCCATCGACGGCCTGAACCGGCTGTCGGCCACGCTGCGCGGCCGCGGGGACCAGATCGGCGTCGCCCTCGACGACATCGAACCCGGCCTCGCGGTGCTGGCCGAGCAGCGCGGGGCGCTCGTCCGGATGCTGCGCTCGCTGGACGACCTGTCGCGCGCGGCGGTCACCACCGTCCGGCGGAGCAGGGACGACATGATCGCCGACCTGCGCGCCCTCGAACCGACGCTGCGCAGGCTCTCCGACGCCGGCCGGGACCTGCCGAACGCGCTGCAGGTCCTGGCGACGTACCCGTTCACCGACGCCGTCCTGCCCGCGGTGAAGGGCGACTACCTGAACGTGTACCTCCAGATCACGGCCCGCCCGGGGACCCGGATCGTCCCGCCGGTCAAGCCCGCCGAGGGGGACTGATGCCGACCGCGTCCGCCAGGGTCAAGAACCTCGTGTTCCTCGTCGCCGGCCTGCTCGCGGTGGGCTACGTCGGCCTCACCTACGCCGGCCTCGGCGGGTACGTCGGCTACCGCGACCACTACGTCGTGCGGGCCGACCTCGCCGAGGCGGGCGGCCTCGCGGAGAACGCCGACGTCACCTACCGGGGCACCTCGGTCGGGCGGGTCGGCGCGCTGCGCCTGACCGGCGACGGCGTGCTCGCCGACCTGAAGATCAAGAAGTCGGCGCCGCGGATCCCCGCGCGCACGCGGGCCGTCGTCGCGAACCGCTCGGCGATCGGCGAGCAGTACATCGACCTGCGCCCGGACACCGGCGCCGGACCGTACCTGGCGGCGGGCTCGGTGATCCCGCGCTCGTCCACGGCGACCCCCGCGCCGGTGACGGACCTGCTCACCAGCGTGAACGCGCTCGCCACGTCCGTCCCGACCGAGGCGTTGCGGACGGTCGTCGGGGAGCTGGGCCAGGCGTTCGCCGGGCAGGGTCCCGACCTCCAGGCCCTCCTGGACGGCACACGGTCGCTGACCCGCGCCGCGAACGAGAACGCCGGGCCGACCACCTCGCTCATCGGCGACGGCGAGACCGTCCTGCGCACCCAGAACCAGGAGGCCGCGTCGCTGAAGGCGTTCGGCCGCAACGCGCGGCTCCTCTCCGAGCAGCTCCGCGAGTCCGACCCGGCCTTCCGCAGGCTGGTGTCGACCGCGCCGGGAGCGGCGGGCGAGTTCCGGGCGCTGGTGCGCGACCTCGACCCGTCCCTCAGCGTCCTGGTCGCGAACCTGTTGACCACGGCCGATCTGCTGGAACCCCGGGCCGACGGCCTGGAGCAGCTCCTGGTCAAGGCGCCCGCGGCGGTCTCCGCCGGCATGTCGGCCGCCCAGGGCGGCAGGCTCCGCTTCGGGATGGTCACGACGTTCTTCGACCCTCCGGACTGCACGAGCGGCTACGGCGGCACGAAGTACCGCAACGGCCTCGACACCTCGCCCGGCCCGGCGCTCAACACGGCCGCCCGCTGCGCCTCGCCGCCGTCCAGCGGCGTGAACGTGCGCGGCGCGGGCAACGCACCGCGACGTCCCGTCCCGGCCCCGGCGCGGGCGGGGTCGGTGCTCTCCGCCGGTTCGCCCGCGCTGCCGGGGGCGCTCGCCCTGCCCGGCGTCGAAGACGGCCCCACCGGCATGGGCGGCCTGCTCGGCGTCGAGGGGGCGGGCGAATGACCGCGACCGCACAGGATGCCCGGGGGCGCGGCCGGCGCCTCGCCGGGTGGGCGGCGATCGCGGCGGCCGCCGCGTTCCTCGCCTGGTCGGGCTGGACGGTGTGGCACGACGAACCGGACGCCCGGAGCGGGCCCGAACGCGCGCGGGACGTCGTGCTGCGGAGCGCGCGCGAGCAGATCGCCGCGCTCAACTCGATGGACCCCGCGCGGGCGGACGCGGGGCTGCGCGCCTGGCGGGACGCCTCCACCGGCCCGCTGCACGACCAGCTCGCCCGGGACGAACCGCGGAACCGCACCAGGATCGGCCGGTCCCGGACCACCGCCGCGGCCACCGTCACCGGCGCCGCCGTCACCTCGCTCGACGTCCGGGCGGGGAAGGCGAAGGTCATCGCGTCCGTGCAGGTGAAGCTGGCCTCGCAGGGCGGCGCGCCCACGTTGCAGCGCAAGCGTTTCGAGGCCGGGACGGTCCGCACGCCGTCCGGCTGGAGGCTCGAATCGCTCACCGCGATCCCGGTCGGTGCGCGATGAGGCGGCTGCCCAGGCTCCGCGGGCCGTTCGCGGTCGCGCTCGCGCTCGCCGTGCTCGCGCCGGCCCTCCGTCTCGCCGCCGGGCCGGCACGGGACCACGGGCTGGCGGGGGGCGGGCGGACTCCCCGCGACACCGCCATCCTGGACGACGTGGCCACGACCGAGGTGCTCGGGGACGTGTCCACGGCCCTCGCCCGGGTGTTCAGCTACGCGCCGGACGACCTCGCCGCCACCGAGCGGGCCGCGGGAACGGAGCTGTCCGGCCGGGCGCTGGACGAGTACCGGCGGCTCTTCGCGCAGGTCAGGCGGCAGGCCCCGGCCCAGCGCGTCACGCTCGCCACCCGCGTCGTGCGCGCCGGGGTCGTCTCGCTGACCGGCGACACCGCCCGGCTCCTGGTCTTCCTCGACCAGACCGCCACGCGCGCCGGCGGGCCGGACGGGACGCCCGCCGCCGCGCAGCTCGCGGTGACCGCGCACCGCGACCGCGGCCACTGGACGATCACCGCTCTCACCTCGGTCTGAGGGGGGCTCGCATGGCAGACGGAACCCTGCGGGGGACAGACGACACCTCGCGACGGACGGCGACGGCGCTGCTCGTCCTCGCCGCGCTGTTCGCCGCCTGGGCCGGCCGGTCCTGGTACTCGGCCGCGCACGACGGCGCCCGCGCGTACTCCCGCGCGCGCGACGACGTCCTGGAGGCGGGGGAGCAGGGCGTCCAGAACCTCAACACCCTCGACTACCGCTCCCTCGGGCCCGGCCTGAGGACCTGGCAGGACTCCACCACCGGCGACCTGCACCGGCAGATCGCGCAGGGCCGTCCGGCCTTCGAGCGGGAGGTCGCGAAGGCGCGGACGATCACCAGGGCCCGCATCCTGGACGCCGCCGTCGCCGAACTGGACGAGCGGTCCGGCAGGGCCCGGATGCTGGTCGCCGTCGAGATCACCGTGACCCCGCCGGACGGCGACCCGGCCGTCCGGCAGAGCCGCCTCGTCGGCGAGCTGACCAGGACGTCCGGCGGCTGGAAGCTCAGCGGGCTGGGCCAGGCTCCGGCGGAGGGATCCTGACATGGCGGAGCTCGGCCGCACGGCTCTGCGGGCCGCCCGGCTCGTGCGGAACACCGCCTGGGTCGTGCGGAACACCGCGTGGTGGCGGGCCCGCGCGTCCTCGCCCATCGCTCTCGGCCTCGCCGCCGTCCTGCTCGCCGCCTTCGGCGTGTGGGCGCTCCGGCAGGCCGGCGGCCTGCGGGACGACCCGTCCGCCCGCAACGCCGCCCTCACCGACGGCGCCGCGACCAGCGAGGTCAAGGGCGCCGTCGCCGACATGATCGGCAAGGTGTTCTCCTACGACTACGCCGCCCCCGGCCGGACGTCGCAGGCGGCACGCGCGTCCCTCGCCGGCGACGCCGTCCGCCAGTACGAGGCGATCTTCGGGAAGGTCCGCGAGGACGCCCCGAAGGCGAGGACCGTGCTCAGCACCCGCGTCACCGACAGCGCCGTCACCACCCTGACCGGCGACCGCGCCGCCGTCCTCGTCTTCGCCGACCAGCGGACCACCCGCACCGCCGACGGCGAGAGCACCCACGCGCCCGCCATGCTCACCGTCACCGCCGCCCGCCGCGACGGCCACTGGAAGATCACCGCACTCGACGCCTTCACCGCCGGCTGAGCGGGCTTTGTCGCTCCACTGACAAAAGCCGCCGTGAATCGTTGCGATGCGTGCATGGTGCGCGCACGCTCCGGAGGAGCACACTCGGCCCCTTCGTTCCCCCGACGAAGGCGGTGTGTGATGCCCGACGGCTTCGATTTCGACGTGATCGTGGTGGGCTCCGGGTTCGGCGGCAGCGTGTCGGCCCTGCGGCTGGCGGAGAAGGGCTACCGGGTCGCGGTGGTCGAGGCGGGGCGCCGCTTCGACGAGGGCACGCTGCCCAAGACGTCGTGGCGGCTGCGCAAGTACGTGTGGGCGCCGCGCCTCGGGATGCGGGGGATCCAGCGCGTCCACCTGGTGGGCGGAAAGGCCGGTGTCCTCGTGCTGGCCGGGGCGGGCGTCGGCGGCGGCTCCCTCGTCTACGCGAACACCCTCTACGTCCCGCCGGAACCGTTCTTCAAGGACCGCCAGTGGGGCCACATCACCGACTGGCAGGACGAGCTCGCGCCGTTCTACGACCTGGCCCGCCGCATGCTCGGCGTCACGGTGAACCCGCTCGTCACGCCCGCCGACGAGGCGATGAAGCGCGTCGCCGAGCGGATGGGCGTCGGCGACACCCACCACCCGACGCCGGTCGGCGTGTTCTTCGGCGAGAGGCCCGGCGAGGATGCCGCCGACCCCTACTTCGGCGGCGCGGGCCCCCGCCGCACCACCTGCACCGGCTGCGGCTCCTGCATGATCGGCTGCAAGGTCGGCGCGAAGAACACGCTGACCAAGAACTACCTGTACCTGGCGGAGAAGGCGGGCGTGCGAGTCGTCCCCGACACCACCGTCACCGCCCTGGCGCCCCGGGAGTCCGGCGGGTACGAGGTGACCGCCGAGCGCACCGGCCCGTTCCGCGGGCGCCGCCGGACGCTGACCGCCGAGCACGTCGTCCTCGCCGCCGGGACGTACGGGACGCAGCGCCTCCTGCACCGCATGCGCGCCGCCGGCCGTCTCCCGCACCTGTCGCCGCGCCTCGGCGAGCTCACCCGCACCAACTCCGAGGCGCTCCTCGGCGTCGAGCGCATGACCGTCTGGCACCGCGCGAAGGACGTGGACCACAGCACGGGCCTCGCCATCACCTCGTCGTTCCACCCGGACGACAAGACCCACATCGAACCCACCCGCTACGGCGCGGGCAACAACGCCATGGGCGTCATCCGGACCCTGCTGGTGGACGGGGACGGCGCGCCCCGCTGGCTGAAGTTCCTCGGCCAGGCCGCCCGGCACCCGACCGTCATCCTGCGCGGCCTGTCCCTCAGGGACTGGGCCAAGCGGACCGTCATCGCGCTGGTCATGCAGACCGCCGACAACTCCATCACCATCGGCGAGGAGCGCGGCCGCCTCGGCCGCCGCAGGCTCGTCGCGCGCCAGGGCGACGGGGAGCCCAACCCCACCTGGATCCCCGTCGCGCACAGGGCCGTCCGGATGCTCGCCGAGGAACTCGACGCCACCCCCGGCGGGACGTGGTTCGACCTGTTCAACATCCCGACGACCGCGCACTTCATCGGCGGCTGCGTCATCGGCGAGACGCCCGAGACCGGCGTCGTCGACCCGTACCACCGCGTCCACGGCCATCCGGGCCTGCACATCGTGGACGGCTCGGCGGTCACCGCGAACCTCGGCGTCAACCCGTCCCTCACCATCACGGCCCAGGCCGAGCGCGCCATGGCGTTCTGGCCGAACCGGGGCCAGAAGGACCCCCGTCCGGAGCCCGGCCGCCCCTACGAGCGCGTCGACCGCGTCCTGCCCGGGAAGCCCGCCGTCCCGCCCACGGCCCCCGCCGCGCTCCGATGACGCCTTGCCATAGTCAGATGATCGATATATAACGATCACATGCCCAAATCCATGCAGGAGCCGACGTTCCTGATCCTCACCGCGCTCGCGGACGGCCCGCAGCACGGCTACGGGATCATGTCCGACGTCGAGCAGATCTCCGCCGGGCGCGCCCGGCTGCGCGCCGGCACGCTCTACGCCGCGCTGGACCGGCTGCAGGCGGAGGGGCTCATCGCCCCCGACCGCGAGGAGGTCGTGGACGGCCGGCTGCGCCGCTACTACCGGCTCACCGAGGACGGCGCCGCCGCGCTGAGCGCCGAGGTCGAGGCGCTCCAGCACCGGACGCGGGTCGCCGCCCGCCGCCTGGCCGCCTTCCCGGACCTGCGCGGCGGCACCACCCCGGCCTTCGGGGGGCTCCGGTGAGCGCGCTCGAACTCCGCTACCGCCGCCTCCTCGCCTGCTACCCGGCCGGACATCGCGCCGAGCACGGGGAGGAGATGCTGGACGTGCTGATGTCCGCGGCCCGCCCGGGGCAGACGCGGCCGTCCTTCGCCGACACCGCCGACCTGCTCCTCGGCGCCGTCCGCATCCGGCTGCGCCGCGCCACGGGCGACGCCACCGGATCGCCGTGGCCGGGAGCGCTCGCCGTCGCCGGCCTCGTCGCGATGATCATGCTGGTGGCCGACGGGGTGCGGTTCGCCGTCAACGTCCCGCACCTGGGCATGGTGTTCGCGGAGCGGGTGGGCGAGGGCGGCTGGCCCATGCTCGCCTCCTACGTCGGCACCGCGCCCTACTGGGCGGCCTGGGCGGTCATCGCGGCCCTGGCCTGGCGCGGAGCCCGCCGCCCCGCCACCGTGGCCGCCTGTGCGGTGACCGCCGCGCAGCTGCTCCTCGCGTTGTGGGCCGCGACCTTCACGGAGGCCCCGTACGCCCCCGTGGCGTCCTCGGTGGCGGGCATCCCGTTGGCGCTCGCCCTGCTGGCCACCGCGTCGCTGGTCGCGTCGCCGGGCCCCCGCCACGGCGCCCGCCGGCTCGGCCGCGCCCGTGTCGCCGGTTTGGCCGCCATGGCGGGGGTTCTGGTGGCGCTCTCGTCGCACCCCCTGTTCGCCCTCGTGTTCCAGGGAGACCTCGGCCAGGTGGGCACGCGCGACATCGACCGGTTGGTCACCTTCTCCCAGAAATGGGGCTACGTCCAGTTCGTCGCCGCGCTGGCCATCGGCGTCCTCGTCTGCGCCGACCTGGCGAGGTCCCGCCAGGGGCGCCGGGCCGCCGCACTGCTGGCGATCGCGGGGCTGCCGCTCCTCGTCCGCGTGGGCCTGTTCCACATGGGCTCGTCCGGAGAGCCCCAGGCCCTCACCCATCTCCTCGCCGAGGGCCTGGCCGGCTTCGCCGTGACGATGGTGTGCGTCCGGCTGGCGGAACTGCCCTTGAAGACCGGCGCGCCCGGCCGCGCCGGCGAGGCCTGACGCCCGCCGGGCTACTCCTCGGGGCCGGGCTCCTCGGGTTCGGCCGGCGGCTCCTCCACGGCGCGGCGGGTCGCCTGGTGGACGCGGACGGCCAGGATCGCGCGGGCGAACCGTCCGGCCAGCTCGCCGTCCATCAGCTCGGGGACCTGGTCGACGCCGACCAGGCCTCCGGGCTGGACGGTGACCGCGCCCGTGTCGCCGACCCGCACGCCGCGGCCGTCGTCGAGGTCCTCCATGGACGGGAGGTCGAGCGCGGCGCGCAGGGTGTCCTGCAGCGCCCGCACGGTCGCGGCGTCGCGGTCGATGCGGATCTCGGCGGCGTCCGCGCGCTCCTCGGCCCGGTCGGCCCGCGCCCGCTCGCCGTCGATCCGGGCGTCGGCCGCGTCGGCGAGCTGCTCGGCGCGCTCGGCCCGCGCGGCCAGGTCCGCGGCCCGCTCCGTCGCGGCGTCGCGTTCCACGCTCAGCCCCGCGACCTCGCCCTGCACGACGCTCAGCTCCGCGCGCAGCCGCCGCTCGGTGTCGGCCGCGGCCTCCAGCTTGGCGCGCGCCTCCGCCAGTTCGGCCCGCACGTCCGACAACTCGGCCCGTACGTCGGCGAGGTCGCTCTTGGCCGCGGCCAGCGCGAGCTGGTCGTTGCTCAGCCGCGCGGCCAGGTCGTCGCGCTCGCGCTCGGCCTCGGTGCGCGCCTGGTGCTCGGTGCTCCACGCCGCCTCGGCGCGCTTGCGGATCCCCTCGGCGTGTGCGGCCTCGTTGGCGGACGTGGCGCGGGCCTGCTGGTGGGCGCCGGCCTCCCGCCACGCGTTGGCCTCGCTCTCCTGCGCGGCCGTGACGCTGGCCTTGGCGGCGGCGAGCCCGGCGGCCAGCTCCTCCTGGGCCGCCACGGCGTCCAGGCGGGCCGCCTCCGCGCGGGCCTCGGCCTCGGCCGCGCGGGCGTCCGCCTCGGCGGCCTCGCGCCGCGCGTCCCGCGCCTCGGCGAACGCCTTCTCCGCGGTGCCCAGCACGTCGCGGACCTCGCCGTCCAGCCGCACGCCCAGCACGCCCGCGCTCTCGACGAGCTGCGCGACCAGCCCGGCCAGCCGCTCCACGTCCCGCCCGAACGCGCCCGCCGGCGCGGGAACGGGGCTCGGGGCGCGCTCGGCCGGCTCGTCCGCGGCCACCGGCGCGCCGCCCGGCAACCGGATCGGCGCGGTCAGCACGCCGTCGTCCGGGACCTCTTGATCTTCGCGCACGCGAGCATCCTAGTGAACCACTCCGTTTCGTACCTCCCCCGCGAAAAGGTTCATATCGGTCAGCCGGGGAGGCCCCGCTCGTAGGCGGCCGCGACCGCCGGCGCGCGGTCCCGGCCAGGGGTGGGGGCACAAAGATCTTCAAGCCCGGGAGCCGCCGGTATCGGCAGGCTGGCCGCACGCGGGTGCCGAGAGGCCCCACGCTTCATACCCGTCATGTACGTCAGCAGGGGGTTCCCCATGTCCGTTCTCAACGCTCTCGGCGCGGTCATCATCGACTGCTCCGACCACACCGCGCTGGCCGAGTTCTACCGGAAGGCCACCGGCTGGGAGGTCGGCTACGGCGACGACGACGTCGTCTACCTCGACAGCGGGTCCGCGCCGCAGCTGGCGCTCCAGCGGATCGAGGGGTACCGGCCCCCGGTCTGGCCCGGCGCCGCCAAGCACGCGCACCTGGACTTCGCCGTCGCGGACGTCGAGGTCGCGGTGAAGGAACTGCTCGCCCTCGGCGCGACCCGCCCCGACACCCAGCCCGGCGGCGACGAGTGGACCGTGCTCCTGGACCCGGAGGGCCACCCCTTCTGCATCGCCGCCGGCGACTGACCGGCGGGGTCGCTAGGCAGGCCGGGGGGACGTGCGGTCGGCGGCGACGATGGCGTCGACCAGGCCCGGGAAGACCTCGTCGATCTCGTCGCTCCGGAGGGCGTTCATCCGGGAGGTGCCGACGTAGTACTGCCGGATGAGCCCCGCCTCGCGCAGGATCCGGAAGTGGTGCGTGGCCGTGGAGTTGCTCACGGGCAGGTCGAAGGCGCCGCAGCGGATGTCCCCGGCGGCCTCGCGGAGCTTCGTGACGATGCTCCGCCGCACGGGGTCGACCAGGGCTTCGAGGATCTGCTGAAGCGGGATCGTCCGGACGTCGGGGTGCGCCGGGATGCGGTCGTCCTCCATGGCGCCCATAGTACGACACCCATCAAAGTTTGACAGCCATCGTACTAAGGGGTTCAGTGGACCGACCTGCTACGAGGAAGGGCCCCGCGATGGCCATGACGGTGATGTTCCACGAGCTCGGCGGTCCCGAGGTGATGCGGATCGAGGACGTGGAGGTCCGCGAGCCCGGCCCGGGCGAGCTGCGGATCCGGGTGGAGGCGATCGGCCTCAACCGGGCCGAGGTGCTGTTCCGGACCGGCCGCTACATCGAACCGGTGACGGCGTTCCCGGCCAGGCTGGGCACCGAGGCCGCGGGCGTCGTGGAGGCGGTCGGCGAAGGCGTCACCGGGTTCCGGCCAGGGCAGCCGGTCAGCACGGTCCCCGGGTTCTCGCAGAACGAGTACGGCGTCTACGCCGAGCAGGCGATCGTGCCCGCCTCGGCCGTGCTGCACCGTCCCGAAGGGCTCGGCGCGGTCGAGGGGGCGGCGGTGTGGATGCCGTACCTGACGGCCTACGGCGCGCTGGTCGAGGTCGGCGGCATGCGGCCCGGCGACACGGTCGTGCTGAACGCCGCGTCCAGCAGCGTGGGCCTGGCCGCGATCCATGTCGCCGACCGCGTCGGCGCGACCCCGATCGCCCTGACCCGCACCGCCGCCAAGAAGGACGCGCTGCTCAAGGAGGGCGCGGCCGACGTGATCGTCACCGGGGAGGACGACGTGGCCGGACGGGTGCTCGCGGCGACCGGCGGCCGCGGCGCCGAGTTCGTCTTCGACGCCGTCGCGGGCCCCGGAGTGACGGACCTGGCCCGGCTCGTCGCCCCCGGCGGGTCTCTCCTGGTGTACGGGGCGCTGAGCGGCGAGCCGACGCCCTACCCCGGCATCGAGCTCGGCCTGCCGGCGCTGAACATGCGCACCTACACGATGCTGGAGACGGCCAGGGACCCCGAACGCCTCCGCCGCGCCGCCGCCTTCGTGACCTCCGGCCTGCGCTCGGGCGCGTTCCGCCCCGTCGTCGACCGCGCCTTCCCCCTGGCGGAGATCGCCGACGCCCACCGCCACCTGGAGTCGAACACCCAGATCGGCAAGATCGTCGTCACCGTCCCCCGCTGACGCCCCGAGGAGCCCGGAGCGTCGTCCGAGCCGACGCGGCCCTGACGCCCGCGCCAGGCCACGGGTGTCCGGATGTGACAGGACCTCGTCATGGCGGCCATCGCGACCCGCTGCGAGGATAGGGACATGTCCGCTTCGCACCGTGTCGTCATCGCCGTGTTCCCGTGCGTCGATCTTCTCGACGTCACCGGGCCCGCCGAGGTGTTCGCGATCGCGAACCGGGAGCTGTCCGGCGGGACCCCGTACGAGGTGCTGCTCGCCGGGCCGGACGGAGGCCAGGTGCGCACCAGCGCCGGTGTGCGGCTCGCCACCGACCTGACGTTCGAGGAGGTCGGCGACCGTGTCGGCACCCTCGTGGTGCCCGGCGCGCTCGACTCCGCCGGCGTGCCGGTGGTCGATCCGGATCTCGTCGGATGGATCGCGGAGACCGCCCGGCACGCCCGGCGGGTCGCGTCGGTCTGCGTCGGCGCGCACCTGCTGGCCGCGGCGGGGCTGCTGGCGGGCCGGACGGCGACCACGCACTGGGCCACCGCCGACCGGCTGGCCGCCGACCACCCGGATGTCGTCGTGGACCCCGATCCGATCTACGTCCGGTCGGGGAAGGTGTGGACGGGCGCGGGAATCAGCGCCTGCATGGACCTGGCGCTCGCCCTCGTCGCCGAGGACCACGGCGAACGGGTCGCGCTGGCGGTCGCCCGGCAGCTGGTGATGTATCTCAAGCGCCCAGGCGGGCAGAGCCAGTTCAGTGTGCCGCTCTGGCACGCGCCCGCGCAGCGCCGTGACATCGACGAGCTGCGAGCGTGGATCTGCGCGAACCCGGCCGAGGACCTGTCGGCGGCCGCGCTCGCCGAGCGGATGTGCCTGAGCGAACGGCACTTCAGCCGGGTCTTCCGCAAGGAGACCGGCGCCACCCCCGCCGCGTTCGTCGAAGCGACGCGCGTGGAGGCGGCGCGGCGGTTGCTGGAGGGCACCGACGAGCCGCTCGACCGGGTCGCCACCGCCGCCGGGCTGGGGTCGGCGGAAACACTGCACCGGGCGTTCCGGCGGCGCCTTGGCACGACTCCGGCGTCCTACCGGCGGCGGTTCCGCACCGCCGCCTGACCTTTCCCCTGTTTCCCGGCCCCGCGCGGCCGGTGCCCCACCCTGCCTTTCCCTTTCTCGAGGAGGATGCGATGAGTGCTGTTTCGGCGACCCTGCGTGAGCTGATGGGCCTGGACGGCGGACTGCCGTCCCTGGCCGCGAGCACGCTGATCATGATCGACTTCCAGAACACCTACCGCACGGGCGTGATGGCGCTGCCCGACGCCGACCGGGCGCTGGACGCGGCGGCGCGGCTGCTGGACCGTGCCCGCGCCGCCGGGACGCCGGTGGTGCATGTCGTCAACGACGGCGGTGAGGGCGGCCCCTACGACATCCGCGCCGAGATCGGCCAGGTCGTGGAGCGGGTGGCGCCCCGTGACGGTGAGCCGGTCGTGGTGAAGGGCTTCCCTGACTCCTTCCACGAGACGGACCTGCTGGACGTGCTGCGCGGGGCCGATGCGGGGCCGGACCTGGTGCTGGCGGGCTTCATGACGCACATGTGCGTGCAGTCCACCGCGCAGGGCGCGTTCAACCGCGGTTACCGGCCGACCGTCGTCGCGGAGGCGAGCGCCACCCGGCCCTTGCCCGGCCCGGACGGAGCGCCGGTCCCGGCGGAGGTGCTGCACGCGGCGGCCCTGACCACGATCGGCGACCTGTTCGGCCGGGTCGCGGCGCGCGTGGACGACCTGCCCGCCTGAGGTCAGGCGTCCGCGCCCGCGCCGTCCTGGCCGCCCCGGCGCTGCCGCGCGGACCAGGCGCCGGCGTCCTCGCTGTAGCGGACCAGGAACCGCGCGAACTGGACGCGTTCGGCCGGCTCCCAGCCCGCCGTGATGTCCTCGAAGGTCGCGCGCTGCTCGGAGGCGAAGCGGCGGCGCTCGGCCTCTCCGGCGTCCGTGAGTTCCAGGACGGTGCGGCGGCTGTCCGCCTGGGACGCGGCCCGCCGCAGCAGCCCGTCGGCGATGCAGGCGGCGACGGTGCGGCTGGCGACGGGCTGGGTGACCCCCATCTCGGCGGCGAGCCCGCCGACCGTCATCTCCCCGGGCGCGTTCGCGACCACGTTGAGGACGAGGTTGCGCGTGAGGTCCGCGCGCCCGCCGGAGGTGCGCCGCCGCAGGTGCGACAGCGCGGGCCCGATCTGGTCGAGGAGGGCGCTGCCGTCGGTTCCCGGGTCCCGGGGGGCGTTGTCCATGCGGCCATCCTACGGAGTGGTGCCCGGCATGCATATACATGACGTCATGCATTTGCATAGCAGGTGCTATATATTGGCGGTGCACCCTAAGGATCGAGGTAAGCCATGCCCGTGACCGCTGTCACCGGCGCCCAGGTCTTCGACGGCGAGAACACCCTGGGCGTGACCACCGTGCTCGTCGAGGACGGGCGGATCGCCCGCGTCGGCGGCGACGTCCCGGAGGGCGCCGAGATCGTCGACGGCGCCGGGGCGACGCTCCTGCCGGGCCTGATCGACGCCCACGTCCACACGTCCCGGGAGTCGCTCGCCCTGGCGCTGCGCTTCGGCGTGACGACCGAGCTGGAGATGCAGGGCCTCCACACGCGCGACAACCGCGGGGACATCGGCGAGAACGACGCCCTCGCCGATGTGCGGTCCTCCGGGTTCGGCATCACGCCGCCGGGCGGCCACCCGAGCGAGCTGTTCCCGGAGGGCTTCCGCCCCGGGCCGCCCCCGGGCGTGAAGCCGCCCGGGCAGCCGCCGCTCATCCCGTTCTCCACCACGCCGGAGGAGGCCGTCGCGTTCATCCCGCAGCTGATCGAACGCGGCTCCGACTACATCAAGTTCATGGTCGACGACGGCAGCGTCGAGGGGCACCCCGGCCTTCCGATGCTCGACCAGGCCACCCTGAACGCCGGCGTGGCCGAGGCCAAGAGGCGCGGGATGCTCACCGTCGCCCACACCCTGACCCTGGACGCCACCCGCATGGCCGTCGAGGCGGGCATCGACGGCCTGGCCCACCTGTTCATGGACCGGCCCCCCACCGGCGAGATCATCGACCTGATCAAGGATGCGGGGGTGTTCGTCGTCCCCTGCGTCGTCCTGAACGCCTCCATGATGGGGATCACCGGCGGCGACCTCGCCGACGACCCCCGCGTCGCGTCCCGGCTGAGCGCCGACTGGGACACGACGCTGCGCTCCAGCTACGGCCACTATCCGCAGGGCGAGATCGAAGACGTCCTGGCCACCGTCAAGGCCCTCGGCGACGCGGGCGTGGACCTGCTGGCGGGCACCGATGCCGCCATGCCCCTGCCGTTCCTGGGCGGGATCGCCCACGGCGCGAGCCTCCACCACGAACTGCAGTACCTGGTCCGCGCCGGACTCGACCCGGTGCACGCCCTGCGCGCGGCCACCTCCGTCCCCGCACGCCGTTTCGGCCTCGACGACCGCGGACGCATCGCCGAGGGCCTGCGCGCCGACCTCCTCCTCGTCGACGGCGATCCCACCACCGCCGTCTCCGACACCCTCAACACCCGCGCCGTCTGGCGCCGCGGCACCCGGAGAGACCCTGGCATGTGAAGCGACGGCCTCACGGGCATCCTATAAATACACGGACGTCTATATGATTTCCCGGGCGGCCTTGCCGAGCTGAGGAGAGCCGATGCGCGATGGTCTGGAGCTGGCCGGGCGGTACCGGCTGGAGGCGCCTCTCGGCAAGGGCGGCATGGGGGAGGTGTGGCAGGGCGTCGACCTGCGGCTCCGCCGCCCCGTGGCGGTGAAGATCCTCACGTTGAGCGGGGACGTCGACGGGGCCGGGGTCGCGCGGTTCCGGCGGGAGGCGGAGATCGCCGCGACCCTGAACCATCCCGGCATCACCACGGTGTTCGACGTCGACGAGCACACCGACGGGGGGCTGCGCCTGCTGTTCCTGGTGATGGAGCTGATGCGGGGGCGCGACCTGGCCTCGGTCCTGCGCGACAGGCCGGCCGGGCTGCCCGCCGCGCAGGTGACGGACTGGGCGGTGCAGATCCTCGACGCCCTGGCCGCCGCCCACCGGCGCGGGGTCGTGCACCGGGACATCAAGCCGGCCAACCTCTTCCTGACCGACACCGGGCAGGTGAAGGTCTGCGACTTCGGGATCGCCCGCCTCGCCGACGCCACCAAGATCACCGCTACGGGGTCGTCGGCGGGGACGCCGGTCTACATGGCGCCCGAGCAGATCGAGGGCCACGCCGTCGACGAGCGCACCGACCTGTACGCCTTCGGCTGCGTGCTCTACCAGCTGCTCACCGGGACCACCTGGGTGGACACCGAATCCAGCGCCGGCGCCATCCTCTACCAGCACCTCAACAAGGCCCCGGCGCCCCCGCGATCCGTCCGGCCCGACATCGACGACCGCCTGAGCGCCCTGGTCCTGGACCTGCTGGCCAAGCAGCCCGACGCGCGTCCGAGGGACGCGGCCACCGTCGCCGAACGCCTGCGCGGCCTCACCGCCCGCCCGCCGTTTCGCGGCGAGCCGATGGGGCCGCAGCATGTCCCTCCCGAACAGCGCGGCGGACACCCCCGGACTCCACAGCCCCAGATGGCGAGCCACCCCACGGTGGCGGTCCAGCGCGGCGGCGCCGGCACCGCGATCGCCGCGATGGCGCTGGCCCTGCTGTGCGTTCCGGGGCTCCTGATCATGCTCCTCCGCTCCGCCTATGACCTGGATCTCCCCGATTCGCCGGGCGCGGTGCTGGCCAATGTGAACATGGCGGTGGGCGTGGCAGAGCCGGTCGCGCTCGTCGCCGGAGCGTGGCTGCTGTCCAGGCACAGATCGGCAGGACGCTGGACGATCGTGATGACCGCCGGCCTGGTGGCCCAGCGCATGTGCGCCAGGGGGGACGAGTACGGTTGGGGCCCTCTAGTGATCGTTTTCATTCTTGCGGTCGCTGCCCTGATCATGGCCGCACTCCCGGCTACCGGCCGCTGGTGCCTGCGGCGAAGCTAGCTCGCCGTCCGGCGCACAGGTACTGCCCAGAAGCCCGAGCGAGGAGTGGGGACGAACGGAGGAGACCCGTGCTCACCCTGGCGCAGATCGCTGAGGATCCGGACTCCCTGCGGAGCCGTCTGGAGTCGCCCGACGGCGTGCCCCTCGTCTTTCGTCCCTTGGCCCGAACCGACGCCGAGAGCCTGGCCGGCTTTCTCGCCGCGCTTTCTCCCGAGTCCCGCAGGTTCAGCGGGTTCGACGGCGACGACCTGGCGGCAGCGCAGGAGTTGTGTGCGGCCATCGCGCGCTACGACAAGCTCCGCCTGGTGCTGGAGGAAGAAGCGTCAGCCAGGATCGTGGGGCTGCTGGAGTTCAGCCTCTCGCTGCCGGAAGGCGACCTCGTGCGCTACCGCAGAGCCGGAATCCACCTTGGTGAGGCGACCGACTGCCGGTTCGGCCTGACGCTGGCCGACGACCACCAGGGCAAGGGGCTGGCGACGCTGGTCTTGCCGCTCGTCTGCGAGGTCGCCCGGCGGCTCGGCAAACGCAGGATCATCCTGTGGGGCGGCGTTCTGGCCGACAACCCCCGCGCCATCCGCTACTACGAGAAGAACGGCTTCCGGCGGGTCGGCTCCTTCGCCGGGCCGGACGGCCAGACGTCCCTGGACATGATCCTGGACATCGATCCCCGATGAACGGGCTGGGCACGGCACGCATCGTGCCTGGGTGGGACGTCCATATCCTCTGATCTCGTCGCCGTCCGTGGGTATCCGACCGCTCTCGCGATCGCGATGGGAACCGGATGGGGGCGGCTCGGCAACAACGGGTGTTCCGACCCGAAGCCGAGAGGCCGTGTATGAGCACAGCGAGTGAAGAGGACGCCGATGACGCCTCCGTCATCAGGCGGTCCCGGCAGGAGCCCGAGGCGTTCGCCGAGGTGTTCCGCCGGTACGCCCCGGACATCAAGCGGTACGTGATCCGCCGGCTGGGCGCCGACGCCGCCGAGGACGTGGTGGCCGAGACGTTCCTGGCGGCGTTCCGGCAGCGCGACCGGTACGACCTGTCCCGTCCGAACGCGCGGCCCTGGCTGTACGGGATCGCCACCAATCTGATGGGCCGCCATGTGCGGGCGGAGGTGCGGCAGCTGCGCGTCCTGGAGCGGATGGGCACCGACCCCGTGATGGAGCCGTTCACCGAGCGCAGCGACGAGCGGCTCAGCGCGGGGGCGTCCGGCAGGGCGCTGGCGAGCGCGCTGGCCGCGCTGCCGAGGGGGCACCGCGACGCGCTGCTGCTGGTCGCCTGGGGTGATCTCAGCTACGCCGAGGCCGCGCAGGCCCTGGGCGTGCGCGTCGGGACGGTGCGGTCCCGCATCAACCGGGCCCGGCACAAGCTCCGCAGGCACCTCGGTGCGACCGAACCCGTGATCTACGTCAGTGAGGAGCCCGTCCATGAATGAGATGACCGAGCTTGAGCGGTTCCGCTCGGACGTTCCCGAGCTCGACCTGACCGACGTGCGGGCCGAGGAGCGCCGGCTGCTGAGCGTCATGCGGGACACGGCGCCGGAACACGGGCGTTCCAGGCCCGTCCTCGGCCGGACCCGGCGCGGGTGGATCGGTCTGGCGGCGGGACTGGCCGCTGCCGCCGCCACGGCCGGGGTCATCGCGGTCGGCACGGGCGAGGAGCCGGGTACCCCGCCGGTCGTGCACACGATGCCGGTGGCGTCGGTGCAGCTGCTCAAGCAGGCCGCCGACCACGCGGCCAAGTCCCCGGAGCTGCACCCGCGTCCCGGCCAGTTCCTGGTCTTCGAGTCGCGGACCATGGACACCGTCGAGAGCAACTCCGGCGGGCGCCACGAACGCTACCTGGACCGGCAGGAACGGAAGATCTGGCTGCCCGTGGACGGCGACGCCACCCGCGGAGTCCTGTGGGCCAGGACGCTGGAGCCCAAGCCGTATCCGGGATGGCCCGTCCCGGCCGTGGCCCGCCAGGGCGTGGGACGCAGCTCGATGTCCAAGGCCGCCGACTTCGACCGCCGCGCCGAGCACCTGCGCAGCGACTACGCCTACCTGAGCCGCCTGCCGGCCGATCCGGCCAAGATGTACCAGCACCTGTACATCGGCCTGGGCACCGGCCCCCAAGCCGACGCCACGGCGTGGCAGAACGTCGGCGGCATGCTCACCGAGGCCTACATGCCCCGCGCGCAGCGGGCCGCGCTGTTCCGGGCGGCGGCGGCCATCCACGGCGTCACCACCGTCGGCCGCGCGGTGGACGCGGCGGGCAGGACCGGCATCGCCGTCACGCTGGACCCGCTCGACGGCGGTATCCGCGAGGAGTACATCTTCGACGACAAGACCTACGAGTTCCTCGGCCGGCGCAGCGTCGTCACCAAGGCCGAGAAGGCGGAAGCCCCGGTCGGGAGCGTCCTGACCAACTCGGCACAGCTGAAGGTCTCCATCGCGGACCGCCCCCCGGCGGTGAACTGAGCCCGCGGCGCAGGCGGGGCCGGTCATCCCGACCGGCCCCGCCTCGCCTCGCGCTGTGCGGCAGGCTCCGGGCCGGTCAGGACGCCGTCGCGAGCGAAACGAACGCCACTGCCATGCCTGTGACGCACACGACCCCGGCGACCGCGAAGGCGAGCCGGTAGGGATGCTGCTCGACCCACGACACAAGGCCCGGGTACGTCTCGGCGAACTCCTTGGCGCTCACGGGACGGCCGGGCCCGCTGCACGGCACGCCGAGCGCGTCCGCCAACCAGGTGAGGTCCTCGCGCGAGTAGAGGCTGCCCTGCACTCTGAAGAGCAGGGCGCGCTGCGCGCCGAGCACGAACAGGCTCTCACCGGCCCCTCCGCGGGGCGCGATGATGCTCGCGCGCACCACCTCCGCGACGCGCGAGCGTGGCTCACGTTTCCGGCCGAACAGCCCTTGGACGACGAGCTCGTGAGCCGTCAGGGTGATCCGGGCGCTGAGAAGGGCCCCGATCGCCAAAGGGATCAGTAGGGCGAACAGGCCGCCCACGATCAGGGCGAACACGGTCGGGGCGTCGCCGATCAGGATCGCGGCGACGATGCCCGCGCCCGCCACCGCCACGACGACCAGAACGATCAGCCCCGTCCGGAAGTCCGGCCGAACCACGAGCTCATCCTGATCACTGCTCACACCGACATCAGCCCCTTCTCCGGCTGCTCAAGAGCCTGCCGCATCGTCGGCGATGCTCCGGCCTCCCAGAGTCGGGTTCATCTGGTCAGGGCGTCGACACGGTCTCTGACGTCGGCGTATTCGTTCTCCGCGTCCTCGACGATCGCTTTCGGGGTTCGGCCTTCGCGTCGTTGGAGGTGGATTTCGGCGATGCGGGCGAGCTCGGGCTGTGGGCCGGGGTCCTCGTCGACGTCCTCGTCGGCTGTGTACGCCATGGAGGCATCGAAGGGGGCGACGCCGGCGGCGAGCAGGTAGAGCAGGTCGCACAGATCCTTGGCGACCGGGCCGGCGTGGCCTTCGCTCCCGAACAGCACGACGGGTTGCCGCTCGATCGGAAGGCCTTCATGGACGAGCCAGAACGCGACCCGCCCGCCGCTGCCGTCCACCCCGAACACGCGGAACTCCCGGTCGGCGTCGTCATTGCCGGTCCAGGACGCGACCGCCTTCGGCTCGAAGCGGTCGAACGCCTCGAAGTCGATCCCGTCGAGTCCAGAGGCGTCCTGGTGGTCCTTCAACGCTCGCAGGGCGGCGGGAGCGGGCTCGTCGGGGTCGGGAGCCGGCCAGAGCGGGATCGCCCGGGCATTCGGTATCGCCGCCTCCAGCAGTTCCGGGTCGTTCTCGGCGCGTTCGTTGAGGGTCAGCAGGTACCAGATGAACCGGCCGTCCTCGTGGTAACGCACCTCGAACGTGCTCTCCTCGTCGCGGTGCAGTACGTGGACGACGTTCCCGTACTCCGCGACCATGCTGTCCAGCGCCCGTGCGCGGGCCTCCGGCTCGGGCAGCGCGACCGTGAGGCCGTCCCGCACCGGCGCGGGATAGGACTCGGTGAAGTAGACCTTGGTGACATAGCCGATCACCGGACCGCGGCCGCGCACCCGGGGTGAGGGGTAGCGGCCGGGGACCCTCACAGTGGCCTTGTAAGCCATCTCCCAGCCTTGCTCCGGGACGCCCATACCGTCCCAGCCGTCCCTGGCGGGAAACATCGGCGGTGGACGCAGACCGTGGGCACGGTGCAACTCGGCCAGCCGAGGATCATCGGTGCGGCTGCCGAGCAGCTCTTCCAGCAGGGCGAAGGGCGGCGAGGTGATCACACCTGGACGGTAGCGGGATTCGAGAGCGACCGTCCCGGCCACCTAACCAGACTTGTCAGTCTGGTCTTGTGGCCGAGGGCACGCGTGTACGGCCACGTGAATCCGCGTATGACGACGACCAGGACGTCCATTTGATGAAGACCTATGTGATCACTGGTGGCACCGACGGCATCGGTGCGGCACTGGCCCGCGCGTTGTTCTCCCGGGGCGACAGGGCCGTGATGGTCGGGACCGACCCGAAGAAGGGTGAACTACTGGTGGCCGAGGCCGCCTCGGCACCGGGAAGCGCGGCGTTCGTCAAGGCCGACCTCAGCCTGGTCTCGAACACCCGCCACACCGTCGACAGGCTCACCGAGGAGCACCCGGCCATCGATGGCGTGGTGCTGTGCGCGAGGTTCATGCGGTCCCGCCGGTCGGTGACCGCCGAGGGGTTGGAGAGCAACTTCGCACTGTTTTACCTCAGCCGCCTGCTGTTGGGTTACGGGCTGCTCGGTCCGTTGGAGAAGGCGGACCGGCCGGTGATCGTGAACGTCGCCGGGCCCGGCCACGACACGCCGGTGGCCTGGGACGATCTGCAGAGCATCCGGCAGTACGACCTGGTGCACGCGATGTTCATGACCGGACGCCTGAACGATCTGCTCGGTGTGACCTTCGCCGAGCGGCACGGCAAAGGTCCGGTACGGTACGTGCTCTTCCACCCCGGCACCACGGCGACCAGTTACGCGGGCGAACTCGATACGCGGACCGCGGCGTACCTCCGGCAGCAGCGGAAGATGGCCAAACCCGCGACCGACGTCGTGCCGCCTCTCCTGCGGCTACTCGATGATCCGCCCAAGCCGCCGTTGACCGCGTTCCACCTGTTCATCGAGCTGAACGTGCACAGCGAACTGTTCTCCGCAAAAGACGCGGCGCGACTGTCCCGCCTCACCGACGAACTTCTCGCCAGGGTTGGCTGACCAGGTCGGACGTCGGCGCCCGCCAGCCGATCGATCAACGATGGCCTCATCGGGAAGTCCGCTCTGCAGCGGACTGGCAAGACCATCTGGTCGGACTGGTGAGTCTGGTTCGACGGGCCGTTGCGTAGGCTGTGGGAATGAGTGGAGCCGTCGCGGCGCGTGGCCGGATCGACAAGCGGCAGGCGATCCTCGACGCCGCGTTCAGCGTCTTCGCCCGAGCGGGTTACGCCCAGGCCGGGGTGGACACGATCGCGGCCGAAGCGGGAGTGGCCAAGGCCACCGTGTACAGCCACTTCGGCGACAAGGAGAACCTGCTCCGCGAGGCCGTCGCCGCCTCCGCGGATCAGGCGCTGGCCGACAACCTGGCCGCGGTCGACCGGCTCACCGATCGCGGCACCGACCTGCGCGCCACGCTGGAAGGCGTCGGCCTGCGCCTGCTCCAGTGCTACTGCGACGACCGGTCCTGGGCGCTGCGCCGGCTGCTCTCCGCCGAGATCAACCAGTTCCCCGACCTGCTCGACACCATCCACACCCGCGCGTCCGACCGCATCACCGAAGCCCTGGCCGACCGGCTCGCGCGCCTCACCGTAGGTGGGCACCTGCACACCCCGGACCCACTCCTGGCCGCCGAACAGTTCTTCGGCCTGCTCTCCGGCCCGATCGACAAACGAGCACGCCTCGGCACCCGGCGCGTCCCCAACGCCGAACTGCGAGCCCTCTCTCGCGCCGCGGTCAGTACCTTTCTGCAGGCATTCGCCCCGAAATCGACTGAAACCGCCTAGGGCCTGTTTTGCGGATCTGGATCTTTGGTTTGTGGCTTGATGGTGGCCATGGTGCGGCGACATGAGTTGACCGATGCGGCCTGGGCGCGGATCGAGCCGTTGCTGCCGGTTGCTTCGGGTCCTGGTGGGCGGTGGCGTGACCACCGGCAGGTGATCAACGGGATCTTGTGGAAGGTCCGGACCGGTGCGGACTGGCGGGACGTGCCCGAACGCTACGGGCCGTGGCAGACGCTCTACCAGCGGTTCCGCCGCTGGAGTAGGGACGGGACCTGGGAGCGGCTGCTGGCGCACGTCCAGGTCCACGACGATGCGATCGGAATCGTGGACTGGTCGGCGGTGTGCGTGGACTCCACCATCGTGCGCGCCCACCAGCACGCCGCCGGCGCCCGCAAAAAGGGGAACGGCAGGGGACGAACCCGGCATCACCAGCCGACGGGCAGGAACTCGGACAGGCGCTCGGGCGGTCCCGCGGCGGACTGACCACCAAGATTCACCTGGCCTGCGACGGGCGCGGCCTGCCGCTGGCGTTCACCGTGACCGCCGGCAACATCAACGACTGCACCCGGCTGATCGAGGTCGTCGAAGCGATCGCGATCGGCCGGACCGGGCCGGGCCGTCCGCGCACCCGGCCCGGGCACCTGATCGCCGACAAGGCCTACTCCACCCGCATCATCCGCGACTACCTGCGCAAGCGGCGCATCCCGCACACCATCCCCGAACGCAGCGACCAACTCGCCGCCCGCGCCCGGCGCGGGCACCGCCGCTGCGGCTTCGACCGGGACCGCTACCGCCGCCGCAACGTCGTCGAACGCTGCTTCAACCAGCTCAAACGCTTCCGCGGCCTGGCCACCCGCTACGACAAGCTCGCCGCCCACTACCGCGCCGTCGTCACCATCGCCAGCCTCATCCTCTGGCTCAACCACGATCCACAAAACACGCCCTAGCGCCGCGTCCCTCAAGCGCCGGCGCCTGGCGTCTGGTGTTGCGGAGTGGGAACGCCTCGAAACCGGCCTGCCTGCAGGTGCTTTCGCCAACGCTTCGAGGCCAGGGCATCCCAGGTCGGCATTGCCGCCGATAGTTGCCGATTCCCGTCGATGCGGTCGAGTTCTGTACGGTCTCTTCTGAGCCCGTGCGAGTAAGCGGGAAAAATCTAAAGCAGGAGAGAATCATGAGGGGTCTCACGAACCTTCTCACCATCCTCGTCGCAGCGATCATCGGCGGTGTCACCGCCAGTCAGGTCTCCCTCATGTCCTTGGTCGGCGACGTCAGCGGGCAGGATGTCGTCAGGGCCGTCATGCTGGGCGGCGCCGTTGGCGCCATGCTCGCCATCATCGCCAGCGTGCTCATCGTCATCATCGCCGGCGTGGGCACCGTCCTCCTGGGCAAGGTCGCCTCGTACACCATGCTGGGTTGCGGCCTCGTGATCCTTGGCCTGAGCGGCTTCATGTTCGCCTTCGGCGACCAGGGGCCCCTCGCGTGTGCCATGGGCCTGGGCATCCTCGCGGGCGTCCTCGCCGACTACATCGCCGGCCGCACCGGCACCGTCAGCGCTGCTGGAACAGTGGCCCCGCAGGGGCAGAACCCCAAGTCCTCCGGTGATGGTTCGCAGAAGTAAGGCCGGGGAACCGACACCCATCGGCGGCCGGGACCCTGTTCCCGGCCGCCGATCCGTTCGACGGCCACTGCGACATCCAGGTACCGGCGCACCGCGCCGGGTTCATCTGGTCAGGACACGATCTCTGACAGGCGCTGCCTAGGCGATCGCGTCTGCCGCCGCCTGCGCCGCCCATCTGCCACCGTCGTCTCGCCGGATGAGGCGGCGTCTCAGGCGACCTTGGTGATCTTGCATTCGATGCCTGCGGGGCCGATCGGAGCCTGCGCCGCGGAGGTTCCTCCGAAGGTCTTCGTGCCTCGAACCTCGAAGGTCTGAAGGCCGATCCGCTGGCGGGAGGCCGCATCCAGGACCTCGACGGTGACCGAGTAACTCGTCGCGTCGCCTGCGATCGTGCCGCTGATCGTCACCGTGCCCTGCGATCCGGCCGCATTCACCTGGCAATCGACGTTGGCCCTGTAGTTCTTCGGGCCAAGGGACGGGGTGTTCCCTTCCAGCGCACCGATCGAGTAGAGCACGGCGAGCAGTCCCAGGAGCCCCGGCAAACCCAAGGCGATGATTAGGAAGGTCTTCTGCCTCGGGCGGGGACGCGAGCCGTACTCGTCATTGGCCATGGTCCACTCGTGAGTAGGCATCGCTGTCCCGTCACCCCGGTCGATCCCGCTGAGCAAAGTCTGTGCAGGTCAGCATATGGCTCAATATGCGTGGTTTGATCTTGTGGGTCTGGTACGGGGCCCGGTCGGCGCCGGTGGCCAGGCCACTGCGGTCCACGGACGATGAAGGCGCCCAGGACGCTCCGTGCACACGCTGAGGCGGGCGTCACCACCGTCTGCCGCGCGGTGGACGCGGCAGGCAGGACGACACCCACCCCTCCCAGGATGCTCAAGAGCCTGCCGCATCGACGGCGATGCTCCGGCCGCGCCCTCCTGGGACGTGTGGCATGTGATCCCCCCCGCACGGAGAGCACGAGCGGCGATGATCAGCCCTCCCCTCGGGACGCAGGACGATCGCGATCACCGCAAGCGCGGTGGCGCTCGGCGCCGAAGCCTTGGTGACGGTGACGGTGACGGCCGTTGGCCGTGGTGGATCAGGCGCTCTTGCGGAGAGTTCGCTTTCCGCAGTTGGGGCTGATCTCCACGGCCGGTTCGTCATATGTGCCGCAGAGTTCGACGGCCCCACCCCAGGTCTCGATCCGGAGGGCCCGGGGGGCGTCCGCCATGATTCGCACACGCGGGGTGAGGGGTAGCGGCCGGGGATCCTCACGGTGGCCATGCAGGCCATCTCCCAGCCTTGCTCTTCCCAGGGTGGTCTGCGTGGGTGTTCCAGGCGGAACCCCAGCACGGTCGCGCCCCGCCACCGGCCTCCAGCGCCCGATGCTCATACGGAATCGATCAGCTCATCGCCGCTCGTAGTCGATCAACCGTGCCGGGTCGGACGATAGGTCAGCACCTGCGTTTGGCCGTCAAAAGTACGGGCCCCGAGCAGCTCCAGGTCGAAGTCGTCCGCACCGTCGAAGATTCGGTCAACGCCGGTCGCCCCGGAGATCACTGGGAAGACCGTCATCTCGATGGTGTCGATCAGGCCGGCGTTCAGCAGCGCCCGGTTGAGTTTCAGGCTGCCGTGGGAGCGCAGCGGCACGTCGGATTCGGCCTTGAGGCGCGTGACCACCTCGACGGGATCGCCGGACTCGATGGTCGTCTCCGGCCAGTTGAGCGGCTCGGTCAGCCGGCTGGAAAGCACCGTGACCGGGGAATCGAACATGCGCGTGATCCACCCGTCGAACAGGCTGCGATCGAAGCCTGCGGCGAGGAACGGCGCGTTCGACGTGTAGGTGTTGGCCCCGAGCACCATGCGCAGCGGGTCGCGGTAGGCGGCGGCGCGGTGCGCAAGGAATTCGGGGCCCTGCTTGCCCCAGTAGCCGCCCCAGTCGCCCTCGTGGTTGGCGAAGCCGTCGAGCGTGGAGAAGATGTCGAAGGTGTACGTGGCAGTCACGGTGTCTCCCTGCGGGAAGTCGGTCGCGCCGCGCCTTGCGGCGGCCTCACCCCTGCTACGAACACCACCGCCCCGACCCGACACGCCTCCCGGATTTCTTTCGAAAAATCTTTCGGGCTCTTGCGGATCGAGGATGTAGCTCTCGGCGCGCCCTGCCGCCTCGACGAGCTCGGCTTGGAGGTGAAGGGGCAGCGGACCGGCATGGCCAGGGTGGAGGAGACCGCGAAGGTCATCGGGGTCAGGCTCCACCTGCCCGTTGAAGGCCAGGCTGCGGATGTGCGGATGCGCGGTCTTGGGGCGGGGAACTCCAGGTCGGGACCGTCGGGTTCCAGCATCATCCCGATGTTCAACGCGGCAGAATGTCTCGCTTGGCCCGGCTGAGGAGGACGGCGAAGGCCTGGGGGGTGAGGGCGAGGTGGCCTGCGTCGGGGGCTTTGCTGTCCCTGATGGCGATCGCGTGGGGAAAGGTGGCCAGCTCGACGCACTGGCCGCCGGTTTCGTCACTGCGAGTGGATCTGCGCCGTGAAAACAGGGCGAGTTCCACGCAGTGGCCCCCAGTCTCGTCGCTATGTGTGGATTTGCGCCAGGGAAGACGGGCGACTTCCACGCACTGCTCGGAAGTGCCCGCTGTGCTTCTACTGCTCTTGCGCCACGTGGGGCGGTGTTCCGTCACAGCGTCTCCTACCTCGTTCCGTGCCCGCATGCCGGCCGGGTCAGTGCGGGAGTCTGTCCTGCTTGGCGCGAGCGAGGAGGTCGGCAAAGGCGCGGCGGGTGAGGGTGAGGTGCCCTGCGTCGGGAGCCTTGCTGTCGCGAACGGCGACTGCGTGGGGGAGCGCGGCCAGCTCGACGCACTGGCCTCCAGTCTCGTCGCTGTGAGTGGACTTGAGCCAAGTGGTCATTTCATCAGTCCTAGCATGTGCTTGATCAGGATCCTTGACTGGTCCTCTGGAAGCGCAAGCGCCCCAATTCGGTCATAGCTTACGCCGAACTCCCGTATTTCCGGAGGGCGTTCGACCAGCCGCCCCATGCGTCCCGACTCCAGGTAGGCGACCTCTGAGTCTCGCGTGGTCATGAGGCTGAGCGAGCCGCTCACTCCCGGCCATCCTGCTGAAACGGGGAAGATGCGCAGGCTTACGTGGTCGAACTCCGTTATGCGGAGCAGATGGGAAAGTTGACCGGACATCACTTCTGGCCCACCCACCTGCCACCACAGGACCGTCTGCGCGAGTATCACCCAGAGGTGAGGTGGGTTCGGCCCATACAGGCGCTCCTGTCGCTCCATGCGATCTTTCACGGCACTCTCGACGTCCTCGACTACGCCGCCTCTCTGGAACAGCGCGCGTGCGTAGCTCTCACTCTGGAGCAGGCCGAACACGACGTCGGATGTGTAGTTCCTGATGGACGTGGCGTCGCGCTCGTACTGCAGGAAGGCGCCTACGCGTGGGCGGTCGTGCCCGTCCTTGGCGTGTTCGGCGAGGGCGGTCAGTAATCCCGCCGTGCCCCATGCTTCGTCCAGCGGCGCGAGGTTCGCCTGGTTGGGGCGGCGGCGGCCCGCCTCCCAGTTTGAAACATGCGACCGGGAGGCGTTTGCCACGTCCCCCACCTGCTGGCAGGTCCACCCGTGGTTCAGGCGGAGAAGTCGCAGTTGAACGGCTACGAGGTCCCAGAGGGAAGATCGCGGATCGAGTGAGTCGTGGCTTTCCATTGCCGACCCTTCTGGAGATCGTTCGTTTTCAGTGCGGGTGAAAGTGTGGCCAAAGTAACTCGCTGATCGCACTGTTGTCCGTGAAATCCGGTGAAAGGAGGGTGGTGGAAATGGCGGTAGAGGTCGTAGATGCGGGCGAGGTGGACATTTGTTGCCTTGCTGATCGGACTGTGCCGGGGATGGTGCGGACGGTGGTCGGGTTGCGGCTTTCGGAATGGGGGCTCGGGGTGGTGGCTGACAGCGTTCTCCTGATCGTGGCGGAGCTCGTCACCAATGCCGTGCGGGTCGCCGGGGAGCGGGAGATCCGGATCAGGTGCGTGCGGGAGGTGCGCGGCGTTTTGGTGGCTGTGTGGGATCCGTCTGAGGAGAGGCCCGTGACTCGGCCGGTGTTGGGGCCGGGGGATATGGGGCCGGACGCTCGGGCGCTGGATGACGGGTACGACGACGGGACGGGCGGGTGGGGGTTGCCGCTTGTGCAGGCGCTGGCGTCCGCGTGCGGGGTGACCGGGGCCGCGCCCGGCAAGTGGGTGTGGGCGAGGGTCTCGTGCTGAGGCGGTGGCGGAGGCGGCAGAAAGCCGTCCGGTATCTGGATCTGTTGGCGCTCGCGGTCGGGGCGCTTGGGTGGCGGTGCGTGAAGCTGTACGGGCGCGAGTTCCCCACGCCGCTGCTCTGGGTGTACGCGAGCGGGGTCGCGGAAGACGTGGGCGTGGTCGTGAGGGCGCGGGCCGTTGGCGGTGCGTGGGTCTACCAGGACGTCCAGCGAGGCCGGGTCCTCTTCCCGTGCGGGGACGCCAAGGCTGCCGGGGAGCGGGTCGATTCCGTGCTGAAGGGGCGGTTGTTTCCGGCTACGTGGTGAGGCGGTGGCGCAGGCGGCGGATGTTCCGTTGGATCAGGGTTTCCTGGAGAGCCACCGTTGCCAGGGCCATGGCTGCTTCGGCGCCGGCTTGGGCTATTTCCTCCGGGGTCGGTGGTGTCGTTGTCTCCGCGGACGGGTCGTAGCGCAGGTCTTCAAGGTCGCCGACGATGTGCGCGGGTGTGTCCTGGAGGGCGGCCAGATCCTCGTTGCTCCACTCCGTCAGGCGTTCCCGCCATTCGGGTGGGGTGGCGACCTTGCCGCCTCGTCGGGGGCGGGCCTGGAAGCGGGCCGTGACGGCCTGGCGGATCCAGTCGGCGTGCTGGCCGCTCCAGGACGCCTGGCGGATGGCCGCGTTCATGGACGACAGGACCAGCGTCTCCGGGGCCGTCAGGCCGGTGTGGGCGCGTTCGGTGGGCATGGTGGGCGGTTCGGCGAGGGCGAGAAGGCCGATCGCCTCGGCGAAGCGTTGCCACAGGAGGCGCGGCGGCCTGCCCGGAGTGGTGACGATGCTGACGCGGGTGGCTCCCGCGTCCGACCAGCGTCGGGCCAGGCGGCCCAGGTCGAACGCCCGCCACAGGTGGGCCGACCGGTCCGTCTCGATGTGGTCCCGGCCCTTCTCGCGCTCGTTGGCGAGACCGGTCAGGTAGGTCCCGAAGCTCACCGAGCGGCCGTTGCGGATGTGCTGCTGCCAGAGGGAGGGCAGGGCCCAGCCGAGGCTGCGGGCCGTGACCACGACCTCGATGTCGTCGGCGCCCAGCGCGTCGAAGAAGCGGTGGATCGCGGGTGTTCGGATGACCGAAAGGGCCTCGGCCGAGAGGAGGACGGTGCCGGGCCTCGACTTCACGTCGTCCAGCAGCGTCTGCCAGGAGGTCGCTTCCTCGGAGGCGCGGTCGTGCGACACCCAGGGGAACTCCGCACCCAGCAGGCCGTAGGTCGCCCACTCGTGGTTGGCGACCGTCCGCTTCCCCCGGGCCCAGTCGGGGCTGACGGGGTAGCGGACGCCCGCCTTGGCGAGGGCGTCGGCGTTCGCCTGGAGCACCTGCTGCAGGAACGTCGTGCCCGACTTCTGCACGCCGATGTGAAGGATGATTCTTGTTGCCACCCGGGCCACTCCCCCCGCGACCTGTCGGTCACGAAGGGTAGTGGCCCGGACGGGTCAGGCGTGGGACGTGGTGATGGACTTGCCGAGGGCGCTGCCGCTGGTCCACTTGGAGAAGGGGAGCTGCCAGTAGCCCCAGCCGTTCGTCCACTGGAGGCTGCGCTTGGTGCCGGTGATGTTGACGATGTCGCCCCGGTAGGACCAGTGGAAGAACCACTGGGCGTCGCTGGAGGGCGAGCGGACGCAGCCGTGGCTGCAGTTGCGCCGGCCGAGGCAGGTCGGGTCGTCCATGTTCTGGTGGATGTACTCGCCGCTGTTGGAGATGCGGGTCGCCCACGGGACCTTCTCGTCGTACCAGCCCGGGTCGCCCTTCTTCTTGCCGGGCGGGCGCATGCGCTCCAGGCGGACGTGGTCCATGGTGAGGTGGACGCCGCTGGTGGTGAGCAGGTGGTCGACGCCGTCGCCCTGGACGTCGCCGCCGCTGCCGAGGCTCACGCCCCAGGTGCGGACGGTGCGGCCGTTCTTCTTCACGACGGCGCGGTGCGTCGTGGCGCTGATGTTGACGACGTGGGAGTCGCCGATCTTGAAGGTGCGGACCGTGTCGCGGTCGCCGAAGACGTTGTCGCCGATCTTCAGGCCCGCGAAGTGGACCTTGACGGTGACGGTCTGGTTCGCCTTCCACGGGTGCTTCGGGCGGAAGACGACCGAGGGCAGCCCGTTGAAGGACTCGCCCGCGCTCAGCCAGCGCCAGGCGCCCTCGGTGGGCGTCGTCGATGAGATCTCGATGGCGCGCTCGATGGCGGGCTTGGCCTTCTCCGGGACGGCCTTGTTGAACTGGACGAACACCGGCATGCCGGTGCCGACCGTCTCGTTCTGGCTGGGCACGACGTTGTTGACGCGGGTCGCCGCGGTCGAGCGGATCGTGCGGAACGCGCTCGTCGCGGTGGTGGACTTGCCCTTGTCGGACGTCGCCGTGGCCGACACCTGGTAGCTGCCGCCGGGCTGGAGCGTCCACGTCGAGCGCCACTTGGTCTTGTCGGCGGACAGGGCGCCGGGAACGTCGACGCCCTTCAACTTCACCTTGACGTCGCCGAGCTTGCCGCCCGCGGCGGTCACGGTGACGCCCTGGTCGGGACGCGCCTTGCCGCTGCCGTCCGCCGGAGTGATCGTCAACTGGGGGGCGCCGTCGTCGCCCTTCGTGGTCGTCCCGCCGCCGCCGTCGCCGCCGCTGCTTCCACCGCACGCGGTCGCCAGGCCCAGGACGAGCGCCATCACCAACGCCTTACCTCGCACCGTTCTCCCTCAACAGCCCGCCGGTTCCCGCGCGATGCGGGGCCGGCAACAAGATCGGTTGCGGAACGGCCTTTATTCCGGCCCGCCCGGAGGCGGGACGGCCGGGTTCGGCGTCCGACTCACCTATAGACGTCCATGGTCTCGCAGAGGTTCGCATGCGGTGGCCACTTCGCATGATCTTTCTGGGGCCACGGCCCGGCGCGCGGCCGCGGAGACCGTCCCGTCGATCTTCTCTTCAAGACTGCGGCGGCCCCGGTTAAAAGCGGCGATTTGTGCTCTGACCAGGTGCGATGCTGATCACCGGCCGCCAGCGACGGCCCCCGCAAGGTGCTTGTCTGTGAAGGGGACGCGCGATGAGAGCCCAGGGGCTGAGTTTCTCCGTCGACTCCGGCTCGGCCCCACCGGAACTGCTTTCGGCGGGCGGCCGGCCGGTCACCCCGCGAAGGACGCGGATGCTCGCCGGGTTGTTCCCGGTGAGCCTCGCCGTCCTGGACGGCTGCGCGACGGCGGTCGCCGTGTCCCTCACCGGGGGCGGCGACCTGCCGGGCCTCGCCGCGTTAACGGTCGTCGCGCTCAACGGCGCGGGCGGGCTGTACCGGGCGCGCCGCGCGCCGGCCCTGCTCTCCGACGCGCCGCCGCTCGTCCTCCGCACGCTGCTCGTCTGCGGGATCGCGGCGCTGCTGCGGGCGGACGCCTCGGCCTGGCTGTGGACGGCGGCCCTCTGCGGGACGGTCCAGCTCAGCGGGCGCGCGTGCGCGAACGCGATGGTCCGCACGTACCGGACCCGGCGCTCCCGGGCCCGGTCCGCGCTGGTCGTCGGGACGGGCGGGGCCTCCGCCCACGTGCTCGACGTCCTGCGCGAGCGCGCCGACCTCGGGCTCGCGGTGGCGGGGCAGGTGTCCGCGGGGGACCCGGAGGGGCCCCCGGGCGCGGCGCCCGTCCTCGGGGAGACCTCCGACCTGCCCGCGCTCGTCGAGGCGCACGGGATCGAGACGCTGGTCGTCGTGGCCGAGGACGTGCGGCCCGACCGGCTGGACGCGGTGCTGCGGACGTCGTTCGCGCTGCCCTGCGAGACGCTGCTCGTCCAGCCGCCCTCGGACGTCGTCCCGGTGGCGCCGGGGCGGCGCGAGTACCTCGCGGGGCTGCCGTGCGCGCGGATCGAGTGGGGGCTGCGCGCCCCGGCGGCCCGCCGCGCCAAGCGGGTCCTCGACGTCGTCGTGGCGGTCCTGGTCCTCCTGCTCGCGCTGCCGGTGCTCGCGGCGTGCGCGGTCGCCGTCCGGTCCGAGGGCGGTCCCGGCGTGCTGTTCCGGCAGCGGCGGATCGGGCTCGGCGGCGAGGAGTTCGTGCTGCTGAAGTTCCGGACGCTGAAGCCCGCGGACGAGCGGGAGGCCGACACCCGCTGGACCGTCAAGGACGACGAGCGGATGGGGCGGGTCGGCCGGTTCCTGCGCGCCACGTCCCTGGACGAGCTCCCGCAGCTGTGGAACGTCATCCGCGGCGACATGAGCCTCGTCGGCCCGCGCCCGGAGCGGCCGCACTTCGTGGAGCAGTTCTCCCGGACCTGCCCCGGCTACGCGGCGCGGCACCGCGTCCCCGCCGGGATGACGGGCTGGGCGCAGATCCACGGGTTCCGGGGCGACACGTCCATCGAGCTGCGGGCGAGGCTCGACAACCACTACATCGACCACTGGTCGTTCACCGGCGACCTGAGGATCCTGCTGCTGACGGCGCGGGCGATGCTCTTCCGGGACCCCGCATGACGACCTACGCCGCCGCTCCGCTCCTCGCGAGGCCGCTGCCGAGGCGCCCGAGCCTGCTCGTCGCGGCGACCGTGGCGTGCGCCGGGATCCCGCCCGGCGCGCAGGCGCCCGGGGCCGGCACGCAGGTCACGGCCGGGGACGTCGCCAGCGCCGTGCTCGTGCTGGTCGCGGCCGGGATGCTCGCCACGGGCCGGGCGCGGCTGCCGCGCCGGGCGCTGCCGGCGTTCGGGCCGCTGGTCGCGGCGCTCGGGATCAGCACCGTGCACTCGGCCGACATCGGGACCAGCCTCGCCGGGTTCGTCCGCGACCTCCAGGTCTTCGTGCTGGTGCCGCTCGCCGTGGTCGTGCTCGTCCGGGACCGGCGCGACCTCGCCACCGTCTGCTGGGCGGTGCTCGGCCTCGGCCTCGCGGAGGCGGTGTACGGGATCTGGCAGGCGCTCACCGGGAACGGCGCGTCGATGGGCGGCCAGAACATCCGCGCGGTCGGGACGTTCGGCGCGCTCGACGTGATGGCCATGTCGGTCGTCGTCGGGTTCGCGTTCCTCGTGCTGACCGCGTTCGCGCTGACGGCGTCCCAGCACGGCGCCGCCGCCGTCCCGTCCGCGCTCGCCGGGATCGCCGTCATGGGCGCGGCGCTGGCGCTCGCGCTCAGCCGCGGGACGTGGATCGCGCTCGGCGCCGCCGCCGTGCTGACCCTGGTGCTGTTCGACCGGTGGACGGCCGTCAAGGTGCTGACCTGCTGCGGCGCGCTGATGCTCGTCCTGCTCGGCGCCGTGGGCGGCGGGTCCCAGGCCGTGGTGGAGCGCGCGAAGTCGACGGTGGGCTCGGTCAGCGACCCGGACCAGTCCGTGGACGACCGCTACAACCTGTGGGCGGCGGCCGTCCGGATCTGGGAGGACCACCCGGTCACCGGCGTCGGGGTGAAGAACTTCCCGGCCTACCGCGACACCTACGCGACGATCGAGCTGTCGTCCGGCAGCGAGACCGCCGATCCCGTCAACGGCTACGTGCGGCAGCCGCTGCTGTCGCCGCACAACGAGTACTTGCTGTTCCTGTCCGAGCAGGGGGCGGTGGGCCTCGCGGGGTTCGCCGCGCTGCTCGCCGCGATCGCCGCCGGGCTGTGGAGGCGCCGCGACGCCCGCGACCCGTTCTGGCTGGCGAGCGTCGCGCTCCTGGCCTTCCTGCTGATCAACTTCCTGTACGCGGACCTGGGCGGGCCCACGTGCGCGCTCGTCGGCGTCGTCCTCGGCCTCACGGCGGCCCGCGCGTTCGGGGCGGCCGGCGCCTCCCCGGTCATGACGTCCCCTTCCGGGAGGGCGCCGTGACCGGGCGCGGCGGGCGGCCTCCCGGCGGTTCCGTGGGACGGGCCGCGATGGTGTCGGGGGTGCTCATCGCGGCGGGCACCGGGCTGGGGTTCCTGCGCGACCTCGTCATGGCGGACCTGTTCGGCGCCAGCGGCAGCACGGACGCGTTCCTCGTCGCCTGGACGATCCCCGAGACCGTCTCGCCGCTGCTGATCGAGGACGCCATGGCGCTGCTCATGGTCCCCGTCGTCACGCGGCTCCTCGCGCGCGGGGACGGCCTGCGCCCCCTCGTCGGCACGACCCTGCCGCGCATGGTGCTCGGCCTGTCGGTCGTCACCGGTGCGCTCGCCGTCGCGGCGCCCACCGTGGTGGACGTCCTCGCGCCCGGCCTCTCCGAGCAGGGCCCGGCCGTCCAGTGCGTCCGGCTGACCGCGGTCACCGTCGTCACGTTCGGCGTCGCGGGCTTCATGAGCGCGACGCTGCGCGCCCACCACCGGTTCGGGCCGCCGGCCGCCATCTACCTCGCCTACAACGTCGGCATCCTCGCGCTGATCGCGGGCCTGTCCGGCGCCGTCGGCGTCACCAGCGCGGCGGTCGGGGTCGCCTGCGGCAGCTTCCTGATGGTCGCGGTGCAGCTCCCGGCGTTCCTGCGCTGCCTGCGGGACGCGCCCGCGGGACCGGACGCGGCGCCGTCCGGGAGCGTGGACGTGCGGCTCGGCCTGGCGGCCATCGCCCCCATCGTCGTCTACACGGTCACGCGGCAGTCGCAGGTGTTCGTGGAGCGGTTCATCGGGGCCGGGCTGGCCGCCGGGTCGATCTCGCACCTGAACTACGCGCAGAAGGTCGCGCAGGTGCCGATGGTGCTGTCGCTGCTGATCGTGACGGTGACGTTCCCGAGGCTCGCCCGCGCGTCGGCGGACGGCGACACCGCGCAGGTCGCCCGCCGCATCCGGCAGGACCTCGCCGTCGCGAGCGCGATGGTGCTGGCCGCGACCGCGTTCCTGGTCGCGTTCGCCCCGGTCGTCATCGGGGTCCTGTTCGAGCACGGCGAGTTCACGTCCGCCGACACCGCGAGCACCGCGGCCATCCTGCGCGTGTACGCGCTCGGCCTGTGGGGGCAGATGGCCGTCGGCCTCGCCGCCCGCGCGTTCTTCGCGCAGAAGAAGCCGACCTGGCGCCCGGCGGCCGTGCTCGCCGCGGGGCTGGCCGTCACGGCGGCGATCGGCGGCGCGTTCGCCGCGTCCGCCGGGACGCTCGCGCTGGCCGCCGCGAACGCCGCCGGCATCACCCTCGCCGCCGTCCTGATGCTCGCCGGGCTGCGCCGCGGCGTCGCGCCCGTCCCGCTGCGCCGGATCGCCGCGGACGTGGCGCGGCTCGTGCTCGCCGCCGCGGGGGCCTGCGCGGCGGGGACGCTCGCCGCCGGGGCCCTGGACGCGCCGCCGGTCGTCCGCCTGGCGGCCGGCGGGCTCGCGGTCGCCGCCGTCTTCGCCGTCCTCGCCGTCCTGGCGGGGCCCGGCCTCGTCGCTCCATGGATCGCTTCACGGCCGCTCGGTGGGCGCCACCGGCGCGGCCGCACCGAATCGGGGGACACCAGTGAGCAAGCCGACAGAACCGAGTCACCTGACCGAACCGGCCCAGCTCCCGGCACGGACGGCCGAGGGCGTCCGGCACGCGCCGCCGGTGCTGATGTACCACTCGGTCGACCACTTCGATGAGGACCCGCACCTGGTGACGGTGTCGCCGGCGCGGTTCGGGCGGCAGATGGCCTGGATGCGGGCGCGCGGCCTGCGCGGCGTCGGCATGCGCGAGCTGCTGGACGCGCACGCCGCCGGACGGGCCCGCGGCCTGGTCGGGCTCACCTTCGACGACGGGTACGCCGACTTCGCGACCCGGGCCGTCCCGGCGCTGGTGCGGTACGGGTTCGGCGCGACGGTGTTCGTCGTGTCCGGGCGCATCGGCACCTACAACGCGTGGGACGACGGTCCGCGCAAGCCGCTCATGACGGCCGAGCAGATCCGCGCCGTGGCCGACGTCGGGATGGAGGTCGCCTCGCACGGCCGCCACCACGTCTCGCTCCCCGAGACGGACGACACCGAGCTCCGCGAAGAACTGGAGGAGAGCCGCGCCGTCCTGGAGGACCTCGTCGAGGCACCGGTCACCGGCTTCGCCTACCCGTACGGGCACGCCACCGCCCGCGAGGTCGAGGCCGTGCGCGCCGCCGGGTACGACTACGCGTGCGACATCCGGCCCGAGGAGCCGGGACGGCACGCGCTGCCCCGCACCTACGTCGGCGACCGGGACGGCCCGCTGCGGCTGCGCGTCAAGCTCGTCCGCCACGAGCTGCGCCGGAGGAGCCGCGTGTGACCCGGGTCCTGCACGTCATCACCGGCCTCGACCACGGCGGCGCCGAACGCCAGCTCGCGCTGCTGCTGCGCCACCTGCCGGTGTCCTGCGAGGTCGCGACCCTCACCCGGGCCGGAGCCCTCGGCGCGGAGATCCGCCGCTCGGGCGTGCCCGTCCACGAGATCGGGATGCGCGGCAACCGGGACCTCGGGGCGCTGCCCCGGCTGGCCCGGCTGATCCGCCGGGGGCGGTACGACGTCGTCCACACCCATCTCTACCGGGCGTGCGTGTACGGCCGGATCGCCGCGCGCATGGCCGGGGCGCCCCGCGTCATCGCCACCGAGCACTCGCTCGGCGAAGGCCACATCGAGGGGCGGGCCACGACGCGCGGCGTCCGGGCCCTGTACCGGGCGACCGAGCGGCTCGGGTCCGCCACCGTCGCGGTGTCGCCCGCCGTCGCCGACCGGCTCCGCGCCTGGGGCGTGCGCCCCGGCCGGATCGTCGTGATCCCGAACGGCGTCGACGCCGCCGCGTTCGCGTTCGACCCGGCCCGCCGGGCCGCGACGCGCCGCCGCCTCGGGATCGGCCCGGACGAGCCCGTCGTCGGCGGCGTCGGGCGGCTCGTCCCGACCAAGCGGTTCGACCTGCTGGTCGAGGCGGTCGCGCGGCTGGACGGCGTCCGGCTGCTGCTCGTCGGCGCGGGCCCGGCGCGGGAGGCGCTCGCCCGGCTCGCGCGCGAGCGCGGCGCCGCCGGCCGCGTGGTCTTCGCCGGGGCCACCTCCGACGTCGCGGGCGCCCTCGCCGCCATGGACGTGCTCGCCGCGCCGTCCGTCCAGGAGACGTTCGGGCTCGGCGTCCTGGAGGGGCTGGCCGCCGGGCTGCCCGTCCGCTACACCGTCTGCCCCGCCCTCGACCACCTCCCGCCCGGCGACGCCCCGGACGCCCGCCGCCTGCCCTCCGACGCCGGGGTCTGGAGCGCCGAACTCGGGCGCGTCCTGCGCGAACCCCGCGACCGGACGCGGGTGGCGCCGGCCGTCGCCCGCTACGCCGTCGCCGAGCGGGCCGCCGAGCTCGCCCGGCTCTACCGCCCCGACCCGTTCGCCGGCGGGGCCGAACCGATACGAGAAAGGGCTCATGATGCAGCGACGTGACGCCAGGAGGAGGCCGCCGAGACCGCCGAGGACGGTGCGCCGGGCCGGCCGGTTCGGCCCGGCCGCCCGGCGCCTGCGCGGGCTGGTCACCGCGACGGCGCGGCGCTTCGGCCTGCCCATCGTGTTCGTGCTCGCCGGGTTCCTCGGCGGGCTCGGCTACGCCGTGTTCGCGCCCACCACCTACACCGCGACGGCGTACGTCCTGGTCGTGGACGCCGGGAAGGGCCAGTCCGGCCCGGCGGCGGTCAGCTTCGCGCAGGCGTTCGGGCGGCTCGCGCCGCTCCCGGAGACCCTCGCCTACTCCTCGCTCCCGCTGCCGGACGGGGAGAGCGGCTCCACCCGCGAGCACATCCAGGCGTCCACCTCGCCGGACACGCCTCTGATCAAGCTCGCGGGCAGCGGCCGGACGGCCCGCGACGCCGCCGCGTACGCCAACGCCGCCGCGGACGCGCTCGTCCGGTACGGGACGTCCCACCGCTCCGACACCGGCGTCCGCGTCGCGCTGATGACGCTCGCCGAACCGCCCGCCGAGCCGTCGTCGCCGAACCTGCCGCTCGGCCTCGCCGTCGGCACCGCGTCGGGGATCCTGCTCGCCGGGCTCGCGGCCGCCGTCATGAGCGGCCGGCGCGGGCGGGCCGGGCGCCGGGAGCGGGGCCACGTCCCGTCGGCGGCGGGAGCGGGCGCCCTCGAAGAGAAGATCGCCGGTCCCGTCCCCACCGGACGGGTGGAGGTGGGCTCGTGACCGTGACCGCGCCCTCCCTGCTGACCGCGCCGCCCGGCGCCTCCACCGAGTGGTCGGCCGAGGTGCACCGGGACGAGCAGGCCCTCATCGCCCTGGCCGACGACCTGCGCGACCTCTACGAGCGCAGCCCGGCCGCGACGCCCTTCCAGTCCTACGAGTGGATCAAGTCGTGGTGGGGCTGGTACGGGACGCGCGGGCGGCTCCGCCTCGCCACCGTCCGGCGCCGCGGCAGGCTCGTCGCGGCGGCGCCGCTGGCGTCGGGCGTGCGGCACGGATTCCCGGTGCTCGTCCCGATCGCCGCAGACCAGAGCGACTTCACCGACGTCCTGCTCGACCCGGTCCACGCCGACGGCGCCGTCCGGCACCTCGCCCGGGCCCTGCTGGACGAACGCGGATGGTGCGCGCTCGACCTGCGCGAGGTGCGTCCCGGCTCGGCGGCGCACCTGGTGGCGGCGCAGTGGCCGCGCGGGACGTGGCGGACGCCGTCCTCGGTGTGCCTCGAACTGCCCGCCGGCGGCGGAGACCCCGGGACCGGCGCCGGGATCGACGCCGTCCTGGACCGGCTCCCGCGCCGCACCGCCGGGAAGATGCGCGCCAAGCTCCGCAAGATCGACGTGCGCGGCATCACGGCCGAGAGCGTCCCGGCGGACCAGGTCCCCGACGCCGTGCACGCGCTGCTCGACCTGCACGCCCGGCAGTGGCGCGGCCGACCGATCAACCCCGAGCACACCCGCGGGCGGTTCCGCCGCCACCTCGCCGAGGCGGCCGCCGGGATGGTCCGCGACGGGCGCGCCGCCGTCCTGCAGTACCGGTGGGACGGCCGGCTCGTCGCCAGCGACCTCGTCCTGATCGGGCACCGCCACGTCGGCGCCTACCTCTACGGGGCGCTGCCGGACCTGCGGTCCCGCGTGGACGTCTCGCTGATGATGCTGCGCGAGGACCTCGCCCTCGCCCGGGACCGGCGCCGCCAGGGCGTCAGCCTGCTGCGCGGGGACGAGCCGTACAAGCTGAAGTGGCGGCCGGCGGCCGTCCGGAACGAGCGGATCATCCTCGGGCGGACCGCGCCGGCCGCCGCCTACGCCGGCCTCGCCCGGACCCGCGCGTACCTGGCGGAGCGGCGGCGCGGGGGGCCGGGAGCGCACGCCGGCCCGTCCGGGAGCGCGTCCCCGCTGCTCCATGACTGACCCGCGGGACGGCACCCCACTGCGGATCCTGCACGTCAGCCAGCCGAACGCGGGCGGGGTCGCCGTCTACGTCGGGCAGGCGGCGGGCGACCAGCGGCGGCGCGGCTGGGAGGTGGCGGTCGCCTGCCCGCCGGGCGGCGACCTGCCCGAGCGGTGCATGGCGGCGGGCGTGCCCTGGCTCAGGTGGGACGCCGGGCGCGCCCCCGGCCCCCGCACCCTGCTGGAGGCGCTCGGCCTCCGCCGCCTGGTGAAGGGCTTCGCCCCGGACGTCGTCCACCTGCACTCCTCGAAGGCGGGCCTGGCCGGGCGGCTGCTGGGCCGCCCGGCCGGCACGCCCACGATCTTCCAGCCGCACGGCTGGTCGTGGCTCGCCGCCACCGGGCGGACCGACACCCTCAGCCGCCTGTGGGAACGCGCCGGCGCCCGGTGGAGCGACGCCCTGGTCTGCGTCGGGATCGGCGAGCTGCGCGAGGGCGAGCGCGCGGGCGTGCGCGGGCCGTACCGGCTCGTCCGCAACGGCGTCGACCGGCGCCGGTTCGCGCCCGCCGACGCCGCCGCGCGCCTCGCCGCCCGCACCCGTCTCGGCCTGGAGGCCGCCGTGCCGCTCGCGGTGTGCATCGGGCGGCTGACCCGGCAGAAGGGGCAGGACGTCCTGGTCGCGGCCTGGCCGGGCGTCACCGCGCGCTGCCCGTCCGCCCAGCTCGCCATCGTCGGGGACGGCGAGGACCTGGACCGGCTGCGCCGCGAGCGCGTGGCCGGGGTCCGGTTCGTCCCGGCCGTGGAGGACCCGCGCGACTGGCTCTCGGCGTCCAACCTCATCGTGCTGCCGTCCCGGTGGGAGGGGCTGCCGCTGACCGCGCTGGAGGCCCTCGCCACCGGGCGCCCCCTCGTGGGGACGGACATCCCGGGCATCACCGAGGTCGTCCGCCCGGGGCTGGGCGCGCTGGTGCCCGTCGAGGACCCCGCCGCGCTCGCCGAGGAGATGGCCGGGCGGCTGCTGTTCCCCGGGATCGCCGAGCGGGAGGGGCGCGCGGCGGTCGCCGCGTCCGCCGCCTACGACATCGGCCGGACGGCGGCGCTCCTCGCGGCCGTCACCCGCGACGTCGCCGGGCTCGGGGAGACCCCCGCGGAGGCCCTGGCGGACGCGCGGGCGGTGGCGGGCGGCCCCGACCACGGCGGCCTCGGCGTCACCGGTTTCGGCGGCCTGGGCGGCTTCGAGGGCGCCTTGACCGACGGCTTGGCGGAGGGCGGCGCGGGCGGGGCCGGCGCGGAGGGCGCCGGAACGGCCGATGCCGGGGCGGCCGGTGCGGATGTGGCCGGTGCGGACGCGGCAGGCGGAGAGGCGGCCGGTGCGGGGGCGGCGGGCGTCGGGGTGAACGGGCCCTTGCCCGGGGGCGGCGGGGCGGTCACGCCGCCGAACAGCTCCCGGTAGGCGGCGGAGGAGCGGGGATTCCCGCCGCCGCACGACCAGACCCCGTGCGGGCAGTAGTCCGTGATCGACTGGTAGACGACGTCGTGCGACATGATCCAGTCGTGCATTCCCCGTACATACGCGGGATTGTCGGAATTGCGAAACAGGCCCCACTCGGGAAACGAGAGGGGCTTGCCGTGCGCGGTCGCGAACTCCGCCTGCTCGCGCAACCCGTAGGGCTCGTCGACGAAATCCTGGAATGACTTTCCCTCGGGTTGGTCATAACTGTCGGAACCGATGATGTCGACGACGTCGTCACCCGGATAGCAGTCCGTCCACGGGATCGCGTCCGGGCCCCGCGTCGGCGCGAAATCGAAACGGAAGTGCGCGCCCCGCACCGCGCGCATGGTACCGACGATCCTGCGCCAATAGGCCTTCCACGCGGTCGGATCCGGGGCGCACCGTCCGGCGTAGACCTCGCCGTTCATCTCCCAGCCGAGGACGATGACCGCGTCGCCGACGCCCAGGGAGACGAGCCGTTCGGCGAGTGTCCGGTAGTGGTCGTCGAACGTGCCGCGCATGCCGCCGCGCAGCAGCGAGGCCAGCACCGGAACCGGGATCCCCGCCTCGTTCGGCGCCATCATCGGGACGTTGAGCACGAGCATGCGCCGCTGGTCGGCGGCCTTCCAGTGCGCCCAGGCGGCCAGCATCGCCCGCGGCCCCTCGATCGCCTCCCAGTCGTCGCCCGGCAGGTAGGTGCGCCCGACCGTCACGGTCGAGCCGAGCCAGCGCTCGAAGCGGGCCACCCGGGCCACGCCCTCCGGGCCCGAACCCAGAAACGCCCCCAATGGCACGTGTGCCGCCCATCGGTGAATCGCCCGCGGCTGCTGCCACGTCACCAGTGCCGACGCCATGAGGGCGAACAACACCACGGATGCGGCCAGAATAGGAGGGAGCGGACACCAGAACGGCGACCTTTTTCGCCGGGGTTCGAACGGCCGTCCCGTCGAATGGATATCCGCAGCTCGCATGCGTATCGTATGCCCAAGGGAGCCCGTCGCGAAAAAGTCGGCGGGGTGGAAAATGTGAAAATTTACCGTGGGGAAGGGATGCCGGTGCGCCGCGATACGAGGGAATGGGCCTGAGGGGATGTTCTTCGACAGCCGGCCGCGGGCCGTCCAGCCCCGCAACGCGCGCCTCGACCCGGGCCTTCCCGTCCTGCTGCTGCGCACCGACCGCAACCTGTTCCACCACGGCACGCTGGCGGTGATCCGCAGCCTCGGCCGCGCCGGGGTCCCCGTGCACGCCCTCCTCGAAGGGCGCGGCAACCCCGCGTCCCGCTCCCGCTACCTGTTCCGCGGGCACCCCTGGGGGCCGCCCGCCGAACGCCCGGACGAACTGCTGGCCCACCTGCGGACCGTCGCCGAGCGGATCGGCCGCCCCGCCCTGCTCGTCCCGATGGACGACGCGGGAGCGATCTTCGTCGCCGAGCACGCGGACGGCCTGAGGCCCCACTTCGTCTTCCCCCGCCAGGACCCCGGCGTCCCCCGCGGCGTCGCCGACAAGGCCCGGCTGCTGGAGGCGTGCCACCGGCACGGCGTCCCCTGCCCGCCGAGCCTCACGCCCGAGTCGGCCGCCGACGTCGACGAGGCCGCCGCCGCGCTCGGCCTGCCGCTGATCGCCAAGTGGGCGCGGCCGTGGCGGATGCGCCCCGGGATGCGCAGCACCACGCTGGTGCCCACGCTCGGCGAGCTGCACCGGCTGTTCGCCGCCACCCGCGAGCGCGACCCGCACGGCGGCGCGGGCCCGCTCATCCTGCAGCGGCGCATCCCGCCCGCGGGCGGCGACTGGTTCTTCCAGGGCTACTTCGACGACGACGGCGACTGCCTGTTCGGCGGGACCGGCCGCAAGCACCTCGCGCACCCGCCGCAGGCCGGGCACACGGTCGCGGGGGAGTGGGTCGCCAGCCCCGAGCTCGAACGCCACGCGGTCCGGATCGTCCGGCTGCTCGGCTGCCGCGGCCTCGTCGACCTCGACTTCCGGTTCGACGCGGGCGCCGGCGTCCACCACCTGCTGGACTTCAACCCCCGCATCGGGGCGCAGTTCCGGCTGTTCACCGACCGCGACGGCCTCGACCTCGCGCGGGTCCTGCACCTGCACCAGTCGGGTCGGCCCGTCCCCGCCGCGCGGCCGGCGCCCGGCCGCCACCTGCTCGTGGAGAACCACTACCTCGCGCGGTCGGCCCGGCGTCCGCGCCACGGAACGCCCCCGGGTCCCGGAACACCGCGGCTTCCGCGGCTGCGCCCGCTGCGGGAGACCCTCCGCCCGCTGCGGGAGGCCGACGAGTTCGCCTGGTACGCGGGCGACGACCTGCCGCCCTTCCTCGCCATGGGGCGGCGCAGCGCGCTCCGCGCGGTCGAACGGCTCCGCACCAGGTAACACCACGCACACACGGGGGGAATCGAACATGAGCGACTCGGCCAGCGACGTCGTCATCGCCGGCGCCGGGCCCTACGGCCTGTCGACCGCGGCCTACCTGCAGAACCTCGGGCTGGACGTCCGGGTCATCGGCGAGCCGATGCGGTTCTGGGACGCGAACATGCCGCTCGGCATGTACCTCAAGTCCGAGCCGTTCGCCTCCAACCTCGGGGCGCCGCAGGCGGGCCTGCGGTTCACCGACCGCCATCCGGGCTGGCGGATCGGGCAGCCGATCCCGCTGGAGACGTTCGTCGAGTACGGGCGCTGGTTCGCCGCCGAAGCCGTCCCGGGCACCGAGGACGCGCAGGTCGTGAAGATCGAGCAGGGCGTCGCGGGCGGCTACCTCGTCACGCTGTCGTCGGGCGAGGCGATCGCGGCGCGCGCGGTCGTCGTCGCGGTCGGCGTCGGGCCGTTCGCGCACATCCCGGAGCAGCTGACGGGCATGCCGTCCTGGCTCGTCTCGCACAGCAGCGCCCACAGCGACCTCGGCCTGTTCGCGGGCAAGGAGGTCGCGGTCGTCGGCGCCGGGCAGTCCGCGCTGGAGACGGCGGTGCTGCTGGCCGACGCGGGGGCGCGGCCGCACCTGATCGCCCGGCGGCGCGTCCTCGACTGGAACACCGTCCCGGAGGAGCGCCGGTCGCCGCGCACCCTCCTGCGGGAGGGCCCGAGATCCGGGCTCGGCACCGGCTACCGGACGTGGCTGTGGGCGGAGCGGCCCGGGCTCGTCCGGTACCTGCCGGAGCGGACCCGGCGGCGGATCGTCCGCGAGACGCTCCCGCCGGCGGGCTCCTGGTGGCTGCGCGACCGGCTGGACGAGCGGATCCGCGTCTCGACGGGGCGCCTGCTCGCCAAGGCCGTCGAGCAGGACGACGGCGTCGCCCTCACCACCACCGACCACGAGGGGCGCCGCCTCGTCACGGAGGTCGAGCACGTCATCGCCGCGACCGGGTTCGTCCCCGACGTCGAGCGGCTCACCCTGCTCGCGCCCGAGCTGCGCGACCGGATCACGACCCGGCTCGGGGCGCCGGTGCTCAGCCGCGACTTCGAGGCGTCCACGTCCGGCCTCTACTTCGCCGGGCTCGCCGCCGCCCCCACCTTCGGGCCGGTCATGCGGTTCGTGCACGGCGCCGACTTCGCCGCCCGGCGGATCGCGCGCCACATCGTCCGGCGGACGCCGCGCGTGCGGGTGCCGGCGAGCCGACCGTCGGCCTTCCTGGAGCCGGGAACCTCCTCCCAGAGGTGAAGAATCCTCCTCCGAGCCGGCGGTGCGCCCCAGGGCGCCCGCCGGCTCCCGGCTCTCCGGGACCGGCCGGCCGTCACCCCCAGGGCGGCCGGGCCCGGCGGCGCGCGCGCTCGGCCCTGGCGACGGCCACGGACCACTGCAGGCGCGAGTAGAGCGTCCACGCGCCGCACCGGCCGCGCGCGGGCGCCGGGTCATGAGCGGTGGAAACGGCGGAGAGCATGATCAGGTCGGCGTCGGCGCGGGTGACGAACCGGCGGGTCTCGCGCCGGGGGCGCTGGGAGCGCGCGGGCAGCAGGCGCGCCATCGCGGACGAGGGATCGATCATCGCAGGCTCCTCGCTGGACGGCCGGTTGTGACCGCCCGCTCACTGAATGTAGCGCACCGATACCGTCCACCATGCTTCTCCCGGACGCCAGGCATGGGGGCGGCGCCTGACGGTCCCGCAAGGGCACCGAGGCTCCGGAGAAAGCCATGCGTCTCGACAAAAAGAAAGAGCCTGGCAAAAAGGGCGACAGGTACCGGGAAACCGGCCGAGATAAAAGCCAGATTAATGCCACGGTAAATGATGGGGAGACACGGCGGGAGACCGGCCAATGGCTCCTTGATCGGTGTTGCGGCGGTGCTACGTTCATGCCGTCCGGAACGACCGGGACCCGAAAACGACCTGGCCACGGCCATGGCGACGAGAGGAAGCGGCTGTGCACACCGAACCGATCCAGCGCGGGGCGAAGCGCCCGCAGGGTCGGCCGCGGCACGCCCTCCTCTCCGTTCTGGTCCGCCTGGTCGCCGTCGCGGGCTTCGCGTTCGCGGGATGGCTCACGCTCTCCGCGCTGACCCACTCCGCCTTCGCCGCCGAGCGGGCCGCACGCCCCGCCGCCGCCCCGGACGACCACGGTCTCCTCGACCAGACCCCGCGCGTCGCCAACCTGGACGGCGCGGCCGCCATCCGCCACCTCACCGCCGACCACGACCCCCAGGCCCGCAAGGGCCAGGCCGGTCAGGCCCGGCACGAGGGTCAGGCCCGCCACAACGGCGGCCACGCCGCCCACGGCGGCCAGGCCCGTCAAGGCGGGCTGGTCCGCGGCGGCGGGCAGGGGGCATCTCTCTCCGAGGCCGTTTCGGACTCCGCTCCCGGCGTTGGCCGTGGCTCTGGCCTCGGCTCTGTTTCCGGGGCCGTCCCGGGTGGTGTGCGGGAGATCGGAGAGCACCCCGTCCGGTACCTGCGGGCACGGCAGCAGGATGTGCTCGACGGCAAGGACCGGGCCGTCCGCCAGGTGCGTGACGTGGCCGACGAGGCCGGGGTGCCGGGCGTGCGCGTGTCCGACCTCCTTCAGGAGCGTCCTGTCATCGGGGGGCTCGTCCACCGGGTGACGGACCAGCAGCCGCTGCTGGAGGACGGCGCACCGGCCGGCGCCCAGCAGGAGCCGAAGGTGCAGCGCGGCGTCGACCGGGCTCGCGACGAGGCGGCGCCCGCCGCCGCGTCGCACGCCAGGCCCGCGGCCGTCCCGGTCGCGGCGAGCGCGGGCGAGCCGGCGCACGAGAGGG
>NZ_JBEZJQ010000019.1:0-57846 GCF_040653135.1 Actinomadura sp. NPDC048021
AACACCCGGTCCCATCCCGAACCCGGAAGTTAAGCCCTTCAGCGCCGATGGTACTGCATGGGAGACCGTGTGGGAGAGTAGGACGCCGCCGGACATGAATTGGTCGAGGGTCGCCCTGGAATTTCCGGGGCGGCCCTCGACGCATGTCGTGGGTCGGCCGAAGTAGGCTGAAGACTCCACCGAACCACCAAGAACAGTGACGGACGTGATGAGCGCGGAAGAGGACGGCCGAAGCGACGACAGCCGCGACCGGCGAGGCGGCAACGGGCGGCGTGACACGCCGGCCCGTCGTGGGGGCGATGCCCGCGGCGGCCAGGGAGGGCCCGGGGCTCGCAAGAGCACCGGCCCCCGCAGCGGGGGGTTCCGCGCCGGAGGCTCCCAGGGCGGACGTGGTCGCCCTGGTGACAGGCAAGAACGGGACGCGCGCGGTAAGCGCGACGACCGCAAGCCGGGCCGTCCGTTCAAGCGCTCCGACGACAGCCGCGATGAGCGGCGTCCCGAGTCCCGCGAGGGCCGCCCAGAGGGCCGTTTCAGCGGCCAGGGCGGTCAGGGCGGCGAGCGTAAGGACAGCCGCTCCTCCGGCCCGCGCGGCGAGCGCAAGGACGACCGGTTCTCTGGTCAGCGCGGTGAGCGCAAGGAGGGCCGTTTCTCCGGTCAGGGTGGTGAGCGCCGAGACAATCGCTTCTCTGGCCCGCGCGGTGAGCGTCGGGACAACCGTTTCTCTGGTCCTCGTGGTGAGCGCCGGGAAGGCGGTTTCTCCGGTCAGGGCGAGCGCCGAGAAGGCCGTTTCGGCGGTCAGGGCGGCGAGCGACGAGACAACCGCTCCTCCGGTCCTCGCGGCGAGCGCAGGGACGACCGTTTCTCCGGTCAGGGTGGCGAGCGTAAGGACAGCCGCTTCTCCGGTCCGCGCGGTGAGCGTCGAGACGACCGTTTCTCTGGTCCTCGTGGTGAGCGCCGGGAAGGCGGTTTCTCGGGGCAGAGTGAGCGCCGGGAAGGCCGTTTCTCTGGCCAGGGTGGCGAGCGTCGGGACAATCGTTTCTCCGGTCCTCGCGGCGAGCGCAGGGACGACCGCTTTTCTGGTGAGGGCGGCGAGCGTCGCGAAGGCCGTTCCTTTGACAACCGTGCGCCTCGCGCGGGTCAGGGCGGTGGCGGGCCGCGCCGGGAAGGGCGTCCCGGAGGATTCCAGGGGCGCGGCGGCCAGGGTGAGCGTCGCTCCCAGGGGCGTCCGCAGGATCGCCCGTTCAGGGGGCCCCGCGATGAGCGTGAGGAGCGTCGTCCGGGCGGGCGGCGTTTCGAAGGCAAGCGTGAAGGACGTCCAGGAGAGCGTGACAGGCCGTTCAAGGGTCGCGGTGGCCCGAGGCGTCCGCAGGACGGAGAACGCTCCTACGGGCCGCCTCGCGACCGCGGAGCCCGGTCGGCGCGGTACGAGGAGCGTGAGCGTCCCGCGCCGAAGCATGACGATCCGCTGCTGCCCGAGGACGTCACCGGCGACGAGCTGGACGTGGAGGCGCGCGAGGAGCTGCGCACGCTGCCGAAGGACCTCGCGGTGAAGGTCGCGCGGCACCTGGTGATGGCGGGCCGCCTCGCCGAGGACGAGCCCGAGCAGGCCTACCGGCACGCGAAGGCGGCGCGGCGGCTCGCGTCCCGCGTCGGCATCGTGCGGGAGGCCGCCGGGATCGCGGCCTACCACGCGGAGGAGTGGGCGGAGGCGCTCGCCGAGCTGCGGGCCGCGCGGCGGCTGGGCGCCGGTGACTCCTCCTACCTGGCCGTCATGGCCGACTGCGAGCGCGGTCTCGGGCGGCCCGAACGCGCCCTCGACGTGATCAAGTCGCCGGAGGCGGAGAAGCTCGACCCGGCGGAGCGCGTGGAGCTGCGCATCGTGGAGTCAGGCGTGCGGCGCGACATGGGCCAGCACGACGCGGCCGTCGTGACCCTGCAGATTCCGGAGCTGCGCGACCGGCGGCTGCGGCCGTGGTCGGTGCGGCTGTTCTACGCCTACGCCGACGCACTGGTCGAGGCGGGGCGCGAGGAGGAGGCGTCCGACTGGTTCGCGCGGGCCGCCGCGGCCGACCGCGACGGCGACACCGACGCGGCCGAACGGTACGCCGAGCTCGAAGGCCTCGAGATCCTCGACACCGAAGAGGAAGAGGACGCCGGCGGCGTCCTGACGGAGGCACCCGCCGAGGCGCCGGTGGAGGAAGCCGCCGAGGCGGAGGAGCCGGAGCCCGCCGAGACGGAGGAGCCGGAGCCCGTCGAGGCGTCGGCGACCGACATCGCGTTCCGGGCCGCCGAGCCCGAGGCGCCGGACGCGCCGGACGAGGGCGCGCCCGAGGCGCCGGCGGTCTTCCTGGAGCCGAAGCAGGTCGAGGAGGAGCGGCCGCAGGCGGACTGACCTCCGCTACTTGACTGGCGGGTAGGTTTCCCGGATATTCACGGGACCGCGCCGTTCGGGGGGCCGCCGGACACGTCCGGCGGAGACCGACTCTTTGGAGTTGCCATGCCCCTGGACCGACGCACGTTCCTGCGCGCCGCCGCCGTCGCGGGCGGGACGACCGCCTTCTCCGGCGCCCTGTGGCAGCGGGCCTTCGCATCGGGGCCCGCGCAGCCCGGACCGAGCCCGTACGGGCCGCTGCTGTTCGCGGACGGCAACGGGGTGCGGTTGCCGCAGGGCTTCACCAGCCGGGTCGTGGCGCGCTCGCTCCAGCGCGTCGAAGGGACGAGGTACACGTGGCATCCGGCCCCCGACGGGGGCGCGTGCTTCCGCGACGAGGACGGCTGGATCTACGTCAGCAACTCGGAGGTGCCCGCCGTCGGCGGGGTGTCGGCGATGCGGTTCGACGCCTCCGGGAAGGTCACGTCGGCGTACCGGATCCTGAACGGGACCTCGCTGAACTGCTCCGGAGGGGCGACGCCGTGGGGGACGTGGCTGTCGTGCGAGGAGCACGACCTCGGCCTCGTCCACGAGACGGACCCGCGCGGGCAGAAGGGGGCGGTGTCCCGCCCGGCGCTGGGCCGCTTCAAGCACGAGGCGGCGGCGTCCGACCCCGAGCGCAAGGTCGTCTACCTCACCGAGGACCAGTCGGACGGCTGCTTCTACCGGTTCCGCCCGCAGACCTGGGGCGACCTGTCGTCCGGCACGCTCGAAGTGCTCGTCGGCTCCGGGACGGGCCCCGTCCAGTGGGCGAAGGTGCCGAACCCGCAGGTGTGGCTCACACCGACCCGGGACCAGGTGGACGGCGCCATGCGCTTCCACGGCGGTGAGGGCTGCTACTACACGCGCGGCGTCTGCTACTTCACCACCAAGGGCGACAACCGCGTCTGGGCGTACGACGCGGCCGCCGCGCGGCTGGACATCGCCTACGACGACGACCTCGTCACCGGCGGCGAGGCGCCCCTGCACGGGGTCGACGCGGTGACCGCCACGGCGTCCGGCGACCTCTACGTCGCCGAGGACGGCGACAACATGGAGATCAACCTCATCACCGCCGAGGGGATCGTGACGCCGTTCCTGCGCGTGCTCGGCCACGACGAGTCGGAGATCACCGGGACGGCGTTCAGCCCCGACGGGTCGCGCCTGTACTTCTCGTCCCAGCGCGGCAAGAGCGGGTTCGTCGCGGGCACGGACGGCTACACCTTCGAGGTGACCGGCCCGTTCCGCCGCTGACGGGCCCTAGGCGTGCCGGCCGAGGGCGTGCATGATGCCGGCGACGTTGCTCTCGGCGCTGTTGAGGATCTCGTACTTGGCGGCCAGCTCCGGATCGACGTCGTCGCTCATGGACGCGTACCGGTCCCTGGTGCGGTCGACGACCATCGCGACGGCGTGGTCGAGGTCCAGGCCCTGGTCGCGGGCGTCCTTGACGGCGTCCACCCAGATCCGCAGCTCCTCCGCCGAGCGCTCCAGCGTCTCCTCGACCTCCCGCACGGGCCCGTAGTGCGCGAACAGCAGCCGCTCAGGGCCCAGCGACCGGAACCGGCCGATCGACTCCAGCGCCGTGTCGAGGTCGAAGTCCGGGGGCGGCGTGGCGGGCCGCACGTCCGCCGTCTCCGGGATGTAGATCCCGGCGGCGTCGCCCACGTAGAGGTCGCCGGTCCGCGAGTCGACCAGCCCGACGTGGTGCTTGGCGTGGCCGGGGGAGTAGTGCGACTCCAGCCGCCGCCCGCCGCCGAGGTCGACCGCGCCGGTGTCCTCGACGGCGCGGATCCGCGCCGCGTCCGTGGGCTTCAGCTCGCCGAACAGGGTGTCGAGACCGTCCCCGTAGACCATGCGGGCGCTGCGCATGAGGCGGGACGGGTCCGCCAGGTGCCGGGCGCCCTTCTCGTGGACGACGACCTCCGCGCGCGGGTACATGCCGGCGATGTCGCCGACGCCGCCCGCGTGGTCGAGGTGGATGTGCGTCACGGCCACGCTCGCCAGGTCGTCCGGACCCACGCCCAGCTCGCTCAGCGCGGCCTGGACGACGGGCGCCGAGCCGGACGTGCCCGGCTCCACCAGGCAGGGCCGGTCGGACAGGATCAGGTACCCGGCGGTGATGCCGGTGTAGCCGGCCATCCGCGTGTCGATCTCGTAGACGTCCCCGCCGAGCGGCGTGATCGTGGTCGTGGTGTCCATCCCCCGATCATGGCTCCTGCGGGCCGTCCCGGTCGAGAAGGCGCAGGACGAGGCCGGTGCGGGGCTTGGGACCGAACGAGGTGGACTTGCGCGGCACGCGCTCGCCGCCGCCCGCGACCGCGAGCACGTCCTCGACCCTGAGGGGGTTCAGGATCACGGCCGTCCCGCCGCTGCGCCGGGCGCGGGCGATGGCCGCGGACGGGTCGTCGTGCACCACCTCGATGGCGTTCTCGTTCTCCGGGACGCCCCACACCCCGCCGATCAGCAGATGGTCGAGGACGGCGGTGTCGAGCGCGCGCCAGCGGGGGGAGTGCTCGGACGGCATGGCCTCGCGCAGGGCGTCCGGATCGGGACCGGTGAGCAGGTGCAGGGAGTCGCCGCCGCCGAGGAGGAAGGCGGGGCCCTCGGCGCGGGCGAGCGCGTCCAGAGCCGCGTCCTCGGCCGCGAAGCCGGTCACGGTGAAGACCTGGCCGGCCTTGTCCAGCGCTGCGTCCGGGCGGAGCCCGGGGAGCACGCGGTGGATGGCGCCCAGGTGCGGCGGGTAGCGCGTCGAGTCGACCAGCAGCGCCAGCCCGGAGTCCCAGGGGCCGGGGCCGTCGCCCGCCGCGTGGCGGCGCGCCTGGAGCGCGCGGTAGGTGGCGTAGCGGTGGTGGCCGTCCGCGATGAGCGCCTGCTTGCCGCGCAGGTCGGCGGCCACCCGCGCGTGCAGGTCCGGGTCGGTGACGCGCCACAGGCGGTGGGTGAGCCCGTCGTCGGCGTCGAACTCCATCAGCGGGGCACCGGCCGCGGCTCCGTCGACGACGTCGGCCGCGTCCCCGCCGCCCTCGTACACCAGGAAGATCGGCTCCAGGTTGGCGTTCGCCGCCGCCATCAGGGCGAGCCGGTCGCGGACCGGGCCGGGGAAGACGTTCTCGTGCGGCAGCACGACGCCGTCGGACTCCGCGCGGAGCCCGAGGCCGCCGATCAGCCCGCGCTGCAGGACGGTCCCGCCGCGGGCCGCCTCGTAGACGTACAGGGCCGGTTCGGGGTCGACGGCGAGCGCGCCGCGGTCCAGCCAGCGGCGCAGCCGCCGCCCGGCGGCGTCGTAGGTCTCCCCGGCGGCGCGGGGGAGGTTGAGCCTGATGATGTTGTGGCCGCCCTCCGCGAGCAGCCGCAGCGCCGCCGCCTCGTCGATCAGGTCGTAGGGCGGCATGGTCACCGACGCCGGGTCGCCGGCCACCTCGGGGACGAAGCGGACGCCGCGGAACGGGGCCAGCTCCAGGCCCGCGCCCGTGCGCGGCGCGGCCGTCCCGAAGACGCGTGCGCTGAACTCCTCCGGGTCGAGGGCGGAGGAGAGGTCGTCGTCCACGCTGGGCATGCTATTCAGCGGAGGGCGTCCAGCGCCGCGGCGGGTACGGTCGTACTGATCGATGTCCGAGGGGAGGTCCACATGAGTACTCAAGGACCCGGACGGCCGGAGGATTCCCCAGGCGCCGACCCGGGCGAGCATGCGGACTCGCCGCAGGGCGGGGTCTACGAGTGGTACACGCGGGGCCTGGAGCTGCTGCGGGCGGGCAGCGCCGCGGCGGCGTTGCAGCTGCTGGCCAGGGCGGCCGAGGCCGAGCCGCAGTCGCACAGCATCCGCGAGGCGCTCGCCCGCGCCCAGTTCGGGGCGCGGCAGTTCGGCGCGGCCGCCGAGAGCTTCCGCGGGATCGTGGAGGCGGAGCCCGCCGAGGACTACGCTCGGTTCGGGCTCGGGCTGTCGCTCAGCCGGATGGGCGACTTCGAGGCCGCCGTCGAGCATCTCGCGCTCGCCGCGGCCATGCGCCCGGAGAACGCGGACTACGCGCGGGCGTTGCGGCACGCCAGGGCCACCCTCGCGGCCCGGCGCTGACCCGCCCCTTACCCGTTGGTAACAACCCCCGTACGATCGCAGGCATGAGGAGCGCGATGAAAGGCAGCGACCGTCCCCTGAGCGAGGCGTACGACGTCGCCCTGCTCGACCTGGACGGGGTCGTCTACGTCGGCCGCCGGCCCGTCCCCGCCGCGGCGGAGTCGCTCGCCAAGGCGCGCGCGGCGGGGCAGCGGCTGGCGTTCGTGACCAACAACGCGTCGCGGACGCCGTCGGCGGTGGCGGCGCTGCTCACCGAGGTCGGCGTCCCCGCCGAGGCGTCGGACGTGGTGACCTCCGCGCAGGCCGCCGCCCGGCTGCTCGCCGAACGCCTGCCCGCCGGGTCGGAGGTGCTCGTGGTGGGCGGCATGGGGCTGCGCCACGCCCTCTACCAGCGGGGCCTGCGGCCGGTGTCGACGGCGGCCGGGCGTCCCCCCGCCGTCGTGCAGGGCTACCACCCCGACCTCGGCTACGGGCTGCTGTCCGAAGGCGCCCAGGCGGTCGCCCTGGGCGCGCTGTTCGTCGGTTCCAACGGCGACCTGACCATCCCCGGGGGCGAGGGGCCTCCCCACCCCGGCAACGGGGCCCTCCTCCGCGTGATCAGCGGTGCCACCGGCGTGGAGCCGATCGTCACCGGCAAGCCCGAGCGCCCGCTGCACCAGGAGTCGATCCTGCGCACCGGAGCCGAGCGCCCGCTGGTGGTCGGCGACCGCCTCGACACCGACATCGAAGGCGCCTACAACGGCGGCGCCGACAGCCTCCTGGTCTTCACCGGCGTCACCGGCCACCTCCAAGCGCTCACCGCCCCGCCCCACCGGCGCCCCACCTACCTAGCGCCCGACCTGTCCGGTCTCCTCGTCCCGCATCCGGAGACCGTCAGGGAGGACGGCGCGCACCGGTGCGGGGGCTGGACCGCGCGCCGCGACGGGGACGCGTTCGCCCTCAGCGGATCCGGCGACCCCTACGACGGCCTCCGCGCCCTCGCGTCCGCCGCCTGGGAGACCGAGGAGCCGCCGCCTTCGGAGGCCCTCACCGCGGCCCTGGAGACGCTCTCGCTCTGAGGACCGGGCCCCGGACCGGGGGCTGGAGGGCGGGCCGGACCCCGCTCAGAGGAGCTTGCGCAGCCGCAGGAGGTCGAAGATGCTCGCCTCGATCTTCAGGCGGCCGGCGCTCCACGCCTTGGCCGGGTTCAACTCGTCGAAGGCCATCGCGACGAGGTCGTCGCTGTCCACGGTCAGGCGCACCTGCGCGGCCCCGGGGTCCTCGTCCAGCTCGAACGGGTCGAGGCCGCCCCCGTGCAGCCGGCTGCGGAAGGCCACGCCGAGGTCCGCGACCCGGCAGCTGATCGTGCGCTCGACGACGTGCTCGGCGAGCCGGTCGGCGTCCACCTCGGCCAGGCGCGCGGCGACGCGCTCCAGCGCCGCACGGCACTCCTCCTCGTTCGCCATGGTCAGGCCGTTCCCCGTTCGTCCGGCATCGATGTCGTTCAGGGACGGTAGCGTTCATGGTGAGCCGGAGGCGACTCGTCGCGTGCGCTCCGGGAGCACTGGGAGGTAAACGTGATGTCCGACGAGGCCGCGGAGGAGCCGGAGTTCCCGGCCGCGCCGCCGCCCGACCCGACCGGCGACCCGCGCGTGGACGCCGCCGTCGCCCTCCTCGGCGAGCTCGGCGGGCGGCCCGTCGCCGCGCACGTGGAGGTCTTCGAGGACGTCCACCAGCGGCTCCAGGAGCTCCTCGCCGCCGCCGGGCAGGACGAGCGGCCCGCACCGCCCCGGCCCGCCTTCCCCGACGCCCTGCGCCCCCGTGAGTAGCCGGCGACGCCTGGACGCCGAACTGGTGCGCCGCGGGCTGGCCCGGTCGCGGGAGCAGGCCGGGCAGCTGATCGGCGACGGCCGGGTCCGCGTCGGCGGGCAGACCGCGGCGAAGGCGGCCACCCAGGTCGAGGCCGCGGCCGCGATCGTCGTGGCCGAGGACGGCGGCGGCCCGGAGTACGTCTCGCGCGGCGGGCACAAGCTCGCCGGAGCGCTGGAGGCCTTCGCGGGCCTGGACGCCCGGGGCCGGGTCTGCCTGGACGCGGGCGCCTCCACCGGCGGGTTCACCGACGTCCTGCTGCGCGCCGGCGCGCAGCACGTGTACGCGGTCGACGTCGGGTACGGGCAGATCGCCTGGTCGCTGCGGACCGACGACCGGGTCACCGTCCTGGAGCGGGTCAACATCCGCGACCTGGAGCCGGGGATGCTCGACGGCGCGCCGCCGAGCCTCGTCGTCGGCGACCTGTCGTTCATCTCGCTCAAGCTCGTCCTCGGGCCGGTCCGGCGGTGCGCGACCCCCGAGGCCGACTACGCGGTCATGGTGAAGCCGCAGTTCGAAGTGGGCAAGGACCGGGTCGGCGCGGGCGGGGTCGTCCGCGACCCGCTGCTGCGCGCCGACGCGGTGCGCGGCGTGGCGGAGCACGCGGCGACGCTCGGCCTCGGCGTCCTCGGGGTGGCCGCGAGCCCGCTGCCGGGGCCGTCCGGCAACGTGGAGTACTTCCTGTGGCTGCGCGCGGGTGCCCCGCCGCTGGAGGAGGAGGCCCTGGCGAAGGCGATCGCGGAGGGTCCGCAGTGAGCGTCGCACCGCGCGTACAGGGCGCACCGCGCGTACAGAGGGCGTCGAAACCGGGAACGTCCCGCGCGGGGGCGTTCGTCCAGCCGTCCGCACGCCGCAGCGCGTCGGGGAGTGGGGCGAGAGCATGAGCACAAGGTCGGTGCTGGTCGTGGCGCACACCGGGCGGCCCGAGGCGGTCCGCAGCGCGCAGCTGGTCATCGAGCGGCTCAGCGAGGCCGGGATCTGTGTGCGGGTCCTGGACGGCGAGGCCGACGACATCGGCTGCGCGGGCGTGGAGGTGATGCCGAGCACCGCCGCGGCCGCCGACGACGCCGAGGTCGTCATGGTCCTCGGCGGCGACGGGACGCTGCTGCGCGCCGCCGACCTCACCCGCAGCTCCGGCACGCCGCTGCTCGGGGTCAACCTCGGCCACGTCGGGTTCCTCGCCGAGGCCGAGCGCGAGGACCTCGCCGCCACCGTCGACCGGGTCGTGACCCGCCGCTACGACGTCGAGGAGCGCATGACCGTCGACGTCACCGCCCGCCGCAACGGCACCGTCCTCGGCACGACGTGGGCGCTCAACGAGGCCAGCATCGAGAAGGCCGAGCGGGAGCGGATGCTGGAGGTCGTCGCCGAGATCGACGGCCGGCCGCTGTCCAACTGGGGCTGCGACGGTGTGGTGTGCGCCACCCCGACCGGCTCCACCGCGTACGCGTTCTCCGCCGGGGGCCCGGTCGTGTGGCCGGAGGTGGAGGCGATGCTCGTCGTTCCGCTCAGCGCGCACTCGCTGTTCGCACGGCCGCTGGTGGTCTCGCCGCGCTCGTCGGTCGCGGTGGAGGTACTGCCCGACACGCCCCGCGCGGTGCTGTGGTGCGACGGGCGCCGCACGCTCGACCTCCCGCCCGGCGCGCGGGTGGAGGTCCGCCGCGGCGCCGAGCCGGTGCGGCTCGCGCGGCTGCACCTCACCCCGTTCACCGACCGGCTGGTCACCAAGTTCGGGCTGCCCGTGACGGGCTGGCGCGGGCGGGTCCGCCAGCCATCCCGGCCGTCCCCGCCGCTCGGGGACTCCCAGGTCGGGGACGCCCCGGCGGCCGGCGGCATCGCCGGCTACCCGGGCCCCGGCTTCCCGCCGCAGAGCGCGCCCCCGGGGGCGGACGGGGAGGCGGCGGACGGGCAGAGGGGATAATCTCCACAGGCGCTGATCGGGGATCTGGTTGCGGAGGGTTGTGACGCTGGTGCGTCCGATGGTCGATGAGGTGCGGATCCAGGGCCTCGGTGTGATCGACGAGGCCGTGCTCGATCTGTCGCCGGGCTTCAACGTGGTGACGGGGGAGACCGGGGCGGGCAAGACCATGGTGGTCACCAGCCTCGGGCTGATGTTCGGCGGCCGAGCCGACCCGCAGCGGGTCAGGCCCGGCGCGGGACGCGCCACGGTGGAGGGCCGGATCGTCGTCGATCCCGGCGGCCGCGTGGTCGAGCGGGTCGAGGACGCCGGCGGCGAGCTGGACGACGGCGCCCTGATCGTCACGCGCTCGGTGTCGGCGGAGGGCCGCTCCCGCGCGTTCCTCGGCGGCCGGTCCGTCCCCGTCAGCGTGCTGATCACCCTGGCGGACGACCTGGTCGCCGTGCACGGCCAGTCCGACCAGCAGCGCCTGCTGCAGTCGGCGCGGCAGCGCGGCGCGCTCGACCGGTACGCGGGCGGCGCGCTGACCAAGCCGATGCGCGCCTACACCAAGGCCTACCAGCGGCACCGCCAGGTCAGCGCGCTGCTGGAGGAGCTGACCACGCGGGCGCGCGAGCGGGCCCAGGAGGCCGAGCTGCTCCGCTTCGGCCTGGAGGAGATCGAGAAGGTCGACCCCAAGGACGGCGAGGACACCGACCTCGCCGCCGAGGAGGAGCGCCTCGGGCACGCCGACGCGCTGCGCGGCGCCGCCGACACCGCCCACGAGGCCCTGCTCGGCGACCCCGCCGCCGCGTTCGAGGCCGCGAACGTGACCGGCCTGCTCGGCCAGGCCCGCAACGCGCTGGACGCCGTCCGCGACCACGACCCCGAGCTCGCGGCGCTCGCCGACCGGCTCGCCGAGGCGGGCTACCTGGTCGCCGACGTCGGCACCGACCTGGCGTCCTACGCCGAGTCCGTGGACGCCGACCCGGCGCGGCTCGCGGCCGTCCAGGAGCGCCGCGCCGAGGTGACCGCCCTGACCCGCAAGTACGGCGGGACGGAAGGCACGGTCACCGCGGTCCTGGAGTGGGCGCGCGGGTCCGCCGCCCGCCTCGCGGAGCTGGAGGGCGACGACGACCGCATCGACGAGCTGCGCGCCGAGCACGCCGAGCTCACCGAGCGGCTCGCCGCCGAGGCCGCGGAGCTGACCGCGGTCCGCACCCGCGCCGCCGAGCGGTTCTCCGAGGCCGTCACCGAGGAGCTGACCGCGCTGGCGATGCCGCACGCCCGCGTCGCCGTCTCCGTCACCCCGACCGGCGACTACGGTCCGCACGGCGTCGACGAGGTCGAGGTCCGGCTCGCCCCGCACCCGGGGTCGCCGCCGCTGCCGCTGCACAAGGGCGCCTCGGGCGGCGAGCTGTCCCGCGTGATGCTGGCGATCGAGGTCGTGTTCGCTGGCGCCGACCCCGTCCCGACCTTCGTGTTCGACGAGGTCGACGCGGGCGTCGGCGGCAAGGCCGCGGTGGAGATCGGGCGGCGCCTGGCGCGGCTGGCCCGCAACGCCCAGGTGATAGTCGTCACGCACCTGCCGCAGGTCGCCGCGTTCGCCGACCAGCACCTGCTGGTGGAGAAGTCCGACGACGGAACCGTCACCAGCAGCGGCGTCACCGCCCTTGACCGGGAGGGCCGCGTCCGGGAGCTGTCGCGGATGCTGGCCGGCCTGGAGGACTCCGAGCTCGGCCGCGCGCACGCCGAGGAGCTGCTCGCCATGGCCGCCGAGGAGCGCTAGCGGCGGCCGGGCCCGCAGATCAGTCGACACGCCGGGGCCGCGGCGGGCCGCCCCCCGCTCCGGCAAGGATTACAGAGAGTGCGCGAACGGACACGCCTGGAGTGTCGGCGTTTCCGGCGTCCGCTCCCGTGCTCTGGCAGGATGGCAGTTGATGAACGAGTCGTCACCCACCGCAGAGAGACGCGTCCGGCTGGCCCAGAGGCTGCCGCGGCGCGTTCTCACGCTGGGCCGCGGCCGCGACGACGGGCGGCCCGGGATCAGCGCCACGGTGCGGCTCGACCGCCGCACCAAGGACCTGACCAAGCGGCTGCAGCCCGGCGAGGTCGCGGTGATCGACCACGTCGACCTCGACCGCGTCAGCGCCGAGGCGCTGGTGTCGCGCGAGGTCGGAGCCGTCGTCAACGTCGCGCCCAGCATCTCGGGCCGGTACCCGAACCTCGGGCCGCAGATCCTCATCGAGGCCGGCATCCCGCTGCTCGACGACGTCGGCCCGGAGATCTTCAGCAAGCTTCAGGAGGGCGACCAGGTCCGCGTCGAGGGGCCCGCCGTCCACCGGGGCGAGGAGGTCGTCGCCAAGGGCACCGAGCAGACCGCCGAGTCCATCGAGGAGGCGCTGACCGAGGCCAAGGCCGGTCTCGCCTCCCAGCTGGAGGCGTTCGTCGCCAACACGATGGAGTACGTCAAGCGCGAGCGCGACCTGCTCATCGACGGCGTCGGCGTCCCCGAGGTGGCCACCCGGATCTCCGGCCGGCACGCCCTGATCGTCGTGCGCGGCTACCACTACCGCGAGGACATCGCGACCCTGCGCCCCTACATCCGCGAGTACCGCCCCGTGCTGATCGGGGTGGACGGCGGCGCCGACGCGCTGCTGGAGGCCGGCTACCGCCCCGACATGATCGTCGGGGACATGGACTCGGTCTCCGACGACGCGCTCACCTGCGGCGCCGAGCTCGTCGTGCACGCCTACCGGGACGGCCGCGCGCCGGGCCTGAAGCGCGTGCACGAGCTCGGCAAGGACGCCGTGGTGTTCCCCGCCGCCGCCACCAGCGAGGACATCGCGATGCTCCTCGCCGACGACAAGGGGGCCACCCTGATCGTCGCGGTGGGAACGCACGCGAACATGGAGGAGTTCTTCGACAAGGGGCGCGCCGGCATGGCCAGCACGTTCCTCACCCGGCTCCGCGTCGGCAGCAAGCTCGTCGACGCCAAGGGCGTCAGCAGGCTCTACCGCAGCCGGATCTCCACCTGGTCGCTGCTGTTCCTCGTCCTCGGCGCGTTCATCGCCATCGTCACCGCCGTCGCCATGTCCCCGGCGGGGGACGTCATCAGTCCCCTGCTCGCCGACCGCTGGCACGCCTTCCTCTTCTGGCTGACCGGACTCTTCACGTGATCGATTTCCGCTACCACCTCGTCTCCATCGTCGCGATCTTCCTCGCGCTGGCGCTCGGCATCGTGCTGGGCTCCACCACGCTGTCCAACTCGGTGAGCGACACCCTGCGCCAGCAGGCCAACTCGGCCGCCAAGACGGCCCAGCAGGCCCGGCTCGCGCAGCGCGACCTGCGGCGCCAGCTGGACGGCGAGGAGCAGTTCACCCAGGCGCTCTCGCCGCAGATCGTCGCCGAGCGGCTCAAGGGCCAGTCCGTGGTGCTGATCGAGACGCCCGGCGCCGGCAACGACAGCATCGAGCAGATCAGCCGGTTGGCGAAGGACTCCGGCGCCGCCGTCACCGGGCGCGTCACGATCCAGAAGAAGCTCCTCGACGACGACCAGCAGACCACCGTCGACGAGCTCGCCACGCAGCTCAAGGCCGACGACGTGAAGTTCCCGGAGAACGCGGGCGCCTACGGCAAGGCCGGCGCGGTCCTCGCGGGCGCGCTCGTCACCAAGGACCCCGCCAGGTCCGGCCGCGAGGACGCCGCCGGAGGCGCCGTCCTCAACGGCTTCAAGCAGGCCGGATACGTCACCACCAGCGGCAAGCCCGGACAGCACGCCACCCTCGCCGTCATGGTCGCGCCCGCCGCCCCCTACGCCTACGCCGGCGGAGGCGACGACAACAAGGCACTGATCTCGCTGGCCTCCGCACTCGACGGCGCCGGGCGCGGTACCGTCGTCGGTGGTCCGCCGACCTCCGCGCAGGAGGGCGGGCTGATCGCGGCGCTGCGCGACTCCGACGCCGCCGACTCGGTCTCCACCGTCGACGTGGTGGACACCGCGGCCGGCCAGGTCGTCACGATCCTGGCGCTGCAGAACGAGATCGGCGGCAAGTCCGGGCAGTACGGCACGGGCGCCGGCGCGAACGGCTACCTGCCCTCGCCCGCGCCCACGGCGAAGAACGGGTGACCTGATGAGACGAGGCATCGCCAGGAGCACGCGGCTGGCGACCGGCGCAGGCCTCGGCGCGGTGGCGGCCCGCGCCGCCTACACCGCGCTGACGCGGCGCCCGCCCGGCCTGAACGGGCTGCCCGGCGAGCAGGTCTGGGGCCGCACCAACCACCGCGGCGAGCCGGTCACGCTGCTGGAGGGCCCCGCGTTCGTCGCGGGCGCCGCCGCGGCCGGGCTGCTCGCCCCCGGCGCCGCCGCCCGGGTCCGCGCCGCCGCGCTGCTGGCCGGCGCCGGTTCCGGCGCCCTCGGCGGCTACGACGACCTCGCCGGGTCGGCGTCCTCCCGCGGCTTCAAGGGCCACCTGACCGCGCTCGCGCGCGGCGAGGTGACCAGCGGCGCGGTGAAGATCCTCGGCATCGGCGCGACCGGGCTGGCCGCCGCCGCCGTCGCCGGCTCGCCCGCCCCGACCCGCACCGGCCGCGCGTTCGACACCCTCGTCAACGGCGCCCTCATCGCCGGCTCCGCGAACCTGATGAACCTGTTCGACCTGCGCCCCGGGCGGGCCGTGAAGGTCGGCCTCATCGCCGGGACGCCGCTGGCGCTGACCCGCTCCGGCTCCGCCGTGGTCGCCGCGCCGCTCGGCGCCGCCGCCGCGCTGCTGCCCGAGGACCTCGGCGAGCGCGCCATGCTCGGCGACACCGGCGCCAACGCGCTCGGCGCGCTGCTCGGCCTCGCGGCGACCCGCCTCGGCCGGGGGCCGCGGCTCGCCGTCCTGGCCGGGATCGCCGGGCTGAACGCCGCCAGCGAGTTCGTCAGCTTCACCAAGGTCATCGCGGGCAACCCGGTGCTGAACCGCGTCGACATGCTCGGCCGCCGCCCGGCCGCCGTCCCCGCCCCGGCCCCCGCCGAGGCGGCGGAGCGGGAGACCGGGGAACGGGAGAGCGGGAAGCCCGACACCGAGGACGCGTACCGCCCGGCCGTCCCGCCGCAGGCCGACCCGGCGGGCGACGGCGTCGCCGACCCCGCCTAGCCCGCCGGACGCCCCCCGCAGATCTCGACGAGCGTGCCTTCGCCTACCGTGCCCCCATCCGAAGCGCCACCGCCCGACCGGCGGCGGCCGGGCATGCGCCGGCTGACCGGCGGGCTGGCCGGCGCCGCCGTCGTCATCGCGGTCATCACCGTGCTGGCGCGGCTCGCCGGGTTCGGACGCACCTACGCCTTCTCCCAGACCGTCACCACCTCGTGCCTCAGCCAGGCGTACTTCAGCGCCACGCAGCTCCCGAGCAGCATCTACGAGATCGTCGCGGGCGGCGCGCTCGCGAGCATGGTCGTGCCGGTGCTGGCCGGGCCCGCCGAGCGCGGCGACCGCGAGGAGGTCCGGCGGACCGGGTCGGCGCTGCTCACCTGGATCGTCGTGCTGATGGTGCCCCTGTCGGCGCTGATGGCGCTGTTCGCCCACCCCCTCATGGAGCTGGCGGTGGCCGAGAACCCGCAGGGATGCTCGCGCGGTGACGTCGTGCGGGTCGGCGGGGACATGCTGGCGATCCAGTCCGTGCAGATGGTGATGTACGGGATCGCGGTCGTGTTGTACGGGCTGCTGCAGTCGCACCGCCGGTTCGTCGCGCCCGCCCTCGCGCCGCTGGTGTCGAGCCTCGTGGTGATCGGCGCTTACGTGGTCTACGCGCCGCTCGGCCGGGGCTTCGAGAACGACCTGGCCGGGCTCCCGCTCGGGGCCGAGCTGACGCTGGCGATCGGCACGGCGCTCGGCGGCGTCGCGATGGCCGCCACGGCCGCGGTCGCCGCGTGGCGGCTGCGCCTGCGGCTGCGGCCCACCCTGCGCTTCCCGGACGGGGTGGCGCGGCGGGTGCGGCGGCTCGCGGCGGCCGGGATCGCGACGGTCGCGGCGCAGCAGCTGGCGACGCTGCTGATCGTCCGGCTCAGCTCGCAGGGCACCCGCGGCGCGCTCGCCAACTACCAGTACGCGTGGGCGATCTACCTGCTGCCGTGGGCCATTCTCGCGGTGCCGATCGCCACCAGCGCGTTCCCCCTGCTGTCGGCCCGGATGAGCGCCGCGGACCACGCCCGGTTCGACCAGGTCACCGCGTCCACCACCCGCGCGGTGATCCTGGTGTCGTGCCTAGGGGCCGCCGCGCTGGCCGCCGTCGCCGTCCCCGCCGCGGCGGTGTTCAACCCCGGCCACCCCGACCAGCAGGAGGTGCTGTCGCGCGCGGTGCTCGCGTTCGCGCCCGGCCTCCTCGGCTACGGGCTCGTCGCGCACCTCGGCCGCGTCCTGTACGCGTGCCACCGGGGACGGATGGGCGCGGCCGCCGTGGTCGCGGGCTGGGGCGTCGTCATGGTCGCGGAGGTCGCGCTGGTGCTGTCGGTCGACCGGCAGTGGGTCGTCGCGGCGCTCGGCGTCGGCAACGCCGTCGGCATGACCGTCGCCGGCGCCCTGCTGCTCGTGACGCTGGTGCGCGCGAGGGGCGCCGCGGCCGTGCGCGGCGTGCCGCGGGCCCTGGCCGCCGGGCTGCTCGGCGCCGCCGCGGGCGGCGCCGCCGGGTACGCGACGGCGGCGCTGCTCGGCCTCGGCGGGACGGGCCCGGCCGGGGAACTGCGCAACGTCGGGACCGGGGCGCTCGCCGCGCTGGCCGCCGGCGCCGTCTTCCTGATCATCGCATTCGTGATCGACGGCCGGGACCTGCGGGCCGTCCTCACCCGGAAGGTCACCCGCAATGTCTGACAGGCAGGATCTGGACGGGCTGCGCGTCGCGCTCGTCCTCGGCACCGCCGCCGGCGGCGTCGGCCGGCACGTCCGTTCCGTCGCCGACGGCCTGGTCGAGCGCGGTGCCCGCGTCGTGGTGTGCGGGCCCGCCGCCACCGACGAGCTGTTCGGGTTCGGCGCCGGGGGCGCGCGGTTCGCCGAGGTCGACCTCGCCGACCGGCCCCGCCCGGCGAGCGACGCCAGAGCCGTCGCCCGGCTGCGGCGGCTGCTGCGCGACGCCGACGTCGTCCACGCCCACGGCCTGCGCGCCGGGGCCCTCGCGGTGGCGGCGTGCGCGCGCGTCGTGCCGGGCCCGCTGCGCCTCGGCCGCGGCGGCCCGCCGCTGGTCGTCACGCTCCACAACGCCGTCATCGCCGGTGGCCGGACGGCCGCGGTCTACGGGCTGCTGGAACGCGTGGTCGCGCGCGGCGCCACCCGCGTCCTCGGCGTCTCGCCCGATCTGGAGGAGCGGATGCGGGCGCTCGGCGCCCGGTCGGTCGGGCACGCCGTCGTCCCGGCGCCCGCGCCGCAGGCGCCGCCCGGTCCCGCCGTCCGCGCCGACGTGCGGGCCGAGCTCGGCGTGGGGGAGCGGCCGCTGGTCGTCACCGTCGCCCGGCTCGCCGAGCAGAAGGGCCTGCCGACGCTGCTGGACGCCGCGGCGGCGTGGGCGGGACGGACCCCGCCGCCGCTCGTCGCGATCGCGGGCGACGGGCCGCTGGAGGGCGAGCTGCGCGCCCGGATCGAGGCCGAGGACCTGCCGGTCCTGCTGCTCGGCCGCCGCTCCGACGTCGCCGGACTGCTGGCCGCCTGCGATGTGGCGGTCGTGCCGAGCGTGTGGGAGGGGCAGCCGCTGGTCGTCCAGGAGATCCTGCGGGCGGGCCGGCCTCTGGTCGCGACCCGCGTCGGCGGGATCCCGGGGATGGTGGGCGCCGGGGAGCGGGGCGAGGACGTCGCGCTGCTGCAGGAGCCCGAGTCCGACGCGGCGCTGCTGGTGCCGCCGAACGACGCGGAGGCGCTCGGGCGCGCGGTGAGCCGCGTCCTGGACGATCCGGCGCTCGCGGCGCGGCTGGGCTCGGCCGCCGCCCGGCGGTCGGCGCTGATGCCCGGCGAGGACGACGCCGTCGACCAGCTGGCGGGGCTGTACCTGGAGCTGACCGGACCTTAGACGCGGTTTCCCGCGCTCGGGTTCGAAGACGGCGCCGAAAAATCGCGGGGGAGGGGAACCGCCCCGGAGCGGCCCGCGTTGAAGCAGGTAAGCGGAGGGGAGTATCCCCGCGCGCGGTTCTCGTCAGTACGGTCGGCCCATGCCGGCCCGGGTTCCGCGGCCCGTACCCGATCGCAGGGCGGGAGAGACCTCCGGCGCTCGTCTCATGTCCGCCGGAGGTGTTCACGTTGTCGGTCTCACCCCTTGTCTGGGGCCTCACCATCGCGGCGATCCTTGCGATCATCGCCGCCGACCTGTTCCTGATCCACCGCAATGACACGCGGGAGTTCACCACCCGCCGCGCCGCCTTCTGGTCGGTGGTCTACATCGGTCTCGCCGTGCTCTTCGGCCTCGGAGTCTGGCTCTTCTCCGGCGGGGAGCACGCCGCGCAGTACTTCGGCGGCTTCGTCATGGAGAAGAGCCTCAGCGTCGACAACCTCTTCGTGTTCATGGTGATCCTCGCCAGGTTCGCCGTGCCCAAGCACGCCCAGCACACGGTGCTGATGGCGGGCATCGTGATCGCGTTGGTGCTGCGCGGCGCGTTCATCGCGGTCGGCGCCGCCGCCATCGCGACCTTCACCTGGGTGTTCTTCCTGTTCGGCGCGTTCCTCATCTGGACGGCGATCGGCCTGGTCCGCGGCGGCGACGAGGACGAGTTCAAGGAGAACGCGCTGCTGCGCTGGGCCAAGCGCGTCATCCCGACGTCGGACGAGTACGACGGCAGCCGGTTCCTCACCCGGCGGGGCGGGCGCCGGCTGGTCACCCCGATGGCCATCGTGATGATCGCTATCGGCTCGACCGACGTGCTGTTCGCGCTGGACTCCATCCCCGCGATCTTCGGGCTCACGACCGAGCCGTACCTGGTCTTCACCGCCAACGCGTTCGCGCTCATGGGCCTCGTCCAGCTGTACTTCCTGCTCGGCGGCCTCGCCGACCGTCTCGTCTACCTCGGGCACGGGCTGGCGTTCATCCTCGGCTTCATCGGCGTCAAGCTGATCCTGCACGCGCTGCACGAGTACGGCGCCGGCTGGGCCCCCGAGATCCCGATCTGGCTGTCGCTCGCCGTGATCGCCGGGACGCTGGCCGCCACCGCGGTGGCGAGCCTCGCCGCGGGCCGCAGGCCGTCCCGCGAGCCGCTCCCGGAGGCCGAGCCCGCCGCCGGGGCGGAGACCGGCGCGACACGCGAGAGCTGAGAGCGGACCGCGTCCCCCCATCATCCGAATGCTGTTCTAGAATCTCGGTCAAAAGGGTCGAGAGAGGGTTGACGCATGGCCATCGGGCTGACCGAGGAGCATGAGGCGCTCGCCGATTCGGTGCGCGGCTTCGCCGAGCGCAACATTCCGGCGACGGCCGTCCGGGCCGCGCTGGACGCGGAGGAGGAGACGAGGCCCGGGTTCTGGCCGGCCCTCGCCGAGCAGGGCCTGCTGGGCCTGCACCTGGACGAGGAGCACGGCGGGCAGGGCTTCGGCCTGCTGGAGCTGTCGGTCGTGCTGGAGGAGCTGGGCCGCGCGGCCGCGCCCGGCCCGTTCCTGCCGACCGTGCTCGCCAGCACGGTCATCGACGCCTCCAGCAACGCCAAGCTGCGAGCGGACCTGCTCCCGGGCCTCGCCGACGGGTCGCGGACGGCCGCCGTCGCGCTGGACGGCGAGCTGACCGGCCGCCGCGAGGGCGACGCGCTCGTGGTGTCGGGGACGGCGGCCACGGTGCTCGGCGCCGCGCTCGCCGACGTGCTCGTGCTGCCCGTCGCCGTCGACGATGGCGAGCAGTGGGTCGCGCTGGACGCGGCCGACCTCGCCGTCACCCCGGTGCCGAGCCTGGACCGGGTCCGGCGCGTCGCCTCCGTCGAGGTCTCCGGCGCCTCCGTCGCCGCCGACCGCGTCCTGGACGGCCTCACCGCCGGCCGGGTCCGGGACCTGGCCGCCGCGCTGTTCGGCGCCGAGGCCGCGGGCCTGGCGGGGTGGCTGGTGACGACCGCCGCCGAGTACGCGAAGGTCCGCGAGCAGTTCGGCCGCCCGATCGGGCAGTTCCAGGGCGTCAAGCACAAGGCCGCCCGCAGCCTGATCGCCCTGGAGCAGGCCCGCGCCGCCGCCTGGGACGCCGCCCGCGCCCTGGACGAGGGCACGGAGGAGGCCGGGTTCGCCGCCGCCGTGGCAGCCGTCATCGCGGTGGACGCCGGGGTGCAGACCGCCCGCGACGCCATCCAGATCCTCGGCGGCATCGGCTTCACGTGGGAGCACGACGCCCACGTCTACCTGCGCCGCGCCCTGACGCTGCGGGCGCTGCTCGGCCCGTCCAAGGGCTGGGCCGCCAAGGTCGCCGCGCTCGCGCTGGACGGCGGGCGCCGCGAGGTCGTGCTGGAGCTGGACGAGGACGCCCAGCCGCTGCGCGAGCGGATCCGCGCCGAGATCGCCGAGCTGGCCGCGATCGAGGACAAGGACGCGCTGGCCGAGCGCCTCGGCGACGAGGGCTGGACCGTCCCGCACTTCCCCAGGCCGTGGGGGCGCGAGGCCGGGCCGGTCGAGCAGATCCTGATCCAGCAGGAGCTGCGGGCCGCCAAGGTCAAGACGCCGAATCTCGGGATCGGCGCCTGGCTGGTGCCCTCGCTCGTCCGCTACGGGACCGACGAGCAGAAGGAGCGGTTCCTGCGGCCGACGCTGCGCGGGAAGATCGTGTGGTGCCAGCTGTTCTCCGAGCCGGGCGCCGGCTCGGACCTGGCGTCCCTGTCGATGAAGGCCGAGCGGGTCGAGGGCGGCTGGAGGCTCACCGGCCAGAAGATCTGGACGTCGCTCGCCCAGCACGCCCAGTGGGGCTTCTGCATCGCCCGCACCGACCCCGCCGCGGCCAAGCACGACGGCATCACCTACTTCCTCGTCGACATGGCGTCCGAGGGCGTGGACGTCCGCCCGCTGCGGGAGCTGACCGGCGACGCTCTGTTCAACGAGGTCTTCCTGGACGGCGTCTTCGTCCCCGACGACCGGGTGGTGGGCGAGGTCAACCAGGGCTGGCAGGTCGCGCGCAACACCCTGTCCAACGAGCGGGTGTCGCTGTCGACCGGCGGCGGCCTCGGCATGGGCGTCCCCGAGCTGCTGCGGTTCTTCGCGAACCGGGAGCTGGACGCGGTCGCGGCCGCCGAGGTCGGCAGGCTCGTCGCCCAGGGCCAGTCGATCGACCTGCTCGGCCTGCGCACCACGCTCAAGCAGCTGAACGGCGTGGAGCCGGGCGCGGAGGCCAGCGTCCGCAAGCTGCTCGGCGTCCAGTTCAACCAGGACGTCGCCGACCACTGCTGGGCGGCGCAGGGCGCGGCCGCGGCCACCGAGGTCCCGATGGCCGAGAGCGGCATCGTGGGCCGCGCCATGCTGTTCAGCCGCGCGATGACGATCTACGGCGGCACCACCGAGGTGCAGCTCAACATCATCGGCGAACGCATCCTCGGCCTCCCCCGCGACCCCGAACCAGGCAAGTAACCCCACGACCACGACCCCCAGCCCCGGCCACGGGCAGGAACCTCAGCCCCCGGCCACGGGCAGGCGCGTGGAGCGAGCGCAGCGAGCGCAACGCGCCTGCCCGTCGAGCCGGGCGACCGGAGCGACACCGACCCACCCGCACGGGCACGACGAGCCGCACAGTGGCGTGAGGATCGCCCGGCTCGTGACGGGGGTTCCAGGGGGTCGCCCCCCTGGGTCAGCGCGGCCGGAAGGTGTAGGTGAAGTTGACGATGACGATGCCGGCCAGGGCGATGAGGAGGCCGGGAAGGCCCGCGTTGACGACGGCGATCGCGCTGAGCGGGATCGCGGCGAGCAGCGACAGCACCGCCATGGCCAGGCTGTGGTCGCGGTCGCCGTGCCGCGGCTCGGGCGCCGGGGCGCGGCGGCGGGAGCGCGGCGCGGCGGCGCGGGCGTCAAGGGTTTCCTCGATGCGGTCGACGACCGTCTCGATGAAGGCGTCGTCATAGTCGGGCCCCAGCTCGCGCCGGGCCGCCATGGCCGCCGTGAGGTCGTCGCGCGGCAGTCGTGGGGTCGTCATGACACCGTTATAGGCGGGCGGGGAGGGCTGCCGCGTCACTCCCCGGTGCCATGTGGCGGCTACCCCTCAGGTGTGAGCGGACGCGCAGGTAGGATTCCGCTCTTGTCCCAGGAAATCCGGAGGTCCCCGTGACAGTGCGGGCCCGTTCGACCGCCCTCGCCGCCTGCGCCGCCGCGGCCGGGCTGGCCCTCGCGGGATGCGGCGGCGGTGAGAAGCAGGCCGCGGACGCCGCGCCGTCCGCTCCGCCCACCACGCTGGCGCCGCTGCCGGCGGTGCGGGCCGCCGACGTCAAGCCGCTGGTGGGACGCTGGGTCGGCGCGGCCAAGGACTACTTCCAGTTCAAGGCCGACGGCAGCGGCGTGTGGGTGCGGGGCCGGCAGAAGCTGTGGAGCGGTTCGGCCATCCCCGAGGGCGGCGGCAGGTACCGCTTCTCGTGGAACGGCGGCGACCCGAAGACCGCGTCCTACTGGGGCGTCGCGCTCAGCGAGGACAAGGCGTCGCTCGTGTTCGCCGGGACCAACCAGACCTACAAGAAGGCCGCCGCGCGGAAGGGCAAGGAATGACCGACGCGATGTTCGCCTCACCCGCCGACGCCGGGCGCAGGCTCGCCGGCGTCCGCTACCTCGCCGACGACGAGATCGCCACGACGGTGTTCCTGGCGCAGGCGCTCGGCAAGCCGCTGCTGGTGGAGGGGCCGGCGGGGGTCGGCAAGACGGAGCTGGCGAAGGCGGTGGCGGCGGCGACCGGCGCGGAGCTGATCCGCCTGCAGTGCTACGAGGGCCTGGACGAGGCCCGCGCGCTCTACGAGTTCAACTACAAGAAGCAGCTCCTCGCGATCCAGGCCGCGCCCGCCGACCGGGCCTGGCAGGAGACCCACGACGACATCTTCTCCGAGGAGTTCCTGCTGGAGCGGCCGCTGCTGGCGGCGATCCGCCGCAGCGACCCGACGGTCCTGCTCATCGACGAGGCGGACAAGGCCGACGTCGAGGTCGAGGGCATGCTGCTGGAGGTGCTGTCGGACTTCCAGGTGACGATCCCCGAGCTCGGGACGGTGGCGGCGGTCCGCCGCCCGTTCGTGCTGATCACCTCGAACGCGGCGCGGGAGCTGTCGGAGGCGCTCAAGCGCCGCTGCCTCTACCTGCACCTGGACTATCCGGCGCCCGACCGGGAGCGCGACATCGTCCTCGCGCAGGTGCCGGGCATCGAGGCGGAGCTGGCCGAGCAGCTCGTCCGCACCGTCGGCACGCTGCGCGACCTGGAGATCAAGAAGGCGCCGTCGATCGCGGAGACCGTCGACTGGGCCCGCACCCTGCTGGCCCTCGGCCTGGACGACCTGGACGAGGCCGCCGTGGGCCGCACCCTCGGCGTCGTCCTCAAGCACGCCTCCGACCAGGAGCGCGCCGCCAAGGAACTCGGGTTGAGCGGCTGACATGGCCTCACTCGTCGACCGGCACACCGGGTTCGTCGCGGAGCTGCGGCGGGCCGGGCTGCCGGTGTCGGTCGCCGAGGGGCTGGACGCGGTGCGCGCCGTGCGGGCCGTCGACCTGCTCGACCGGGAGTCGCTGCGCGCCGCGTACGCCGCGACGGTCGTCAAGCGGCCCCAGCACCGCGCGACGTTCGACACGCTCTTCGACCTGTGGTTCCCGGCGGCCGTCGGGGACGGCGCGGGAGCGGCGCCCGACCCCGAGCGCCCGGCGAGGACGGTCGACGACGACGGCAGGCCCGTCCCCGCGGCGCTCGACCCGCGGGTGCAGCGGCGCAGGGAGGAGCTCGCCGACCTGCTCCTGTCCGGGGACGACGCCGGGTTGCGCCGGTTCGCCCGGCTGGCCGTCGCCGAGTACGGCCGGACGCCCGGGCAGGAGTCGTGGTTCTCCTCCGGCGTGATGAGCGCGCTGTCGCCGGAGACCCTGATGGCGCGGCTGCTGGAGTCGGTCCTGGCCGGGCGGGAGCGCGGCGGCATGGCCGAGCGCGTCGCGCGCCGGACGTTCCGCGACCGCATCTCCCGGTTCTCCGGCCTCGTCGCGGGCGAGGTGCGGCGCCGCATCGCCGAGGACACCGGGGTCGAGCGGACCGCCCGCATCGCCGTGCGCCCCCCGCTGGAACGGCTCGACTTCGCCGGCGCGACCCGCGCCGAGATGGAGGCGCTGCGCCGCGAGGTCTACCCGCTGGCGCGCAGGCTGGCGACCCGGCTCGTCCAGAAGCAGCGGCACGGGCGGCGGGGCCGGCTCGACTTCCGCCGGACGGTCCGCGCGTCCCTGTCCAGCGGGGGAGTGCCGCTCACCACCCACCACCGGCCGCGGCGCCCGCACCGGCCCGAGCTGGTGGTGCTGTGCGACGCCAGCGACTCGGTGTCGGCGTTCGCGCACTTCACGCTGCTGCTGACGTTCGCGCTGCGGGAGCAGTTCACCAAGGTCCGCGCGTTCGCCTTCATCGACGCCACCGACGAGATCACCAAGTACTTCGCGCCGGGCGCGGACGTCACCGGCGCGATGACCCGCCTCGCCGCCGAGGCCGACCTCGTGTGGATCACGGGCCGGTCCAACTACGGCCACGCCTTCAAGGTGTTCGACGACAAGTACCGCGACGCCGTCACCCCGAGGACGTCCCTGCTGATCCTCGGCGACGCCCGGTCCAACTACGGGGAGCTGTCCCTGCCGATCGTGCGGTCGATGGCGGACCGGGCCCGGCACGCGTACTGGCTCAACCCGGAGCCGCGCTCCCAGTGGGACACCGGCGACTCGGCCGCGTCCCGCTACGGCGAGCTGGTCCCGATGTACGAGTGCCGGAACCTGACCCAGCTGGCCGCCTTCGTCGAGGAGCTCGCCTAGCCGGGTTCAGGAGGCCCGGTCGCGGATGACCAGGGCGAGGACGGCGTAGGCGAGCGCGGCGACGGCCGAGACGACCATCGCGACGTTCGTGCCGTGCGCCAGCGAGGCCGCGTCGTGCCCGAACCCCGTCGCGACGGCCCCGACGATCGCCACGCCCAGCGACGCCCCGATGTAGCGGGCGGTGTTGTTGGCGCCCGCCCCCATGCTGGCGCGGTCGGCGGGGACGCTCTCCACGGCGAGCCGGGCGAGCATCGCGTTGGTCAGGCCGCTCGCGACGCCGGCGGCGGCGAGGCCCGGCACGAGCCGCCACCAGTGCGCGTCCGGGGCCAGGGCCGCCAGCGCGAGCTCGCTGACGCCGGCGAGCGCGAACCCGGCGGCGAGCAGGCGCCGGACGGGCAGCCGCGCCGGGAGGCGGTGGGCCTGCAGGGCGACGACGAACGACAGCCCGGACCAGATCGCCAGCACCAGCGCCGCCGCGATCGCGGACAGGCCCATCACCAGGCTCATCATCGTCGCCAGGTAGGTCATGACCCCGATCACGGCGAGCCCGGTGACGAGCGCCCCCGTCACCGACAGCAGGAACGCCGGCCGCCGGAACAGGGCGAGCTCGACCATCGGCTCCCGCCGCCGCGACTCGACGAGGACGAACGCGGACAGCAGGACGGCCGCGGCGGCGAACAGCGCGAGGACGCCCGGGGACGTCCAGCCGGTGCGGCCCCAGGTGATCGCGGCCACCAGCGCCGCCACGCCGAGGCTCATCGTGGCCAGTCCCGGCACGTCCACGCCGCGTGGACGCTCGGCCCGCGACTCGGTGAGCGCGCGGGAGGCCGCCGCGGCGAGCGCCGCGGACGCGGCCACCGTGGCCCAGTACCACAGCCGCCAGCCGCCGGCGGAGGTCAGCCCGGCCGCGGCGATGGGGCCGAGCGCGATGCCGAGGCCGACCATCGCGCCCCACAGGCCGGTGGCCCGCGCCCGCCGGGGACCCGGCGGGAACGAGGCGCCGACGATGCCGAGTCCGGTCACCAGCAGGGCGGCGCTGGCCGCGCCCTGCGCGACGCGGCCCGCGATGAACACCGCGGCGTTGGGCGCGAGCGCGCACGCGACGCTGGAGACGGCGAGCGCCACCGCGCCGATCACGAACACGCGCCTGCGCCCGTGGTCGTCGGCGAGGCTGCCCGCGGCCAGCAGCGCCGCCGCGAGGCCGAGGCTGATCGAGCTCATCAGCCAGATCTGCGCGGTCGCCCCGGCGTGAAGCCCGCGGGCGGTGTCGGCCAGCGTCGCCGCGGGGGCGCAGTAGTTCATCAGGGCCAGGAGGGTGGCGGCGGCCGGCAGCGTCAGCGCGGCGGCGGTGCCGGGCGCGCTGCGCGCGGCGCGGGGGGTCGCCAGGGTCGTCATGCGGTCTCCAAGTTCATTGAACGAACTGAATGGGGTGACGGTAGCACGGCAGAGTTCAATCAATGAACCCCCGGGTGGGTACTGTGGTGGCATGGCACTCGGCAAGGACTACGCGGCGCAGGACTGCTCGCTGGCCCGCGCTCTGGAGGTCGTCGGGGAGCGCTGGACGCTGCTGATCGTCCGGGACGCCTTCTACGGCGTCCGCCGCTTCAGCGACTTCCTCGTCCACCTGGACATCCCCCGCGCCGTGCTGTCGGCGCGGCTGCAGTCGCTGGTCGACGCCGGCGTCCTCGTCAAGGACGGCCACGACTACGTGCTGACGGAGATGGGCAAGGAGCTGTGGCCCGTCGTCCACACCCTCGCCCGCTGGGCGGAGGACCACCTGTCCGCCGAGCCGTGCCGCGTCTTCGTCCACCTCGCCTGCGGGACCGAGATCGGCCCGGACGGGGGGTGCGCCGCGTGCGGGCGGCACGTCGCCCCGGACGAGCTGGAGATCCACGCCGGGCCCGGCGTCCGCCGCCGCACCGACCCGGTCAGCATGCTCCTGCGCAACCCGCACCGGCTGCTGGAGCCGATCCGCACCTGAGTGAGCGATCCCTCGCCGAGGTCGCTCGCCGGCGGTGGGGTCTGTGGGGATTCGACCAGATAATCTCCTCGCTCATGAACACCGAAAGGGCCGAGACCGCCCCCCGCGCCCGGTTCCGGCCGGGCAGCGTGCTCGGCCCCCTGTGGCGGCTGATCGACGGCGGCCCGGACGACACCCGGGCCCAGATCGCCCACCGGGCCAGGGTCCTGGTGCGGATCTCCACCGCGCTGGCGAACCTCGGCGGCGCCCTGGTCGTGCTCGCGTTCGCCGTCGTCGTCCCCGACCCCGTCGGCGAGGTGTCCGAGCGGATCCGGCTCGTCAACCTGGTCGTCTTCACCCTCTACGTCACCGCCGCGGTGCCGGTCGGCCTCATCCTCGGCGAACGGTTCTTCCGCCGCGTCCGGCGCATGGTCGAACGGCACGACGAACCCGACCGGCACGAGCGCTCCCTGCTGCTGTACGGGCCGCTGCGGCTGATGGCCCTGCACCTGACGCTGTGGGGGATCGGGACGGTCGGCTGGGTCGTCATCAACGCCCCCTTCTCGGGCCTGCTCGCCGTCAAGCTGGGCCTGACGAGCCTGCTCGGCGGCCTCACCACCTGCACGGTCGTCTACCTGCTGACGGAGCGGCTGCTGCGGCGCGCGGTGACGACCGCGCTGCGCAGCGAGATGCCGCGCCGGACCGGGCTGCCCGGCGTCGTCGCCCGTTCCGTGCTGGCCTGGGGCCTCGGCACCGCCGTCCCGATCCTCGGGCTGATGACCCTCGCGATCGGGTCCTTCGTCATCGCCAGGATCACCGTGCGGGAGTTCGCCGTCGCCGTCCTCGCGCTCGGCGGCATCGCGCTGGTCGTCGGGCTCGGCGTCACCTACGGCGCCGCCCGCGCCATCGCCGACCCCGTCGAGTCGGTGCGGCTCGGCCTCGCCCGGATCGAGCGCGGCGACCTGGACGTCGAGGTCCCCGTCTACGACGCCAGCGAGGTCGGGCTGCTGCAGGCCGGGTTCAACCACATGGCGGCCGGGCTGCGCGAGCACGAGCGGCTGCGGGACCTGTTCGGCCGCCAGGTCGGCGCGGACGCCGCGCGCGTCGCGGTGGAGCGCGGCATCGACCTCGGCGGCGAGCTGCGCGAGGTCGCGGTGATCTTCGTGGACATCATCGGCTCCACGCGGCTCGCGGCCGACCGGCCGCCCGCCGAGGTCGTCCGGCTGCTGAACGACTTCTTCGCCGTGGTCGTCGAGGTGATCGGCGCGCACGGCGGCTGGATCAACAAGTTCGAGGGCGACGCCGCGCTGGCCATCTTCGGGGCGCCGCTCGCGCTGGACGGCGCGCCCGTCCGCGCGCTCGCCGCGTCCCGCGAGCTGGCCCGCCGGCTGCGCGAGGACGTCCCGGCGCTGAGCGCCGCCGTGGGCGTCTCGGCGGGCGAGGCCGTCGCCGGGCACATCGGCGCCGAGGAGCGGTTCGAGTACACCGTGATCGGCGACCCGGTGAACGAGGCGGCCCGCCTCACCGACATGGCCAAGACCACCCGCGAGCGCGTGCTGGCGGCGGGCTCCCTCCTCGCCGGGGCGGGACCGGACGAGGCGGCGCACTGGTCGCTCGGCGACGAGGTCACCCTGCGGGGCCGGACGCAGCCGACCCGCCTCGCCTCACCGCGCCCGGTCGAGCGCGTCCCGTCCTAGCCGCCGCCGCGTCCGGGACGTCCTAGGACCCCACGAGCGTGGCGCCGCTCAGCGTCGTGTAGAACGGCGACCCGGCCAGCCGCGAGCCCTTCTCCTCGCCGATGTAGACGTCGGCGTGGTTCTGGCCGCCGTATCCGGGGCGGAACAGGTCGGTGACCGTCCAGCGGGCCTTCCGGAACGCCGCGCACACCTCGTCCTCGACGGCGCGGCCGCCGCCGTCCTCACCGCAGTCGAGGATCGCGAACCGCCGTCCCCGCGCCAGCACGGACCTGTCGGCCGCCGCCGACGCCCACGCCCGTAGCGGGCGCCCCCGCGAGTCGCGGGTGGTGTCGTCCAGCCAGAAGCCGACGCTGTGCGACCAGTTCAGGTACCGGCCCCGCTCGGGCCCCTCGGTGACGCGCCCGCTGCCCTCGGTCTGGACGACCTTGAGGAAGTCCTTCGGATAGGAGCCGAGCGGGGTCTTCCCGCGCGAGCAGTGGAAGCGGGCGCAGCCGCGCACCGCTTTCCGCTCGCCGTCGTACAGGCTTTCCAGCGCCGTGTAGTACGTGGTGATGCGCCACCCCGCGACCCGCCCGAGCGGCACGGGCTCGCCGGTCGCGGGGACGCCGGCCGGGGGAGGAGGGCTCGCCGGAGGCGCGGAGGCCGACACGGGCGGCGCGGTCGGCGGCGGCACGGCCGGCGCCGGCACGTCCGCGCCGCGCGCGCTCTGGCCGCAGCCCGCGACCGCCCCGCACAGCAGGAGCGCCAGCGGTGCCCTGCGCCGCATCGCACCCTCCCGGCCGTGGACGGCTGTCCGCCACCGGGGACACTATCCCGGTCAGTGGCCGCGGGCTATCCATTCCTCGAGATGCGGGGCCTCCGCGCCGACGGTGGTGGAGTCGCCGTGCCCGGTGCGGACGGTCGTCTCCGGCGGGAGCGTCAGCAGCCGCTCCCGGATCGAGGCGATGATCGTCGGGAAGTCGGAGAACGACCGGCCCGTCGCGCCGGGGCCGCCGCTGAACAGGGTGTCGCCGGAGAACACCGTCGCCAGGTCGGGCGCGTGGAGGCACACCGCGCCGGGGCTGTGGCCGGGCGTGTGCAGGACCGTCAGGCCGGTGCCCGCGACCGTGACGACCTGCCCGTCGGACAGCTCCCCGTCGGGCGAGGCGTCCGGGTGCCGCTGCTTCCACAGCATCAGGTCGTCCGGGTGCAGCAGGACGGGCGCGCCCGTGCGGGCCCGCAGGGCGGGCGCCGCGTCGATGTGGTCGTCGTGCCCGTGCGTGCACACGATCGCCACCAGCCGGCGGTCGCCGAGCGCCGCCGCGATGGCCTCGGCGTCGTGCGCGGCGTCGATGACGATCGCCTCGCTGTCGTCGCCGACGATCCAGACGTTGTTGTCGACGTCCCACGTCCCGCCGTCCAGCGAGAACGTCCCGGACGTGACGAGGCGGTCGACGCGCAGTTCCCCGGATCCGCGGGCCATCAGAGCACCACCACCGAGCGCAGCACGTCGCCGCGGTGCATCTTCTCGAACGCGGCCTCGACGCCGTCCAGCGGGATCGTCTCGGAGACGAACGCGTCGAGGTCCAGGCGGCCCTGCAGGTAGAGGTCGATGAGCATGGGGAAGTCGCGGGACGGCAGGCAGTCGCCGTACCAGGACGACTTCAGCGACCCGCCGCGCCCGAACACCTCCAGCAGCGGCAGCTCCAGCCTCATCTCCGGGGTCGGCACGCCGACCAGCACCACCGTCCCGGCGAGGTCGCGGGCGTTGAAGGCCTGCTCGTAGGTCTCGGGGCGGCCGACCGCGTCGATGACGACGTCCGCGCCGAACCCGCCGGTCAGCTCCCGCACCGTCGCGACGACGTCCTTCTCCGCGCCGTTCACGGTGTGCGTGGCCCCGAGGGAGGACGCGGTGGCGAGCTTGCGCTCGTCCAGGTCCACGGCGATGATCCGGGCGGCCCCGGCCAGCCGGGCGCCGAGCACGGCCGCCGCGCCGACGCCGCCGCAGCCGATGACCGCGACCGAGTCGCCGCGCCCGACCCCGCCGGTGTTGATCGCCGCGCCGAGCCCCGCCATCACCCCGCACCCGAGCAGCCCGGCGGCCTCGGGCCGCGCCGCGGGGTCGACCTTGGTGCACTGCCCGGCCGCGACGAGGGTCTTGTCGGCGAACGCGCCGATGCCGAGCGCGGGCGACAGCTCCGTCCCGTCCTGGAGGGTCATCTTCTGGGCGGCGTTGTGGGTGTCGAAGCAGTACCAAGGGCGTCCGCGCTTGCAGGCGCGGCACTGCCCGCACACCGCGCGCCAGTTGAGGATCACGAAGTCGCCGGGCGCCACCTCGGTCACCCCCTCGCCCACCGACTCGACGACCCCGGCGGCCTCGTGGCCGAGCAGGAACGGGAACTCGTCGTTGATCCCGCCCTCGCGGTAGTGCAGGTCGGTGTGGCAGACCCCGCACGCCTGGACGTCGACGACCGCCTCGCCGGGCCCCGGGTCCGGGACGACGATCGTCTCGATCCGCACCGGCTGACCCTTGCCGGGTGCGACGACCCCGCGTACCTGCTGCGCCATACTGCCGCCTCTCGTCGTCTCGACCTCCCCCGACCCTACCCACGCCCCCGCCCGCCCTCCTCCCCATCCGGCCGGGGGACCCTCTCAGGTAGCGGGCACGAGATCACCTGCGGGGGCGACGCGGACCCGGGCGGCCGGGCGCGATGCTCGCCGCCATGACAAGCACCCTCACCCGCCTCACCGCCGGGACGCTCGCCGCCGCCGCGATCACGGCCGCCGGCGTCTCCGCCGCGTCCGCCGGGGTGTTCGAGCGCCCGACCGCCGAGCACCGGGCGGCGCCCGTCGCCCAGCCGAACGCCGCACGAGGCCGTCTGGTCTCCGCCACCCACCTCGCCGCCATGTCGGCCGACCAGGTCCGGGCCTGGCTCGCGTCCGAGGACTTCGACACCGCGTCCGTCCGCCACGGCGTCGACACCTACCGGCTCGTCTACCGGACGGTCGACGCCCGGGGCCGCGCGACGACCGCCAGCGGCCTGGTCGTGCTGCCGCGCAGCCGCGACCGCCGCCTCGCGACGGTCTCGTACACGCACGGCACCATGAGCTACAAGCCCGACGCCCCCTCGACGGCGGACGACGTCTGGGGGCCCGGAGCGGCCGTCACCTACGCCGCGGCCGGGTTCGCGGCGGTCGCGCCCGACTACCTCGGCCTGGGGCTCGGACCCGGAGTCCATCCGTGGAAGGACGTGCCGTCCGAGACGAGCGCGTCCCTCGACATGCTCCGCGCGGCGCGTCACTTCACCCCGCGGGCGGGGCGCGTCCTCGACGGCCGGGTCTTCGTCACCGGCTTCTCGCAGGGCGCCTCGTCCGCGCTCGGCCTCGCCCGGGCGCTGCAGGGCGGCGCCGACCCGCACTTCCGCCTGCGCGCGGTGGCCCCGATCAGCGGCGCCTACGACTTCCGGGGCGCGGAACTGCCCGCCCTGCTGCGCGGGGACATCGCTCCTAAGATGGCGGTCGCGTACACGTCGTACCTGCTCACCTCCTGGAACCGCGTCCACGGAGGCATCTACGAGGACCCCTCGGAGCTGTTCCGCGAGCCCTATGCCGCACGCGTCGAGAAGTACTTCGACGGCACGACGCCCGGGCGCGTCATGCTCGACGGCCTCCCGGACACGCTGGGCGCACTCCTCACCCCGCGCGGCCTCGCGCTGCTGCGCCACCCCTCCGGATCGTTCGCCGAGGCCCTGCGCGTGGACGCGGAGGTCTGCACGGCCTGGACCCCGCGCGTCCCGGTCCGCCTCTACGCGATGGCCGGGGACGAGCAGGCGGTCACCGCCAACACCGACCACTGCGCGGCGCGGTTCCGGGACCGCGGCGCCGCCGTGCCCGTCGTCGAGGTGGGCGACCGGCTCTACGGCGGCTCCCGCCACCTCGGCTCCAACCTCGCGGGCACCGCCCGGATCGTGCGCTGGTTCGGCGAGCTCAGCTGAAGTGGATGGCCTGCAGCTTGTCGGCGGCGTCGCGGTCGAGGACGGTGACGCCGGCCGCGGGCGGCAGGGGGGCGCCGCTGCGGGCTCGGGCGATCAGGGGGCGCCAGCGGCGGCAGTGGCGCGTCCAGAGGGCGGCGGCGACGACGCGGCCGCGCGCGTACTGGCCGGCGCGGGCGGTCTCCGGCGCGACGTCGATGAGGATCAGGTGCAGCCGCCCGCCGCGGCGGCGCGCCAGCCAGGCGAAGCCGTGCAGGATGTGCGGCCAGGTGCCGCGCGTGTGGGCGACGACGCCGTGCCCGGCGACGATCGCGCGGCCGATGCGCCAGACGTGGGTGCTCTGGACGATCGGGGTCCGCAGCCGGACGGGCAGCGGCCCGAGGAACCGCGCCCACCAGTTGCGCGACTGGCGCGAGTCGATCACCCGGACGTCCCCGGCGCGCACCGGGGCCGTCTCGTCGCCGCGCAGCCCGTACAGGCGGTTGAGCAGCGTGCTCTTACCGGAGCCGGGCAGGCCGGCGACGAGCACCAGCGAACCCGCCGGGTAGCGCAGCGCGGGTCCTGGATCCGCCTCGTGAGGTGGGGGGATGGTCGACTCCTGGTCTCGGGCCGGGAAGTGTGTTGGGGCAAACGAACGTCCCCCGCCACTTGTTCCGGCCGGGCCGCGAGCGTCACCAGCCGCGGGCGCGCCACTCCGGGAGCGAGGGGCGCTCCCGGCCGAGCGTCGAGTCCTTGCCGTGCCCCGGATAGAACCAGGTGGCGTCGGGGAGGCGGTCGAAGACGCGCTCCTCCACGTCCGCGAGCAGCTGCCGGAAGCGCGTCGGGTCGCCCCAGGTGTTGCCGACGCCGCCGGGGAACAGGCTGTCGCCGGTGAACAGGTGCGGGCGGTCGGCCAGCTCGCCGCCCGCGTCGTAGAGGAGCGCGATCGAGCCGGGCGTGTGGCCGCGCAGGTGGATGACGTCGAGGGACGCCTGCCCGACCGCGACGGTGTCGCCGTGCTCCACCGGCTCGGCGACCGGCTCGGGGAGGGGCCCGGCGTCGCGCGGATGGGCGACGACCGGCGCGCCGGTGGCCCGCGCCACCTCGCTCAGCGCCATCCAGTGGTCCTCGTGCCGGTGCGTGGTGACGATCCGCGCGAGGGGGCCGTCGCCGATCAGCTCCAGCAGCCGGGGCGCCTCGTTGGCCGCGTCGATCAGCAGCTGCTCGCCGGTCGCGGTGCACCGCAGCAGGTAGGCGTTGTTGTCGTACGGGCCGACCGCCACCTTCGTCACCCGCAGCCCGGGCAGCTCCCGGACGTCCGGACGCCCGCCCGCCTCGGCGTTACCGGTGTAGGTCATGCGTCCTCCCCGTCGTTCGTTCGAAGACCATCTTCCATCATCGGCTCCCGCGATCACCCGCGCTCGGGGTGCGCGCCTGGAATGAGTCACCAGACGCAGCCGAACCGTGCGCCGCCGGACGGACTTTCCCGCCTTCTCCCCGCACCATGGGAACCGGAAGATCAGGTCCGACCCCGGAAGGGCGGTGAGGCGGTGACGACCGCGTTCCGTCCCGCGCGGCAGCGCGGGACGCCGCCGGGGGCGCGCCGCGGCGGGAGGGCGACCGGATGATCGGCGACGGGCCGGGCGTCCGGCCGGGCAGCTTCTGGGAGCGGCTGGCCCCCACCGACCGGCAGGCCCTGCGCGCCATGGGACGGCGCGCCGACATCCCGCCTGGCGGCATGCTGTGCCACCAGGGGACGGTCGCGCCGGCCGTCTACGTGGTGTTCAAGGCGTCGCCGCGGGCCGCGAGCAACGCGGTCGCCAAGGAGTTCGTGGACTCCAGCGACGGCGACGAGTCGATCATCGACCTGTTCGGGGCGGGCGACCTGGTCGGAGTCCTCGGCCCGTGGGGGCATCCGCAGCGCGCCACGGTCGCCGCGCTGGACCACGTCACGGCGCTGCGCGTGGACCGCGGCAAGTTCCGCAGCCTGCTGGCGGCGAGCCCGCAGGTCGCCGAGGCGATGATGCACGCCGTCTCCGAGAGCGTCACCTACGGCGGCCGCCGGCACGCCGTGCGGGCCGCGGACCACCCGCAGCGGCTCGCCTACCACCTGCTGGAGCTGGCGCACCGGTTCGGCGAGCCCGCCCCCGGCCAGGGCACGCGGATCCCCCTGCGGCTCAGCCAGGCGGAGCTGGCCAACTGGGCGGGGATCTCCCGCGAGACGCTGGTGCGCTGGTTCCGGACGTGGCGGGCCAAGGGCATCCTCGACCGGCGGGCCCGCCCGCTGACCGTCCTCGACGTCGAACGGCTCCGCCGCGCCGCGAGCCCCTGGGGCGACGACTGGCCGGCCGCCGAGCCCGAGCGGGCGCCCGAGCGGGCCCGGGAGCCGGACGACGGCGCCGGGATCGCGGCGCGCGAACCGGTGCGCCTGGCGGCGCCGGCCCGGCCGCCCGCCGTCCGCCTCCCCGCCGACGACCCCTACTTCGCCGGACGCGCGGTCAGCCTCGGCAAGCTCGACCTGCTGGTCGGCCAGTCGGTGTGGCCGCGCGCCGTCGTGGTCCAGGGCATGGCGGGCGTCGGCAAGACCACGCTGGCGCTCCACTGGGCGCACCGGGTCCTCGACCGCTTCCCCGACGGCGTCCTGTTCGCCGACCTGCGCGGCACGTCCCGCAGCCCCGTCACCCCGGCGGAGGCGATGGGGCAGGTGCTGCGCGCGGCGGGCGTGCCCGGCGACCAGGTCCCGAGGACGGAGGCGGAGCTGGCGGCGCAGTGCCGGTCCCTGCTCGGCGACCGGCGGATGCTGCTGATCCTGGACAACGCCGCCCGGCCCGAGCAGATCAGGCCGCTGCTGGCGGCGATGGCCTCGGGGCTGGTGGTCGTGACGAGCCGGCGGCGGCTGCCGGCCCTGCTCGAAGGCGCCGACGTCCGGACCCTGGAACTGCGGGAGATGGCGACGCAGGAGGCCGTGGACCTCATCTCCAACGTCCTCGGCGCGGGCGACCCCCGCCTCAGGGAGGAGGACAAGGCGGTCGAGCGGCTCGCCCGCGAATGCGGCCACCTGCCGCTCGCGCTCGGCGTCATGGCCGGGCGGCTCGCCGAGAACCCCGGCGAGTCGATCGCCGGGACCGTCCGGGAACTGGCGGCCCGGGACGTCCGGGACGCCGCGCCGTACGGGCCGGGCCTCGCGGGGGCGGGCCTGGGCGACGGCGCGGCGCCCGGAACGTCCGGGACGGCGCTGCTGGCCGTCCTCAGCCCGACGTTCGACGTCGCCTACCGGAGCCTGCGCCGCGGGCAGCGCGAGGCGTTCCGCAGGCTCGGCCTGGTCGCCGGCCCCGACTTCACGCCCACCGCCCTCGCCGCCCTGCTGGACGGCACGGTCGGCGACGCGCGCGAATGCCTGGAGGGCCTGCGCCAGGCCTACCTGGTGCACGACGTGGGGCCCGACCGCTACCGGATGCACGACCTGCTGCGCGACTTCGCCCGCGAACGGGGGCTGCGCGAGGACTCCGACGGCGAGCTCCAGGCGGCGCAGCGGCGGCTCCTGGCCGGCTACCTCGCCGAGGCGCGCCGCGCGGGCCACGCCATGGCGGCGCGGTCCCGTCCCCGGACGCATCCGGGGGAGGCGCACGGGCGTCCGTCCACCGCCGCGGAGCGCGCGGCCGGACTCGCCTGGTTCGAGGCCGAGCGCCGCAACCTGGTCGCCGCGGTGCACCAGGCCGCCCGGCTCGGCCTGCACCGCACGTGCTGGGAGCTCGCCGACGCGCTGTTCGACTTCCAGGAGTTCCGCCGCTACAGCGAGGACAGCATCGCCGTCCACCAGGTGGGCCTGCACGCCGCCCGCACCGAGGAGGACTGGGCGGCTGCCGCCGTCATGCTCCACAACCTGGCGATGGCGCACTTCGAGCTGGGCGACTCCGTCCAGGCCATCGGCTATGGCGAGGACGCGCGGCGCGGGTTCCGGGCCGCCGACCCGCCCGACCGCTACGGGCAGGCCGCCACCCTGGCCACCCTGGCCGACGTCCACGTGGCGCTGGGCCGCTACCTGACGGCGATCGACCACGCCCGGCGCTCCCTCGCCGTCCACGGGGAACTGCGAGACGACGCGGGAACGGCCAAGGGCCACGACATCCTGGCCCGGGCGCACCTGGGCCTCGGCGACTACGAGACGGCTCTGGACCACGCCGCCAGGGCGCTCGACGTCCGCCGCCGGACCCACGACCAACCCGGCGTGGCGGAGACCCTGCTCACCGTGGCCCAGGTCCACCGCCGCCAAGGCAACGTCCACGGCGCGGTCTCGCACGCTCTGGAAGCGCTCGCCATCCGCCAGGAACTCGCCGACATGCACGGCGCCGCGCAGGCGCTGACCGAGCTCGCGCGGATGAACGCCGCGCTCGGCCTGCGCGACCTGGCGCAGCAGGACGCCGAGCAGGCGCTGCGCACCTACCGCGCCCTCGGCGCCCGCCACGGGGAGGCGCGCGCGCTGGCCACGCTCGGCATGCTCATGTGCGAGGCGACGCGGTTCGCCGAGGCGTTCACCTACTGCGGGCAGGCGCTGCGGCTGCACCGCGAGACCAGCGACCGGCACGGCGAGGCCGAGGCGCTCGCGCAGATCGGGATCGTCCACTGGCGCCTCGGACGGTACCGCGAGGCGCGCGAGCACCTCCTGCGCGCCCTGGAGATCCGGCGCGAGATCGGCGACCAGCACGGCGAGGCCAACGACCTGGAGCACCTGTCGGTGGTGATGCGGCGCCTCGGCCGCCACCAGGAGGCGTTCGTCCTCGGCCTGGAGGCCCTGGACCTGTGGCACCGGCTCGGCGCGCGGGGCGGCATGGCCGGGACGCTCGGCAGCCTGGCCCGCACCTACGCGCGGCTCGGCCTGCCCGAGGAGGCCGAGCGCGCCGCCCGGCAGGCGCTCGGCATCCGCGAGTCGGGCGGCGACTGGTACGGCCTCGGCGTCGGCATGGACACCCTCGCCGCCGTGCTGCGCCGCGCCGGCCGCCCCGAGGAGGCCCTGGAGCGGGAGCTGGAGGCCCTGCGCATCCTCGGCGAGGTCGGCGACCGGCACAGCGAGGCCGTCGGCCTCGGCCACCTCGCCGCCATCCACCTCGACCTCGGCCGCGCCGGCGACGCCCTCGCCACCGGGCGGCGCGCCCTCGACCTCGCCGCCGAGCTCGGCGCCACCCGCGAGCAGGCCCACGCCCTGCACAGCATGGCCCGCGCGTCCCAGCTGACCGGCGAGCACGACCGCGCGGTGGAGCACGTCACCGCCGAGATCGCCATCCGCCGCGAGACCGACGACCAGCGGGGGCTGCGGCGGGCGCTGGAACTGCTGCGCGACTCCCGCCTGGCCCTCGGCGACCACGCGGCAGCCGCGGACTGCGCCCGCCGCGTCCGCGCCCTGGACGGCCTGCTCGCCCCGGAAAGACCGCCCGAGATGTGACCGGCGACCTGGTCGGCCGGCCCCGGGGCGCGTTCACTGGACCGCGAGCAAGCGATCATGAAGCCGGGGCCCGGCCGGATCCGGGTCCGGTGAGGAGGCGAGATGCAGACCCCCCGGTTCTGGGACGCGCTGACCCCCCGCGCCCAGGAGGCCCTGCGGCGGGCGGGCGCGCCGGTGGTGATCAGGCCCGGCGCGTTCCTGACGCGCGAGCACACCCGCGCGGCCCAGGTCTTCGTCCTGCGGTCCGGGGCGGTGAAGGTCTGGGTCGACCGGGACGGCGAGACCGCCATCCTCGACGTCCTCGGCCCCGGCGACCTGGTGGGGGAGCTGGAGGCGGTGGACGGCGGGGTCCGGCACGCCAACGCCGAGGCGCTGACGCGGGTCGAGGCCATCGTGCTGCCCGCCGCGCGCTTCCGCGGCGTCCTGGACGCCCAGCCCGGCTCGGTGTGGGCGGTCGCCGCCGTCCTCGCCGAACGGCTCCGCGACGCCAACGAGCTGCGCGTCGCGCACTTCCCCGACGACCCCGAGCGCCGCCTCGCCGGCCGCCTCCTGCGCCTGGCGGCGCGGTTCGGCTCCCCGGTCAAGCGGGAGCGCCCGGACGGCGTGATCGAGGAGGGCGTCGTCGTCCAGGTCCCGGTCACCCAGCAGGACCTCGGCCGCTGGGCCGGGATGGGCCGCCGCAAGGTCGCGCAGATCCTCGCGGCCGAGCCCGTGCGCGGCCGCGTGACCGTCGCCCGGAGCGCGATCGCCGTCCGTTCCGCGGACGCCCTGCACCGGCTCGCGGGCGACGACCTCCCCTAGTCCCCCGGCCCGCTCAGAAGCCCGCTTCCTCACGGAACCGGGAGGGCTCGTACGGCCAGGGCGGCGGCACGGGCAGCGGACCGTCCGGGCGGAGGTGCACGCCCGCGCCGTCGGACCGTCCGCTCAGCCAGCCCAGCAGCGCCCGCCCGGAGCCGGACGCCTCCGGGCCGCCGGGCGTCCAGCCGAGGTCGGCGGTCTCGCCGGAGTCGGTCGCGGTGATCCGCAGCCCGGCCGGCTCCCCGAGGAGCCGGTCCGGCAGCGCCGCCAGGTCCGCAAGCGTGGCCGCCGCGGACCAGCGGACGTAGGGCTCCGGCCAGTCGGCCGGGCCGTACCCGGCGGCCAGGTCGGCGTGGTGGGCCTCCACCTCGTTCCAGCGGCGGAACACCGTGTACCAGGCGGGATGGGGCCAGCCCGCCATCGCCCGCACCGGAGCCTCCGCCGCGCTCGAAGGCAGCGACCGGGCCTGCTCGGAGAACCGCGCCTGCGTCGCCCGGACGTCGGCGACCAGCTCGTCGCGGGAGCGGCCGGCGCCCGCGACGATGTCGGCGTCGCGCCGCTCCAGGCTCGGGTACTGCGGGACCTCCGTCCCCGTGCGCGCCCCTTCGAGCAGGTTCCACAGGGAGTCGGCGTTGCGTGCGATGTGTGCCGCCACGTGCCCGCGGCTCCACCCCGGCAGCCCCGACCCGCCCCGCAGGTCGCCGGGGGACAGCCCCTCCAGCGTGGCGGCGATCCGCTCCACGCCCGCGTCCAGCTCGTCGATCACGTCGCGCCAGTCCATGACCCCTCCTCGGCGAAAAGGACCCTCCATCCTGTCGCACGGGCCCGGCCCGCGCCAGACAATGGTGATCATGGAGTTTCCGATCTGCGTCACCTGCGGCGTCCAGTACGCCGGGCCCCGCCCCGACTGCCCGATCTGCGAGGACGAGCGGCAGTACGTCGGCTGGGAGGGCCAGCGGTGGACGACCCTGGAGGAACTGCGCGCCGGCCACCGCGGCCGCGTCGCCGAGGAGGGCCCGGGCGTCGTCGGGATCGGCGCCGAGCCGTCCATCGCCATCGGCCAGCGCGCCCTCCTCCTGCGCGCCCCGTCCGGCAACGTCCTGTGGGACATGGTCACCCTCATCGACGACGAGCTGGTCCGCCGGGTGAACGACCTCGGCGGCGTGTCCGCGATCGCGATCAGCCATCCGCACTACTACGGCACCATGATCGAGTGGGCGCGGGCGTTCGACGCGCCCGTGTACGTCCACGAGGCCGACCGCCGCTGGGTGGCCCGCCCGGACGACGCGGTCGCCTTCTGGTCGGGCGACACCCTCGAACTGGCCGACGGCCTCACGCTGATCAACGCGGGCGTCCACTTCGCGGGCGGCCAGGTCCTGCACTGGCGCGACGCCCGCGCCCTCTTCTCGGGCGACATCGTGCAGGTCGTCAACGACCGCGACTGGGTGAGCTTCATGTACTCCTACCCGAACTACATCCCCGAGCGCCCCCGCACGGTCCGCCGCGCCCTGCGCCTCCTGGAGCCCTACGACTTCGACCGCGTCTACGGCGCCTGGTGGAAGAAGATCGTCTACAGCGGCGGGAAGGAGGCCGTCCGCCGCTCCGCCGAGCGCTACCTCTCCCACGCCCTCGACGACGAGTGACCGCGGTCCCGCCGCGACCGCGCGCGAAGCGCGTTCCGGGTGGTCGGAAGGGGGCGCCGCGCCCTGACGGCGTTCCGGTGGCGGGCGGCGTTCGAACACGTGTACGGTGCGATGGTGCCGTCCCGACCGCTCGGACCGGCCGGGTAGCGTCATGAAATGCAGCGGCGAGCGCCGCTGTTGAGAAGCCGGGGGAGCCTGTCGCTCCCCGTGGCTAGCCTTGATACCGAGCCGTATACGCAGATCGCCGCGCCCAGAAGAGGAACCGGAAGAACGTGCATGACCGACTCATCGTGCGTGGAGCACGCGAGCACAACCTGAAGGACGTCTCGCTCGACCTCCCGCGGGACTCCATGATCGTGTTCACCGGTCTGTCGGGTTCCGGGAAGTCCAGCCTGGCCTTCGACACGATCTTCGCCGAGGGGCAGCGCCGGTACGTCGAGTCGCTGTCGGCCTACGCCCGGCAGTTCCTCGGGCAGATGGACAAGCCCGACGTCGACTTCATCGAGGGGCTCTCCCCGGCGGTCTCGATCGACCAGAAGTCCACCAGCAAGAACCCCCGGTCCACGGTCGGGACGATCACCGAGGTGTACGACTACCTGCGGCTGCTCTACGCCCGGATCGGGCACCCGCACTGCCCCGAGTGCGGCCGGCCGATCAGCCGGCAGGCGCCGCAGCAGATCGTCGACCGGGTGCTGGAACTGGAGCAGGGCGCCCGGTTCCAGGTGCTGGCGCCGGTGATCCGCGGCCGCAAGGGCGAGTACCTGGAGCTGTTCCGCGAACTCCAGTCCAAGGGCTACTCGCGGGCGCTGGTCGACGGGCAGATGATCCGCCTGGACGAGCCGCCCCAGCTCAAGAAGCAGGAGAAGCACGACATCTCCGTCGTGGTCGACCGGCTCTCGGTGAAGGACTCCGCCCGGCAGCGGCTCGCCGACTCGGTCGAGACGGCGCTCGGCCTGGCGGGCGGCACGATCGTCCTCGACTTCGTCGACCTGCCCGAGGACGACGAGCACCGCACCCGGATGTACTCCGAGCACCTCTACTGCCCCTACGACGACCTGTCGTTCGAGGAGCTGGAGCCGCGCTCGTTCTCGTTCAACTCGCCGTACGGCGCCTGCCCCGACTGCACCGGCCTCGGGACGCGCATGGAGGTCGACGCCGAGCTCGTCGTCCCCGACGGGGAGCTCTCGCTCGGCGAGGGCGCGATCCAGCCGTGGTCGGGCGGGCACGTCAGCGACTACTTCCTGCGGCTGCTGTCGGCGCTGGGCGACGCGATGGGCTTCGACCTGAACACGCCGTGGGACCGGCTGCCCGCCAAGGCGCGCAAGGCGATCCTCAACGGGCACGAGACGCAGGTCCACGTCCGTTACAAGAACCGCTACGGCCGCACGAGGTCGTACTACACGGCCTACGAGGGCGTCGTCCCCTACATCCAGCGGCGCCACGCCGAGTCCGAGAGCGACTCCAGCCGGGAACGGTTCGAGGGCTACATGCGCGAGATCCCGTGCCCGACGTGCGAGGGCGCCCGGCTGAAGCCGGTCGTGCTGGCCGTCACCATGGGCGGGATGTCGATCGCCGAGGTCGCCGCGATGCCGATCGGCGAGGCCGCGAAGTTCCTGCTCGCGCTCGAACTGAACGAGCGCGAGACGCACATCGCCGAACGCGTCCTCAAGGAGATCAACGCCCGGCTCGGCTTCCTGCTGGACGTCGGCCTCGACTACCTGACCCTCGACCGGGCGTCCGCCACGCTCGCCGGCGGGGAGGCCCAGCGCATCCGGCTGGCGACGCAGATCGGCTCCGGCCTGGTCGGCGTCCTGTACGTCCTGGACGAGCCGTCGATCGGCCTGCACCAGCGCGACAACCACCGGCTGCTGGAGACGCTGCTCCGGCTGCGCGACATGGGCAACACCCTGATCGTCGTCGAGCACGACGAGGACACCATCGCCGCCGCCGACTGGATCGTCGACATCGGCCCGCGCGCGGGCGAGCACGGCGGCGAGATCGTCGTCTCCGGCACGGTCGAGGACCTGAAGAAGTCCGAGCGCTCCCTCACCGGCGCCTACCTGGACGGCCGCCGCGAGATCGCCGTCCCGCAGATCCGGCGGCCCCGCACCCGGGGCCGCGAGGTCACCGTCAAGGGCGCGCAGCAGAACAACCTGCGCGACGTCGACGTCGCGTTCCCGCTCGGCGTCCTCACCGCGGTCACCGGTGTGTCGGGGTCCGGCAAGTCGACGCTGGTCAACGACATCCTCTACAACTCGCTGGCGAAGAAGCTGAACGGCGCGAAGACCGTCCCCGGCAAGCACAAGCGCGTCAACGGCGTCGACCAGCTCGACAAGGTCGTGCACGTCGACCAGTCGCCGATCGGCCGCACCCCGCGGTCCAACCCGGCGACCTACACCGGCGTGTTCGACCACATCCGCAAGCTGTTCGCGCAGACCACCGAGGCGAAGGTGCGCGGCTACCAGCCCGGCCGGTTCTCCTTCAACGTCAAGGGCGGCCGCTGCGAGAACTGCTCCGGCGACGGCACCATCAAGATCGAGATGAACTTCCTGCCGGACGTCTACGTCCCGTGCGAGGTCTGCCACGGCGCCCGCTACAACCGGGAGACCCTGGAGGTCCACTACAAGGGCAAGACGATCTCCGAGGTGCTCGACATGCCGATCGAGCAGGCCACGGAGTTCTTCGAGCCGATCACGGCGATCCACCGGCACCTGAAGACGCTGAACGACGTCGGCCTCGGCTACGTCCGGCTCGGCCAGCCCGCCCCGACCCTGTCGGGCGGCGAGGCGCAGCGCGTCAAGCTGGCCTCCGAGCTGCAGAAGCGCTCCACCGGCCGCACCATCTACGTGCTCGACGAGCCGACCACCGGCCTGCACTTCGAGGACATCCGCAAGCTCCTCGGCGTGCTGAACGGCCTGGTCGACAAGGGCAACACGGTCCTGGTCATCGAGCACAACCTCGACGTCATCAAGACCGCCGACTGGATCATCGACATGGGCCCCGAGGGCGGCTCGCGGGGCGGCACGGTCGTCGCGACCGGCACCCCCGAGGAGGTCGCCGAGGTCGAGGCCAGCCACACCGGCCAGTTCCTCAAGAAGCTCCTCGCCTGAGGTCCCGGAGGCGGGCCGGTGCGGGACGGGTGAGGCCGTCCACCAGGATGGAGCCATGGAAGACGAAGTGACGCCCGGGGCCGCCGAGGCCGCCGGGAGCGGGGGAGTCGGCCGGCGTGCGGTGCTGTGCGGGACGGGGGCGCTCGGCGCCGCGGCCCTCGCGGGCTGCGCGTCCGGCGGCGGGGCCACGCCCGCCGCGGACCTCAAGGGCAAGCAGGTCGCGAAGGCCGCCGACATCCCGGTCGGCGGCGGCAAGGTCTACGGCGACGAGAAGGTCGTGGTGACCCAGCCGAGCCAGGGCGCCTACAAGGCGTTCACGGCGGTGTGCACCCATCAGGGCTGCACGGTCGGCGGGGTCTCGAACGGCCTGATCAAGTGCCACTGCCACGGCAGCGAGTTCAGGATCGCCGACGGCTCGGTGCAGCGCGGTCCGGCGAAGGAGCCCCTCAAGGAGTACCCCGTGCGGGTCGAGGGCGGCGGCATCGTCGTCACCTGATCATCGAGTCGGGCCCGCGTTGAACCGGCGCGCTCGCGGATCCGTGATTCCCGGTGACGGACAGGAACCGACAGAGGTCACCGGAGGGGCGAGGATGCCACACAGGTCCGAGACGCAGGCGGACGGAACGGAGCTCGCGCCGGGGGAGGGCGCGCCGGGGGACGGCGCCGCGGGCGGCACCCGCAGGGGGCTGCTCATCGGCGCCGGACTCGCGGGCGTGGCCGGGCTGGCGGCGGCGTGCGGCGGGTCGGGCGACGACGGGGGCGGAGCCGGCTCCGGGGGCGCCGGCTCCGAGGGCGGGTCGGGCGCGGCCCTGGCCTCGGTGGGCGAGATCCCCGTCGGCGGCGGCAAGGTGTTCGAGGACGCCAAGGTCGTCGTCTGCCAGCCCCGCCAGGGCGAGTTCACGGCGTTCTCCGCGACCTGCACCCACCGGGGATGCGGCGTCGGATCGGTGTCCGGGGGCACGATCAACTGCCACTGCCACGGCAGCAAATTCAAGATCACGGATGGCTCGGTGGCGAGCCCGCCCGCCGACGAGCCCCTGGCGGCGAAGAAGGTCACCGTCCAGGGCGGAAAGATCATGCTCGCCTGAGCGACTTCGCGCGCGCCGGGCCGTCCTCGCGGGGGACGGCCCGCGCGCCGTCGGCGTGCCGCCCCTCCGCCACCTCCTCCTCGGTGGCCGGGGGCGGGTCGCCGGCCCCGGCCTCGGCGCCGTCCGCGACCGGCTCGGGGCCGATGCGGAGCCGGGGGAGGGCCTCCGGGTGGCGGTCGCGGATGTAGGAGACCAGGTGCTCGCGCACGTCGCAGCGCAGGTCCCAGGTGCTCGCCGAGTCGGCGGCGCTCATCAGTGCGCGCACCGTGACGAGGCCGCTCGGCAGCACGTCCACCACCTGAAGCATCCACTCCCGCTGGTCCCACAGCGGGTTGTCCTTCAGCGCCGAGTGCAGCTCGGCGCGCAGGTCCTCGACCGGGACCGTCCAGTCCACGTGCAGCTCGACCGAGCCGAGCAGACGGCTGGAGTGCCGCGTCCAGTTCTCGAACGGCTGCTCGGTGAAGTGCGACACCGGGAAGATCATGCGCCGGTCGTCCCAGAGCTGCAGGACGACGTAGGACAGCGTCAGCTCCTCGACCCGGCCCCAGATGCCCTGCGTGACGACGACGTCGTCCAGCCGCAGCGCGTCGCTGAACGCCAGCTGCAGCCCGGCGAGCAGGTTGCCGAGGGTGGGCCGGGCCGCGATGCCGACCACCAGGCCGGCGACGCCCGCCGAGGCCAGCACCCCCGCCCCGACCGCCCGCACGGCGGGGAAGGTGAACAGCGCCGCTCCGACGGCGAGCACCACGATGATGACGGCGGCGATGCGGCGCAGCAGCAGCATCTGGGTGCGGGCCCGCCGCGCCCGCCGGTTGCGCTCGCCCTCGATCCGCATCAGCCGCGTCAGCGGCGGGTCGCTCAGCGCGTACCCGATCCGCAGCACCAGCCACGTGGAGGCGCCGATCGCCGCGATCCGCATCGCGTGCCGGACCACGTCCTCGGCGTGCCCGCCGATGAACTGGTACGGCATCGCGGTGCTGGAGCTCACCACCACCGCGAACGCGAAGGCGGGCGCGGTGCAGCGCCGGGCGACCCGTCCGGCGCCGGGCCAGCGGTGCGACAGCCGGCCCGCGACGAGCCGGCGGCCCCCCTCCACGACGATCACGGACGTGCCGACGACGGCGGCCAGGACGATCCAAGCCCAGAGCGTGGACACGTGCGCAACGACCCCCTTCCGGATCCGCGGAACCGTTTGACCCTCCCTTTCCGCATGGTTTGCGAACATCCGGGCGGAGGGGAGAGATCTACGTCACCCTCCGGATCGGCGGGGGCCTCCGGCGGCGCGGGGCACGGCGTGTCGGTGCCGCCCATTAGGCTTTCGAGTGTGGCAGATCCGGCGACCTACCGACCCGCACCCGGCTCCATCCCGGAATCCCCGGGGGTGTACCGGTTCCGCGACGAGCACGGCCGGGTCATCTACGTGGGCAAGGCCAAGAACCTGCGCTCGCGGCTGAACTCCTACTTCGCCGACTTCTCCGCCCTGCACCCCCGCACCCAGACGATGGTGCAGACCGCCGCGCGCGTCGACTGGACGGTGGTCGGCACCGAGGTCGAGGCCCTTCAGCTGGAGTACTCCTGGATCAAGGAGTTCGACCCCCGGTTCAACGTCCGCTACCGCGACGACAAGTCCTATCCCTATCTCGCCGTCACCCTGAACGAGGACTTCCCGAGGGTGATGGTGATGCGGGGCGCCAAACGCAAGGGCGTGCGCTACTTCGGGCCGTACTCCCACGCGTGGGCGATCCGGGAGACGGTCGACCAGCTGCTGCGCGTGTTCCCCGTCCGCACGTGCAGCGCCGGCGTGTTCAAGCGGCAGCACCAGCTCGACCGCCCCTGCCTGCTCGGCTACATCGGCAAGTGCTCGGCGCCGTGCGTAGGCCGCGTCTCGCCGGAGGAGCACCGGCTGCTCGCAGAGGACTTCTGCGACTTCATGGCGGGCAACACCACCCGGTTCATCAAGCGCCTCGAACGCGACATGCGCGAGGCCGCCGCGTCCCAGGAGTACGAGCGCGCCGCCCGGCTCCGCGACGACATCCGCGCCCTGGAGCGCGCCCTGGAGAAGCAGGCGGTCGTGCTCCCCGACCGAACCGACTGCGACATGGTCGCCTTCGCCGAGGACGAGCTGGAGGCGGCCGTCCAGGTGTTCTACGTGCGCGGCGGCCGCATCCGCGGGCAGCGCGGCTGGGTCGTCGACAAGGTCGAGGACGTCACCACCGCCGACCTGGTCGAGCACTTCCTCATCCAGATCTACGGCGAGAGCGAGTCGGTGCCCCGCGAGGTCTTCGTCCCGGCCCTGCCGCCGGAGGTGGAGGCCATGACCGAGCTGCTGTCGGAGCAGCGCGGCGGGCCCGTCCGGCTGCGCGTCCCGCAGCGCGGCGACAAGCGGACCCTGCTGGAGACGGTCGCGCGCAACGCCCACGAGGCGCTCAAGCAGCACAAGACCCGCCGCGCCTCCGACCTCACCACCCGCAGCCGCGCGCTGCAGGAGCTCCAGGAAGCCTTGGAGCTCGACGACGCGCCCCTGCGGATCGAGTGCTACGACGTGTCCAACCTGCAGGGCACCGACGTGGTCGCGTCCATGGTCGTGTTCGAGGACGGCCTGGCCCGCAAGAGCGAGTACCGCCGGTTCACGATCAAGGCCGTGCGGGGGCAGGACGACGTCCGCTCCATCCACGAGGTCATCACCCGACGGTTCAGGCGCTACCTGGCCGAGAGCGAGAAGACCGGCGAGCTCGACTCCCTCGGCGACCCGGAGGAGGGCGCGCACCAGCCGATCGACCCGGAGACCGGGAGGCCGCGCAAGTTCGCCTACCCGCCCAACCTGGTCCTCGTCGACGGCGGCCCCCCGCAGGTCGCGGCCGCGCAGCGCGCCCTCGACGAGCTCGGCGTCGACGACATCGCGGTGTGCGGGATCGCCAAGCGGCTGGAGGAGCTCTGGCTTCCCGGCGAGAGCGACCCGGTGATCCTGCCGCGCAACAGCGAGGGCATGTTCCTCGTCCAGCGGGTCCGCGACGAGGCGCACCGGTTCGCCATCACCTTCCACCGGCAGCGGCGGTCCAGGTCCATGACGGTCAGCGAACTCGATAACGTTCCTGGTCTGGGTCCGGCGCGCCGCGCGGCGCTGCTGAAGCACTTCGGGTCGCTGAAGCGGCTGAAGGACGCGACGCCCGCGCAGGTCGCCGAGGTCCCGGGAATCGGCATGCGCAGCGCCGAGAGCATCGTGGCGGCGCTGCACGGCGGCGCCGCGCCGCCGGACGGCGGGGGCGAGGGACCCGGCGGGGACGAGGGACCCGGCGGGGACGACGGGGAGCACAGGGGGAGTAGCGGATGACCAGCGAGACCAAGATCCCGGACATCGTGATCGTCACCGGCATGTCCGGGGCGGGCCGCAGCACCGCGGCCAAGTCGCTCGAGGACCTCGACTGGTTCGTGGTCGACAACCTGCCGCCCGGGCTGCTGGCCACGATGGCCGACCTCGGCGGCCGGGTGAAGGACGCGGTGCCGCGCATCGCCGTCGTCGTGGACGTCCGCAGCCGCGCGTTCACCGACGACCTGCACTCCTCGATCGCCGAGCTGGAGGCCCGCGGCGTCCACCCGCGCGTGGTGTTCCTGGAGGCCGGCGACGCCGACCTCGTGCGCCGGTTCGAGAGCGTCCGCCGCCCCCACCCGCTGCAGGGCGACGGCCGCCTGGTGGACGGCATCGCCCGCGAGCGCGACCTGGTCCGCGAGGTCCGCGCCGAGGCCGACCTGGTGATCGACACCAGCGGCCTCAACGTGCACGAGCTGCGCAACAAGATCATCGGCTTCTTCGGCACGGACAGCGGCGAGTCCAGCCTGCGCGCCACCGTGGTGTCGTTCGGCTACAAGTACGGCCTGCCGGTCGACGCCGACCTCGTCGTCGACTGCCGGTTCCTGCCGAACCCGCACTGGGTGCCGGAGCTGCGGCCGAAGACGGGCCGCGACGCCGCCGTCCGCGACTACGTCCTCGGGCAGCGCGGCGCCAAGGAGTTCCTGGACGCCTACGCCGAGGTGCTGCGGCTCCTCGCCGACGGGTATGAACGCGAGGGCAAGCACTACGTGACGCTTGCCGTGGGATGTACCGGTGGAAAACACCGTAGTGTTGCCATGGCGGAACAGATCGCCGCCCGGCTGCGGGACGAGGGCATCGAGGTGCAGGTCGCCCATCGTGACCTCGGCCGCGAATGACGGACCGCGCCGGGACCCGGCGGGAGTCCCGGACGAGGAGAGAAACGGCACGGTGAAGCCCCTCGGCCCGAAGGTCGTCGCGCTCGGCGGGGGCCACGGCCTCTACGCGTCGCTGTCGGCGCTGCGCCGCGTCACCGACCGGCTGACCGCGATCGTCACCGTCGCCGACGACGGCGGTTCCAGCGGCCGGCTGCGCCGCGAGCTCGGCGTGCTGCCGCCCGGCGACCTGCGGATGGCGCTCGCCGCCCTCTGCGGCGACGACGAGTGGGGCCAGACCTGGCGGGACGTCGTCCAGCACCGCTTCCGCAACGAGGGCGACCTGCAGGGCCACGCCGTCGGCAACCTGCTCATCGTCGCGCTGTGGGAGCTGCTCGGCGGCGACGGCGCCTCACCGGGTTCCACCGTCGCCGGACTCGACTGGGTCGGCCGGCTGCTCGGCGCGCACGGCCGCGTGCTGCCGATGGCGGCCGTCCCGATGGACATCGTCGCCGAGGTGCGCGGCGCCGACCCCGCGAGGCCCGACGAGATCACCCATGTCAAGGGCCAGGTGGCGTGCGCCAGGACGCCCGGCAGCGTGCTCGGCGTGTCCCTGGTGCCCGCCGATCCGCCCGCCTGCCCCGAGACCCTCGCCGCCGTCGACGACGCCGACTGGATCGTGTTCGGCCCCGGCTCGTGGTTCACCAGCGTCCTGCCGCACCTGAAGGTGCCCGCGCTGGCCCGCGCCCTCACCACCTCCCGCGCCCGCCGCGTCGTCGCGCTGAACCTCGCGCAGCAGCCCGGCGAGACCGACGACTTCTCGCCGCAGACCCATCTGGAGGTGCTGCAGGCGCACGCGCCCGACCTGCGCGTGGACGTCGTCCTCGCCGACCGCGGGGTCGTGGACGACCCTGACGCCCTCGACAAGGCCGTCAAGGACCTCGGCGGACGTCTCGTGCTGGCCGACGTCGCCGCCGACGACGGATCGCCGCGTCATGAACCCGCCCGTCTGGCCCAAGCCTTCGTACAGATATTCACCGAGTGACGACCGGCGCGGCCGGGATCGGCCACACTGCTGGAAGTCCGATAGGGGGAGGGTTCATCAGATGGCGATGACCGGTGTGGTCAAGGACGAGCTGAGCAGGCTCACGGTGCTGAAGCCGTGCTGCCGCAAGGCCGAGGTCTCGACGCTGCTGCGGTTCGCGGGCGGCCTGCACCTGGTCAGCGGCCGCATCGTGATCGAGGCCGAGATCGACACCGGTGTGGCGGCGAGGAGGCTGATCAAGGACATCTCGGAGGTGTTCGGGCACACCTCCGAGGTCGTCGTGCTCGCCCCGAGCGGCCTGCGCAAGGGCAACCGCTACGTCGTGCGCGTCTTCCGCGACGGCGAGTCGCTCGCCCGGCAGACCGGCCTCATCGACAACAACGGCCGGCCCGTCCGCGGACTGCCCCGGCACGTCGTCGCCGGCGCCGCCTGCGACGCCGAGTCGGCCTGGCGCGGCGCGTTCCTCGCGCACGGCTCCCTCACCGAACCCGGCCGCTCCATGTCGCTGGAGGTGACCTGCCCCGGCCCCGAGGCCGCCCTCGCCCTCGTCGGCGCCGCCCGCCGCCTGAAGATCCACGCCAAGGCCCGCGAGGTCCGCGGCGTCGACCGCGTCGTCGTCCGCGACGGCGACGCGATCAGCGCCCTGCTCACCCGGCTCGGCGCCCATGACAGCGTCCTGGCCTGGGAGGAGCGCCGGATGCGCCGCGAGGTCCGCGCCACCGCCAACCGCCTCGCCAACTTCGACGACGCCAACCTGCGCCGCTCCGCCCGCGCCGCCGTCGCCGCCGGCGCCCGCGTCGCCCGCGCCCTGGAGATCCTCGGCGACGACGCCCCCGAGCACCTCGTCAACGCCGGACGCCTCCGCCTGGAGCACAAGCAGGCCTCCCTGGAGGAGCTCGGCCAGCTCGCCGACCCGCCCCTCACCAAGGACGCCATCGCCGGCCGCATCCGCCGCCTCCTCGCCATGGCCGACAAGCGCGCCGGCGACCAGGGCATCCCCGGCACGGAGGCCAGCCTCACCGCCGACATGCTCGCGCAGTGATTCCCAGGGGGGCGACCCCCTGGAACCCCCGTTGCGAGCCGGGCGATCCTCACGCCACGGTGCTGGTTTCCGTGCCCGTGCGGGTTGCCGTCGTGGCGCTCCGGTCGCCCGGCTCGGCGGGTCGTGCGACCTCCAGGCGCCCAGAGCGCCTTCCGGCCGCCCGACCCGCGGCCTCGCTCAGGTCTACTCCAAGAGCGTCATGGCGTGGCACGTCCGAGAGCGCTGAAATGTGGATGCCGGTCAGGGGAGGCGGTGAAGGGCGCCGTCGGGGGTGGCCTCGAAGGTCAGGTTGTGGGCGGAGAAGGTCGCCTCTACGTGGAGTGTTCCGTCCGGGAGTGTGCGGGTCTGGATTCTCGGTCCTTCGCCGCGGACGGGGGCGATCAGGGTCAGTATGCGAAGTTGCCGGGTCCTTCCATGGGCGGGAATCGTCACCACCGGGGCGGGGAGTCTCTTGCGGGTGGAGGGGGCGATCCAGCCTTGCGGCGGGTCCAGGGCGCCTCGGGTGACCGTGGCGGGTCCGCCTGTGGTGCCGGGGAGCGGTAACCGGATGAAGTGGACGCGGACAGGGCCCGCGGTGGCGACGGCGCCGGTCCCGGCCGGAACGGCGGTGAACGCCGCGGGCAGGTGCCAGAGCTGCTCGACGGAGCGGGGGGCGGCGGAGCGCACCTCGTCCAGCACGGCGACGGCGTCGGGATCGGAGGCCGCGAGCACAGTGCGGAATCGGGCCGTCCCGGCGAAGGCGGTGTCGGAGAACCGGAACGTGTCGGCGCCGCGCCGGAACTCGTGCGCGACCAGCGCCGTCGCCGCGTTCTCGCGGAACGGCGCGCCCCGCACCACGAGCGTGTTGTGCGCCTCCGGCGAGGCCAGCCACCTGCGCCAGGTCGTGTCGCTGTAGCCGATGTGGCCGCTCGGAACGAGGATGTCGCGGCCGAGCGCATGGAAGGTGAGCGCCATGTGGTCGTTCTGCCCGTGCGCGTACCGGCCCGGTCCGAAGCGCGCCGTGTAGGCCGTCTCCTCGGCGAAGGAGCGGCCGTCCCGGCCCCAGCCGGACCTGCCCACCACGTACCCGGCGCGGTAGACGCGCGCCCTCTCCTTCGGCGGGACGCCTTCCGCGCCCTGCGTCGCGACGTATCTGAGCGGGCCCGTTCCGGGCGAGTCGATGTCGGAGGCTCTGGACGCGTCCGACTCGCCGATCTGGAGCAGGTCGCCACCGGGTGTGGTCTGGAAGGCGATGAACTCGTCCATCAGCTTGTGCCGGCGGACGAGTTCGGCGGGGACGGGACGGCCGCACTCGCGCATCACCCGGAAGGCGAGCCGCCACCGGCTCCGGTTGTAGACGGTGTAGCGCGCGGACTGCTCGTTCCCGGCGCCCTCGTCGTCGACGGCCGGCCGCGCGCCGCCGGGCGGGGCGAGGACCGCGTCGAGCAGGCGCCGGTGGCCGAGCTCCGCGAGGTCCGCCCGGCCGATGCCGCAGCCCGCCGTCATGAGCGTCATCGACTCGTCGGTCCCGTGGTTCCAGGGCCCCGAGTAGTGCTCGGGACGGGCCAGCCACCGCGCGTGGGCCGCGACGGCCTCGTCCAGCCACCGTCCGGCCAGGTGCCTGCGGAGGCAGACGAGGGTGGCGAGGCGGAACTTGGCGGCCTGGTCGATCGCCTCGCGCCGGCGCGCGGAGAACCGCTCGGGGCGGGCGTTGTCGGCGAGCCAGTCCCGGGCGACGCCCGCGGCCGTTCGCAGTGCGGCGCGGTCACCGGTCCGCTCGTGCTCCCTGATGAGGCCGCCGAGCCATTCGAGGGAATGGAACCAGAGCTGCCACGACCGGTTGCCGTCCGGTGCCAGGCCCCAGTCCACGTCCGTCCCGTCGGCGACGCGGACGGGGGCGACCTTCGGAGTGGCGAACCGGCCCGCGCGCACCTGCGCCGCCGGGTTGACCCTGTCCAGGCCGTTGTAGCCGAGGCAGACCGCCCGCGCCGCGGCACGCGCGGTCACGGGTGCGGCGGACGGGACGCCGCCGTGGCAGCCGCACGATAGCGACAGCAGCAGCGCGGCGCACCCCGCCCCGCGGGCGCCTCTCCCTGATCGATGGGCCACAGTCCCACCACACACGCGAAGTGGGCTGCCGCCGGACGGCCGCCGGTGAAGGGACGGTAAACAATCGGAGCGTGCGGTCAGCGCGGTTTGTTGTCGCCCCGCAGCACGCGCTCGATGAGGTCGTCGCGGAGCTGGCCGTAGCCGGTCTCGGCCCACACGCTGCCGGACGGGTCGGCCTCGTAGTAAGGGACCTCCCGGCCGTCGCGGCGGTCGGTGAGGACCTCGGGGGCGCGCTTGTCGCGGGCCGCGCGGGCGCACGCGCGGCAGGTCCGGACGCTCAGCCGCCTGCGGGAGCCGACGGGCCGCCAGTCGAGTTCGCTGGTCGCGTCGCCGTGGAGCGGGTTGAAGAAGCACAGCGGGACGGGCGGGATCTCCGACCGGCCCTTGGCGACCGCCTGCGCGGAGGCCAGGGCGTCGCGGCCCTGGTCGAGGAGGACGAGGACACCGGCAAGGTCGGGGACGCCCCGCGCCGCGTCTAGGGTCTTCCCCGCGGCCTGGTAGGCGTCCAGGGCGCGGGCCACCAGGGCGCGGGCCCGCTCGCCGGAGGTCGGGACGGTGCTGTCGTCCAGCAGCTCCCCGAACGCGATGACCTCGCGGGACGCCTGCTCGCGGAGCTGGTCCTCGGTGGCGCGGTGCGCCGTGGCGAACACGGTGCGGGGCATCAGCAGCCCTTCCCCCTCGCGGCGGACGGAGGCCATCCGGCGCCGCCGCCACAGCAGGAACCCGGCGACCCCGGCCGCCGCCGCGGCCGCCGCGCCGGCGCCGAGGGGCAGCGCGAGGCCGCCCCCGTCCGCCTCGTTCCCGTCCGCGCCGCGTTCGCCCGGCGCGGTGCCGTGCCGGGCCCTGTAGCGCTTGTCGATCTCGGCGGAGACCCGGTCGTACTCCTGCTGGCCGGTCCCGGAGACGATCAGGTCGGCGACGCGCGACAGCCGGGCGGCGAGCGGCGCGTCGTCCATGGCGCGGTCCAGGGCGACGGCCCAGGCGGCGCGGTCGGCCCGGTGGTCGCCGCCCCACTCGCGCGCCCTCAGGTCCTGGGAGTCGTCGTCGAAGGTGATGAAGATCCCGTCGCGGCCGAGGCGGTCGTGCGCGACGGTCGCGAGCTGCTCGCCGTCCGTCCACGTGCCGCCCTTGACGATGGGGACCAGCACGACGAAGACCGGCGCGGGGGCCTTGCGGAGCTTGGCGATGAGCTCGCGGCGGGCCGCCGCGGGGAGCGCCGGCGCCAGGGACGGGTCGACGTAGACGGGGGAGCGGCGCAGGGCGGCGGCCAGCCGCTCGCCGGGGGACGGTTCAGTCAACACCGAGGTACCTCATCACGCGGGGGAGGAAGGTCTTGCCGTGGGCGCCCCACGCCGCGTCGCGCCACACGCCCGGGACGAGGGTGTGCGGGCGGTGGCCGTCCGGCCCCGGGATCTGCAGGAGGCGCCGCTCGTCGAGCGCCTGCCTCTTGTCGAGATCCCGGCAGTTAGCGCAGAGCGGGCACTGCCTCGGCAGGGCCCCGCCGTGGTCCTTCTCCAGCATCCGGACGCGCTTGCGCACGACCGAGCTGCCGTGCAGAGGGTTCACCAGGCACGGGGACGGCGGGGACTCGATGTCGCGGGTCAGGGCGACGCATCCCTGGCGGGCCAGCACGATCGCGCCGACGAGGTCGATCGCCTTGCCCTCGTCATCCTTGGCGTCGTCGTAGAGGATCTGCGCGGCGTCGTAGGCGGACACGGCGTAGGCGCGTCCGCGCTCGCTGTCGGCCGTGGTGAGCAGGCGGCGGAGCCTCTCCAGGTCCTTGGCGCCGTGCCGGCGCAGCCAGCGGATGCTCGGCCTGGTGCGCGCCTGGTCGTGCCGGCGGGTCCTCGGCCGGTTCGGGGGGCGCGACAGCCCGCCCCGGCGCAGGGCCAGGACGCCGAGACCCAGCCAGTACAGGACCGCGGCCGCCGCGGGCCCGGCGAGCAGGAGCCCGGTCAGCAGCGGCGCCTTGATCTCCGGTTCGTCGGGCGTCAGGGTGTTCTCCTGCCCGAACGGGTCCGGACTCGAGTACAGCCGCGGCATGGTGGGGGACGCCGAGGGTGCCGCCGCGTAGCCGTCGAGCCGCCGGACGATCCGGTCGGCGAGCCCGTCGAACGGGCGCTCGGAGTCGGCGGGTCTCGCGGCGCCCGGCGCGTCCTCCTCGTCCAGTTCATCCAACGCGGACAGGCCCCGGCGCGGGACGTTGAACGCCTCGGACTCCAGATTCCCGTGCCCGTCGGCCATCACGTAGAGGCCGTCGCGGCGCGACCGGTCGTGCAGCATGAACAGGAACGCGTCGTCGCGGCCCTGCGACTCCGACTCGCTCGGGTTGGGGATCACGACGACGTACGCCGGCGTGCCGAGCCGCTTCGCCGTCCCGGCGAGGACCGCGCGGAGGCGGGCGCGGTCGGACGCGCCGAGCGCCTGCGCGAGGTCCGGGTCGACGAACAGCGGGTCCCTGGCCAGCGCGGCGCCCACCCGGTCGAGCCGGTGGTAGGCGTACGGGGGCGGCTCGTCGGCCGCGGCGGCGCCGGGGAGCGCCGCGAGCGCGGCGAGGGCGAGTGTGAGGGCGGCGAGCACCGCCGGAAGCCGCCTCATCTGCGTGCCTTCCCGGTGTTCTTCTTCGGCGATCGTCCCGGCCGCCGCGCCCGCCGCGCCGCCAGGACGCGGCGGCCGACCAGCAGGCCGAGGATCGAGGCCCCGCTCAGCGCCGCGCCGCCGCCGAACACGCTCCACTCGATGCGGGACGCCCGCCGGTCGGCCGCGTCGTCGGCGTCGAGGGCCTCGCGGACCTTCGACTTCGGCCGCGGCCGCGGATGGTCGCGGCGCTCCCTGGCGTGCCCCGACAGGGCGATGTCCACGAACAGCGCGACCACCCGCGCGGCGCCCGCGTCGTAGGGGGTCTCGGAGTTCGCGGCCGACCAGGCGTCCTCGATCGGGAGCCCGCGGACGTCGCCGAACTGGCGGATCTCGCCGCTGCCGCCGGACGGGGGGACCACGATGTAGACGCCGTCCTTGCGGAGCCGGTCGCGCAGCAGAGCCGCGAAGGACTCGGTCGCGCTCTGCGGGCCGAGGCCCGAGGTCGGCGTCACCGCGACGTACACCGGGACGCCGAGCCGGGCGACGGACGCCCTGATCCGCGCGGCGGTGTCCGGGGGCAGCGCGCGGGGCGCGTGGTCGGTGACGTACACGGGGTCGCGGCGGAGCGCGGCGGCGATGGCGTCCGCGCGGTTCGCCGGACCGGCGCGGTCCGGGGCGGGCGCCGCCCCGGCCGGTCCGCCGAGCAGCACGGCCCCCACGAGCCCCGCCAACAGAACCGACCACCCGCGCCACATGGCCCCGGAGTGTAGTGATGATCGTGCTATGTCGTGAAAGGAGGGATGTCCCCCTACCGGGGGAGACGGGCTCACCCGTGGTTCCCACGAAACCGGTGTCGGGCTACTCGTGGGTCATTGGATAGGGTCTGAGGTGGGGGATGACCCCGGATCGACCGTAGGTGAGCCCGGCTGGCACCGGGCGATACGACGTACGAGGAGAGCGGTTCCGTGACCATCCGAGTAGGCATCAACGGGTTCGGCCGGATCGGCCGCAACTTCTACCGCGCGGTGAAGGCGTCCGGGGCCGACATCGAGGTCGTGGCGGTCAACGACCTGACCGACAACGCCACGCTCGCCCAGTTGCTCAAGTACGACAGCATCCTCGGCCGCTTCCCCGAGGACGTGCGCGCCACCGAGAACGAGATCGTCGTCGGCGGCAAGGCCATCAGGGCCTTCGAGGAGCGCGACCCCGCGAACCTCAAGTGGAGCGACGTCGGCGCCGACATCGTCGTCGAGTCGACCGGTTTCTTCACCGACGCGAACAAGGCCCGGGTGCACGCCGACAACGGCGCCAAGAAGGTCATCATCTCCGCGCCGGCGAAGAACGAGGACCTCACCGTCGTCCTCGGCGTCAACGAGGACAAGTACGACCCGGCGAACCACACGGTGATCTCCAACGCGTCCTGCACCACCAACTGCCTGGCCCCGCTGGCCAAGGTGCTGCACGACAACTTCGTCATCGAGAAGGGCCTGATGACGACGGTCCACGCCTACACGCAGGACCAGAACCTGCAGGACGCCCCGCACAAGGACCTGCGCCGCGCCCGCGCCGCCGCGCTGAACGTGGTCCCGACCTCCACCGGCGCCGCGAAGGCGATCGGCCTGGTGCTGCCGGAGCTGAAGGGCAAGCTGGACGGCTACGCCCTGCGCGTCCCGGTGCCGACCGGCTCGGCCACCGACCTCACCGTCGAGCTGTCCCGCGACGTGACGGTCGAGGAGGTCAACGAGGCGTTCCGGGCGGCCGCCGAGGGCCCCCTCAAGGGCTACCTCACCTACACCGAGGACCCGATCGTCTCCAGCGACATCGTCACCGACCCGTCGTCCTGCATCTTCGACTCCGGGCTGACCAAGGTCATCGGCGACCAGGTGAAGGTCGTCGGCTGGTACGACAACGAGTGGGGCTACTCCAACCGCCTCGTCGACCTCGTCAAGCTCGTCGGCTCGCAGCTGTAACCGAAGCCCGTCACCGCCGTGGGGGGGCGGCGCGCGGCCCCCCCGGGGGGGGGGGGGGGAGGGCAACCCCAGCCCCGGGGCCCCCATGTAGACCGCGGC
>NZ_JBEZJQ010000019.1:57856-146461 GCF_040653135.1 Actinomadura sp. NPDC048021
GCCCCTCAGCTCACCCCCCCCCCCCCCCCCCCCGCGCCCGCCCCCGCCGCCGCCACGGCGGGGCCGTGTACGGAAGGACACCGCATCCCGATGCGCACCATTGACGACCTCGACGTCGCCGGACGGCGCGTCCTGCTGCGCGCGGACCTCAACGTCCCGCTGCAGGACGGGCGGATCACCGACGACGGGCGGATCCGGGCCAGCCTGCCGACGATCGAGGCGCTGCGGGCCCGGGGCGCCCGGGTCATCGTCTGCGCCCACCTCGGCCGCCCCAAGGGGCAGGTCAAGCCCGAGCTGTCGCTCGCGCCGGTCGCCGCCCGCCTGGGCGAGCTGCTGGGCGCGCCGGTGGCGTCCGCGACCGACGTCGTGGGCGACTCCGCCCGCGCCGCGGCCGACGGCCTCGCCGACGGCGGCGTCGCGCTGCTGGAGAACCTGCGCTTCGAGCCGGGCGAGACCAGCAAGGACGACGCCGAGCGCGGCGCCTTCGCCGACCGGCTGGCCGCGCTCGCCGAGGTCTACGTGGGGGACGGGTTCGGCGCGGTGCACCGCAGGCACGCGTCCGTCTACGACGTGCCGAAGCGGCTGCCGCACGCCGCGGGCGGGCTGATCGCCGCCGAGGTCGCGGTGCTCAGGAAGCTCACCGAGGACGTCGAGCGCCCCTACGCGGTCGCGCTCGGGGGGTCCAAGGTGTCCGACAAGCTCGGGGTCATCGACAACCTGCTCGGCAAGGCCGACCGCATCCTCATCGGCGGCGGCATGGTGTTCACCTTCCTCAAGGCGCAGGGCCACGAGGTCGGCCGGAGCCTGCTCGAGGAGGACCAGCTCGACACCGTCCGCGAGTACCTGCGCCGCGCCGAGGAGACCGGGGTCGAGTTCGTGCTGCCGGTCGACATCGTCGCGGCCACCGCGTTCGCCGCGGACGCCGACCACGACGTGGTGCCCGCCGACGCGATCCCGGCCGACCGGCTGGGCCTGGACATCGGGCCCGAGTCCGGCAAGCTGTTCGCCGCGCGCCTCGCCGACGCCAGGACGGTCTTCTGGAACGGCCCCATGGGCGTGTTCGAGATGGAGCCCTACTCGCACGGCACCCGCGCCGTCGCGCAGGGCCTCATCGACTCCGGCGCGTTCACCGTGGTCGGCGGCGGCGACTCGGCCGCCGCCGTCCGGCTGCTCGGCTTCGACGAGGCGGCCTTCTCCCACATCTCGACCGGCGGCGGCGCGAGCCTCGAGTACCTCGAAGGCAAGACGCTGCCCGGCCTGCAAGCCCTGGAGGACTGACGATGGCCCGCGCGACCCCTTCCGGCGGCCCGACCGGCCGCAAGCCGCTCATGGCCGGCAACTGGAAGATGAACAACAACCACCTCGAGGCGATCGCGCTCGTCCAGAAGATGGCGTTCGCGCTCAAGGACGCCGACTACGCGGCCGTCGACGTCGCGGTGCTCCCGCCGTTCACCGCGCTCCGCTCCGTGCAGACCCTGATCGAGGCCGACAAGTACGGAATCCAGTACGGCGCGCAGGACGTCTCCCAGCACGCGTCCGGCGCCTACACCGGCGAGATCTCCGCGGCGATGCTGGCCAAGCTCGGCTGCACCTACGCCGTCGTCGGGCACTCCGAGCGGCGCCAGTACCACGCCGAGGACGACGCGGTCGTCAACGCCAAGGCCAGGGCCGCGCTCGCCGCCGACCTCACCCCGATCCTGTGCGTGGGCGAGGGGCTGGAGGTCCGCAAGGCCGGCGGGCACGTCCCGCACGTGCTCGCGCAGGTCGACGGCGGGCTTGAGAAGATCACCGCCGAGCAGGTGCGGCGCACGGTGATCGCCTACGAGCCCGTCTGGGCGATCGGCACCGGCGAGGTCGCCACGCCGCAGGACGCGCAGGAGGTCTGCGGGGCCATCCGCACGCGGCTCGCCGAGCTGTACGACGGCGGTGTGGCCGACGAGGCGCGTATCCTGTATGGCGGTTCGGTGAAGGGCGGCAACGTCGCCGGGATCATGGCGCAGGCCGACGTGGACGGCGCCTTGGTCGGAGGTGCCAGCCTGGACCCGGGAGAGTTCGTCAAGATCTGCCGGTACCGGGATCTGCCGGTCTGATCACATCTGATCAATTCCGCGTGAACCGGGGGTTCTTGCCGAACCAGCGGGGACTTCGTCGTACCCTTCGTAGCTGACGGGTAAACGCCCGGTCCGGCTCGACCTCCGTCCTGAACTACAGACAAGGCGCTGAAGAAACGTGATCATCGCAACGTCCATCGTGCTCATCGTCACGAGCCTGCTGATGGTGGTCCTCGTCCTGATGCACAAGGGCAAGGGCGGCGGCCTGTCCGACATGTTCGGCGGCGGCGTCTCGTCCTCCCTCGGAGGGTCGTCGGTGGTCGAGCGCAACCTCGACCGGCTGACCATCGGCGTCGGGGTGGTCTGGTTCGCCTCGATCGTCGTGCTGGGACTGCTGTTCAAGCACAAGGGCGTCGGCTGAGCCGGCCCGTCCAACACATGCGAGCGCCGCGCCGTCCTCGAAGGTCACGGGCGGCGGCGGCACACCAAGCGAGGAGTATTCCGTGGGTAGTGGCAACGCGATTCGGGGCAGCCGTGTCGGGGCCGGTCCGATGGGAGAGGCGGAGCGCGGCGACGCCGCCCCCCGCGTCTGGGTGACCTTCTACTGCGCCAACCGGCACGAGACCCGCCCCAGCTTCGCGACGGACGTCGCGGTCCCCGAGACCTGGGACTGCCCGCGCTGCGGGTTCCCCGCCGGCCAGGACTCCGAGAACCCCCCGGCCCCGCCGAAGACGGAGCCGTACAAGACCCACCTCGCGTACGTGAAGGAGCGGCGCAGCGACGAGGACGGCGAGGCCATCCTGGAGGAGGCGCTCGCCAAGCTCCGGCAGAAGCGCGCCGCCGTCAAGCAGGCCATGGAGGCCGCGGCCCGCTGACGCCGCCGAAGCCGCACCGTGTGGCCCGATCCCGTTCCGGGGTCGGGCCACACGGTTTTTCCGGCCGCCGGATCCTGGGCCGCCGGGCGCCGGCGCCGCGGGGCACGGGCTTCGGCAGAATCGCCGGTCGCCGTGAGGCGCCTCGGTCGGCCTGTCTGACCAGCGCTGATATGGAGATGCGTATGGCGGTACGAGTGATATCCATATTGGACGTCACGAGTGCTGCTCTGGTCTGCTGGGCGGCGTCCGCCCTCCGCCGCCGGGAAAGCAGGTGCCTCCGCATGCCATCCGAGCAGTCAGGCTCCTCCCGGCGGGCGCTGCTGGCCGCCGCGGCCCTGCTGCCGCTGGCGGGATGCGGCGACAAGGAGCGCCCGTCGTCCGCGCCGTCCTCGCCGCCCGCCCGGCGCTCGGCCGCGCCGCCGGACCTGTCGCGGTTCGCGGCGCTCGAACGCCGGCACGGCGCCCGCCTCGGCGTGTACGCGCTGGCGACCGGGACCGGAGCCGAGGTCGCCTACCGCGCCGACGAGCGCTTCGCGTTCTGCTCCACCTTCAAGACGCTCGCCGCGGCGGCGGTGCTGCACCGCAACCCGCTCGGCCACCTGGACGAGCGCGTCACCTACACCCGGGCCGACGTGAACTCCATCTCACCGATCACCAAGGACCGCGTCGCCACCGGGATGACCATACGGGAGCTGTGCGACGCCGCCATCCGCTTCAGCGACGGCACGGCGGGGAACCTGCTGATGCGCGACGTCGGCGGACCTTCGGGGCTGACCGCCTACCTGCGGGGCCTCGGCGACACTGTCGGCCGCATGGACGACTACGAGCCCGAGCTGAACAGGGTGCGTCCGGAAGACCCCCGCGACACCACGAGCCCCCGGGCGATCGCCGCCGACTACCGCGCGATCGTCCTCGGGGACGCGCTGGAGCCCGGCAAGCGCGCTCTGGTCCGCGGCTGGCTCGAACGCAGCGCCACGGCCGTCGGAGCCCAGCGCGTGAGGGCGGGTCTGCCCCGGGGATGGAAGGCGGCCAGTAAGACCGGCACCGGCGACTACGGCCGGGCCAACGACATCGCCGTCGTGCGGCCTCCCCGGGGCGCCCCGCTGATGGTGGCCGTCATGTCCGACCGCCCGGGCTACGACACCCCGCCGAAGAACGCCCTGATCGCGGAGGCCACCGCGCTGGTCGTCTCGGACCTGTCCCGGGCAGGGCTGTGACCGCCGTCTCCGTCCCCGCGCCCGCCCCCGCGCCCCCCGGCCCACCGCCCGCCCCCGCCGCGAACCCGTCCGACCGCAGGGTCGTCGCGGTGGTCGTGGCGATCCAGCTCGCCGCCAGCCTCGGCTTCTTCGCGGTGATGGCGCACCTCGTCGCCCACCTCCGGCACGACCTCGGGCTGCTGGCCGGCACGGTCGGCCTGGTCCTCGGCGTGCGGGTGGGCCTGCAGTTCGCGCTGCTCCTGCCGGTCGGCGCGGTCACCGACCTGCTCGGCGCGCGCCGGACCGGAATGATCTCCTGCGCCGTGCGCGCGCTGGGGTTCGCGGGCCTCGGGTTCGCCGGAAGCGTGGGGGCGCTGCTCTGCGCGGCCGTCGCCATCGCGGTCGGCGGGGCGCTCTACAACCCCGCGGGCCACAGCCTGCTGGCGTCCGTCGGCCCCGCCGGCCGGTCGGGCGGCTTCGCCGCCTACGTCGCCGCCCAGCACCTGGCGACGGTCGCGGGCCCGCCGATGGGGCTCCTCCTTCTGGGCACGGGCTCCGGGTTCGCGCTCCTGACGGGGGCGGCCGCCGCACTCTGGGTGGTCGCCGGCGTCCTCTTCCTTCTCGTGCCCCGGTCCGGCGGGAGAAGCACGACCGCGCGTCCCCGCGACGTCCTCGCGGGCGTGCGGGCGGTGCTCGCCGATCGGGCGTTCCTTTACTTCGCGCTGCTGACCGCGCCCACAACGCTGCTCGCCACCCACATCATGACGGCCGTGCCCCTCCTCGGCTTCACGCCCGCGGTGGCGACGCTCAGCTTCTCCCTGCTGGCGATGGTCGCGGCGGCGGTCCAGCCCCTCGTCGCCGTCCGGCGCCGCGGCGAGCGGCCGTGGGTGCTGCGGACCGGCCTGCTGTGCGCCGCGGCCGGGTTCTTCGTCCTCGCGGCGCTGGACGGCACGCGACCCGGCCCGCTGATGCTCGCGGCCGTCCTCAACGGCGTCGCCAACGGCCTCGTCCAGCCCTCGGTCTTCCAGCGGACCGCCCGGCGCGCTCCGCCGGAGTGCTTCGGCTCCTACTACGGCGTACTGGCGTTCTGCGCCGGCATGTTCTCCTTCGCGGGCGACCTGGTGATCGGCCGCCTCTTCGACCTCGGCCCGGCGGGCGCGGCGTGGGCCCTCACCGGCGTCGGCGCCTGCGCGCTCCTGGCGGTGGCGTGCACCGCGGCGGACACCATGGCGGGCCCCGTGGCGGGCCCGGCCCGCGGCGAATAATCTTCGGGGGACGGGACGTCCGGGCGCGATTCCCGCGCGGGAGTTCGGCGTCCGCCGGGCAGTTCGGGAGGGACCACATGGACGCGGTCGACCAGGCGATCCTGCGGCGCCTGCAGCGGGACGGGCGGCAGACCAACCGCGAGCTGGCGGAGGCGGTGGGGATCGCGCCGTCCACGGCCCTGGAGCGGACGCGGGCGCTGCGCTCGCGGGGCGTCATCACCGGGTTCCACGCGGCGGCCGACCTGGAGCGGCTGGGACGCGGCGTGCAGGCGCTGATCTCGATCAGGATCCGGCCGCAGTCGCGCGAGGCGATCGAGTCCGCGCGCGACAGCATGGCCTCGATGCCCGAGACGATCGGGGTCTTCGTCGTGACCGGGAACGAGGACCTGCTCGTCCACGTGGCCGTGCCGAGCACCGCGTACCTGCGCGACTTCGTCCTCGACCGGCTGGCGCGCCGCAAAGAGTACGTGGACGTCCGCACGATCGTCGTGTACGACTACGTGCAGCCGGTCGAGCAGTCCGAACTTCCGTCGGACCACCGGCCTGAAGGCCGAACGCCCTACAGCTGAGGTATGCAGTTCTCCGTGAGCGGCGAAGGAATGACGGCCTCGGTCGTTTGAAGCGAACGAATGACGGTCCTAAGGTCTGAGTTCCGCATGTTCGCCTAGCTTCGGCGGCATGGACCGATGGAACAACACATCCGGTGTGCTGCTGGTGCTCGCCGCCGGCGTGCTCTGGGGAACGGTCGGGCCGGCGCAGGTGCTGGCGGGTCCGTCCGCGGACCCGGTCGCGGTCGGCGGCGCACGGATCCTCTCGGGCGGGCTCGTCCTCGCCGTCCTCGTACTCGTGGCGGACCGCCGCGCGTTCCTGGCGCTGACCAGGCGCACCTGGCCGCACCTCGCGGCGGCCTCGGCGGCGACCGGCGTCTTCCAGGCGTCGTTCTTCAGCGCGGTCGACCGGACCGGCGCGGCCGTCGCGACCGCCGTCGTGTTCGGGCTCGCGCCCGTCTCCACCGGCCTCTGCGAGCGGCTCGTCCTGGGCGCCCGGCTCGGCCGCCGCTGGTGGGCCGGGACGGCCTGCGCGGTCGGCGGCGTGGCGCTGCTGATGGTGCCGGGGGAGGCCGTCCACGCGGACCCGGCCGGGATCGCGCTGAGCCTGGCCGGCGGCACGTGCTTCGGCGTCTACACGGTCTCGGCCAAGGTGCTGGTGTCGGCCGAGACGCTCACGGGCCACGGCGGCGGGATGCGAGGGGCCGGGATGGCCGGAGCGGTGTCGGTGACGCTCCTGGCCGGGGGAGCGGCCCTGCTTCCCTGGACGCTGCCGGAACTTCCCGCCCTCGCCGCGCCGCGCTCGGCGGCCCTGGTGGCCTGGCTCGGGCTCGCCGCCACCGCCGCCGCGTACATGTTCTTCGTCACCGGCCTCGGCCGGGTGACGGCCGCGACCGCCGGGACGCTCAGCCTCGCCGAGCCGCTCGTCGCCGCCGGCCTGGCCGTGGCCGTCCTCGGCGAGCGCATGTCGGCGCCGGTCGCGGCGGGGTCGCTGCTGCTGCTGGGCGGGCTGTTCCTGGTCTCGGTCCCCGCACGCGCGCCCCGCCGGCGCGGGCCGGCCCGGTATGATGGCGCCCACGCGACTGGCGCAGTCAAGGTGGAGACGACCACCGGGGAGCGAAAGTAGTCCGCACACCGCGCGCCTGGGTGTACGGGTCCCCTTCGCCGGGGTGCCCGAAGCCCCGGCGCGAGCAGCGCGGAGGCTCACGATGCACGAACCGGCCGTACCCCATCTGCAGGGCCAGGACCCCGAGATCGCCGCGCTGGTGGAGGCCGAGGCCCGCCGCCAGTACGAGAAGATCCGCCTGATCGCCTCGGAGAACTACGTCTCGGAGGCGGTGCTGGAGGCCGCCGGCACGGTCCTGACCAACAAGTACTCCGAGGGCTACGCGGGCAAGCGCTACTACGAGGGCCAGCAGAACGTCGACCCCATCGAGCTGCTCGCCATCGAGCGGGCGAAGGGCGTGTTCGGCGCCGAGCACGCCAACGTCCAGCCCTACTCGGGCTCGCCCGCCAACCTCGCCGTCTACATGGCGTTCCTGGAGCCCGGCGACCCGGTCATGGGCCTGTCGCTGCCGATGGGCGGCCACCTGACGCACGGCTGGTCGGTTTCGGCCACCGGCAAGTGGTTCCGCCCCGTCCGCTACGACGTGCGCGCCGACACCGGCCGCGTCGACATGGACCAGGTGCGCGACCTCGCCCTCAAGGAGCGGCCGAAGCTGATCTGGTGCGGCGGCACCGCGGTCCCGCGGACGATCGACTTCCCGGCGTTCGCCGAGATCGCCCGGGAGGCCGGGGCGGTCCTGGCGGCCGACATCGCGCACATCGCGGGCCTGGTCGCCGGCGGCGCGCACCCGTCCCCGGTCGGGCACGCCGACGTCGTCACCACCACCACGCACAAGACGCTGCGCGGCCCCCGCGGCGCCATGATCCTGTCGACGGCGGAGCACGCGAAGGCGGTCGACAAGGCCGTCTTCCCGGGCCTGCAGGGCGGGCCGCACAACCACACGACGGCCGCGATCGCCGTCGCGCTGAAGGAGGCGGCGCAGCCGGACTTCGCCGGGTACGCGCGGCAGGTGGTCGCGAACGCCAAGGCGCTGGCCGCCGCGCTGCTGGACCGCGGCTACGACCTGATCTCCGGGGGCACCGACAACCACCTCATCCTCATCGACCTGACCGGCAAGGGCGTCGCGGGCAAGCCCGCCGCGCAGGCCCTCGACCGCGCCGGCATCGAGCTGAACTACAACGCCGTCCCGTTCGACCCGCGCAAGCCCTTCGACCCGTCCGGGCTGCGGCTCGGCACCGCCGCGATCACCACCCGGGGGATCGGCGAGGAGCACATGCCGCAGCTCGCCGCATGGATCGACGAGGTCGTGCAGGCCGCCGCCAAGCAGGACGAGGCGGTGCTGGACCGGGTCGCCGGGCAGGTTCGCGACCTGCTCGCGTCGTTCCCGATGCCCGGCTGGCGGTCCGCGCCCTGACGCTCAGCGCGGGCGCAGCAGAGTGATCATGCGCCAGGCCCCGGGGTCGGCGAGGGGCACCGCCCCCTCGCCGACCCCGAAGTCGCCGTACTGCGCGACCGCCTCCAGCCCGCCGGCGAGGCGGATCGCGGCGTCCAGCTCGGTGGCGGTCCAGAACCGGTAGGGCACGACGTCGCGCACGACCCGCGGCTCCGCGCCCTGCCCGGTGATGGTCATCGTGACGCGGTCGTCGGCGATCTGGGTGACCGGGTCCAGCCGGTCGGACGGCTCGCCCCAGCGCACGCTCGCCCGGACGCCGTCCCGCTCGACCGTCCAGCCGGTGGTGACGCTCGGGTCGTCGCCCAGCCGGTCGCGGGGATGCGACATCTCGACGACGTAGAGGCCGCCGGGGGACAGGTGCGCGGCGGCGCACCGCAGGTGCGCCACGAACGCGTCCAGCGTCATGAGGTGGGACGTGGAGTCCAGCATGGTCGCGACGAGGTCGAACCGGCGGCCCAGCGCGAACCGCGTCATGTCGCCCTCGACGACCTCCAGCCCGACGCCGGCGCGTTCGGCCTCGCGGGCCGCGTAGGCGCACATGCGCGGGTTCAGGTCGAGCGCCGTCGCCGCCAGCCCGCGGCGGGCGAGCTCGCGGGCGTGCTCGGCGGGCCCGGCGGCGAGCTCCAGCGCCGTGGCGGGGGCGAGGCCCTGCTCGGCGCACCAGCCGAGCAGGACGTCCACCTCGGCCGGCACGTCGCGGAACGAGCACGCCAGCTCGTAGGCCCAGGGATCGTCATATACGCCGCTCACCCGCCCATCCTGCCAGCGCCCCCGGCTCGGCGGGACGGCCGTCCAGCCGCAGCCTGATCTCCACGATCGCGGCGTCCCCGGTGCGCCGCGTCCGCCCGCCGAGCGAGGTCAGCAGCCGCCGCATCCGGGCGTTCTCGCTCAGCGCGGTCGCCCGCACCTCCACCAGGCCGCGGTCCCGGGCCAGCGCGAGCAGCAGCCCGGCGAGGCCGCGGCCGAGCCCGCGGCCCTGCCAGGCGTCCTCGACCAGGAACGCGACCTCCGCCGCGCCCGGGTCGCGGACGAGGACCAGGTGCGCCAGCGCCAGCAGCGACCCGTCCGGGCCCTCGGCGACCAGCGTCAGGCCCCGCGCGGGATCGCAGAACCCCTCGAACGACCGGCGCGGCGGGTACGGCTTGGGGCTGAAGTAGCGCATCCGGCGGCTGTCCAGCGAGCAGCGCTCGTGCAGCGCCCGCACGGCGTCGCCGTCGCGCGGCTCGACCGGCCGGACGACCACCTGCGTCCCGTCGCGCAGCGCGATCCGCCGGGACGCCGACGGGCGCGGCGCCGCCGGGAGCGCGGCCCGCACCAGCGCGTCGGCCCGCGCCGCCTCCGTCGCGGTGAACGGCAGCCCGGCGCGCCGGAGCCGGACCGAGCGCCCGCGCACCGGGACGAGGAGGTCGCGGCGGTCGGGGTCCTCGTCGCCGGGGGCGTCCCAGCGTGCCTCGTCGGCGCGCAGCAGCTCGCCGAGGATCTCGGGCACCGCGTGCGGCTCGGCCCGGAGCCGGGCCGCCAGGGCGAGGGCGCGGGTCGGCTCGTCCACCAGCTCGTGGGGGCGCGCGGGGAGGACGGCGGTGCGGGTGCCGCCCGCCGCGCCCAGCGCCTCGGCGAGGGCGCGGGCGTCCGGGCCGCCGCGCGGGACGTCGACGATGAACTCGTCGACCACCCCGTCGGCGTCGAGCTGGACCGACAGCCCGAGGATGTTGGCGCCGCGCTGGGCCAGCGCGGCCGTGAGGGAGGCGAGGCGGCCGGGACGGTCCTCGATCTCGGTGCGGATGCGCAGCAGCGGCATGGGACGTTCCCTCCGGGGGCCGGGCGCCCCGTTCGTGTCCGGTGCGGTCGCCGACAAGGGTCGCCGACGCGTGTTACGCGGCCGCTACGTCATCGTGTGCCAGGGGTTTCACATTCCGGACGGGGGTTGAGCCGCCCGCTCCGAGCGCCTAGCGTGCGGTGAGTGATCGACCCCGTGACCGGTGAGCGCGTGAACGACCGACCGCGGCGCGGCCCGTCCCCGACGAGGCTCCCGCTGCTCCTCCCCGGTTCGCTCAGCGAGGAGCAGCGAGCCGTCTACGAGGCGGTGACGGGCGGGCCCCGCGCCGGCGACCGCAATCCCCCCTTCGCCCTGGCCGACGACATCGGGCGCCTGCAGGGCCCGTTCAACGCGATGCTCTACAGCCCTCCCGTCGGGCTGCCGCTGCAGGACCTCGGTGCCGCGCTGCGCTTCCGCACCGGGTTCACCAAGCGCGAGCGCGAGATCGCGACCCTCGTCGTGGCGGCGCACCTGCGCTCCGACTTCGAGTGGTACGCCCACGAGCGGATCGGGCGCCGGCAGGGGCTCGCCGACGAGGAGACGGACGCGCTGCGCGAGGGCCGTGCGCCGATGCTCGCCGACGTCCGCGAGCGCGTCGTGTACGAGGCGGCGCGCCAGCTCGTGGCCGAGGGCGATCTCGCTGACGCCGTCTACACCGAGGCGGTGGCCACCCTCGGCCGCACGGCCCTCGTCGAGCTGGTCACGCTCGTCGGCTACTACCAGGCGCTCGCGCTGCAGCTGCGGGTGTTCCGCGTCGGCGTCCCCGACGGGGAGGCCACGCCCGAGTGGCCCGCCGCGGGGGACGGGTATGAGTGAGGTGCTGCGCACCGTCCGGCTCGTGCTGCACCCGGTGTCGATGCGCGACCACGGAGCCCTGCTGACGCACTGGACGGGGCCCCTCGTCCGCCGCCACCTGTTCGACGACCGGGTGGTCACGCCCGTGCAGGTCAGCGAGATCATCGAGGCCAGCGAGCGGGACTTCGCCACCGAGGGCTACGGGCTGTGGGCGCTGCGCCCCGCCCCCGCGTCCCCGGGCGGCGGCGCGGCGGCGCCCGGCGGCCCGCTGGCGGGCGTGGCCGGGCTCAGCCACCACGAGGGTCCGCTCGGCCACGGCGTGGACGTCGAGATCCTCTACAGCCTGGAGCCCGACCACTGGGGGCGGGGGCTGGCCGCCGAGGCGTCCCGCGCCGTCCTGGACTACGCGTTCGGAGTGGTCGGGGTGCACCGGATCACCGCCGAGATCGACACGGCCAACCCCGCGTCGTCGCAGATCGCGCTCCAGCTCGGGATGCGCCGGTGGCGGGAGGGCCCCGCCGGGCCCGACGGCGCCGCGTACTACGCCGCCGAACGCTCCCGTTGGGTCGGATCCCGTCGAAAAGTCGACGCTGTGCCCTAGAATCCGTTGTCGCCTGTTGATTTTGCTGCGGAATGCAGCAGGATGAGCCCATGAGCTCCTCCCCGGGCCGGGCGCCCCTGGCTCCCGGTTTCGCCAACGGCGGCGTCTCCCACTGGTACCGGGCGGCCGGACGCCCCGAACCCGGCCCCCGCCTGCCGGGCCCGCGCACCGCCGACGTGTGCGTCGTCGGCGCCGGGTACACCGGGCTCTGGACCGCCTACTACCTCAAGCGCGCCCGCCCCGACCTGCGGATCGTCGTGCTGGAGCGCGAGTTCGCGGGGTTCGGCGCGTCCGGGCGCAACGGCGGCTGGGTGCTGGGGGAGATCGCGGGATCCCGGGAGCGCTACGCCGCCCGGCACGGGCGTCCCGCCGCGATCGCGCTGCAGCACGCCATGTTCCGGGCGGTGGACGAGGTCGTCCGCGTCGCGGGCGCCGAGGACGTCGACGCCGGCCTGGTCAAGGGCGGCGTCCTGCACGTGGCCCGGAACGCCGCCCAGCGCGCCCGCCTCGCCGCCCTGGTGGAGGAGGCACGCGAGTGGGGCTGGAGCGACGAGGACCTCGTCCCGCTGCCCGCCGCCGAACGCGACGAGCGGCTGCGCGTCGAGGGCGCGACCGGCGCCGCGTGGAGCCCGCACGCCGCGCGCGTGCAGCCCGCCGCGCTCGTCCGGGGGCTCGCCGCGGCGGTCCGGCGGCTCGGCGTGCAGATCTACGAGCGGACGCCGGTCGTGCGGATCGACCCACGCCGGCCGGACGGGGCGGCCGCCGCCGTCACCCCGTTCGGGACCGTCGCCGCCGAGTACGTGCTGCGGGCCACCGAGGGCTTCACCGCCGCGCTGCCCGGCCACCGCCGCGACTGGCTCCCGATGAACAGCTCGATGATCGTCACGACGCCGCTGCCCGCCCGCGCCTGGAAGGAGATCGGGTGGGAGCGCCGCGAGCTGCTCGGCGACATGGCGCACTACTACATGTACGCGCAGCGCACCGCCGACGACCGCATCGCCTTCGGCGGCCGGGGCCGCCCCTACCGGTACGGGTCGCGCGTGGACGACGGCGGTCGGACCGAGCCGTCCACCGTCGACGCGCTCTGGACGATGCTCGCCGGGATGCTGCCCGCCGTCGCCGATGAGGGGGCGGTGGAGCACGCCTGGTCGGGCGTCCTCGGCGTCCCCCGCGACTGGTGCGCGACGGTCGTCCTCGACCGCGCGACCGGGCTCGGCCACGCCGGCGGCTACACCGGCCACGGCGTCGCCACCGCGAACCTCGCCGGCCGCACCCTCCGCGACCTCGTCCTGGGCCGTGACACCGACCTGACGGCGCTTCCGTGGGTGGACCGCCGCGTCCGCCGCTGGGAGCCCGAACCCCTCCGCTGGCTCGGCGTCCACGCGATGTACGCCCTCTACCGCGCGGCCGACGCCCGCGAGTCGTCCGCGCCGTCCGCGCGAACCTCGGGCCTGGCCCGCCTCGCCGACCGGATCACCGGCCACTGACGAGCCGCTGGACGTCCCCGTACGACGGTACGCGAGGGGCGTCGCCCTCCCCGGTCACGCCGAGGGCCGCGACGACCGCCGCGCGCAGTGCCGCGCGGAACGGGAGCGAACCGGTGCTCACCCGGTGCACGCCCAGCCGGGCGAGCCGCGGGTAGTCGGTCTCGCCCGGCAGGTGGAGCACGTTCAGCGGCAGGCCGGTGGCCTCCAGGACCGCCCGGACGTCGGCGTCGCCGGCGATCCCCGGGACGAAGATCCCGTCCGCTCCCGCCCGCGCGTACGCCCGCGCCCGCCGCAGCGTCTCCTCCAGGTCCGGCGCGCCGAGCCAGAACGTGTCGACGCGGGCGTTGAGGAACACCCCCGGCGCGGCCTCCTTGACGGCCGCGATGACGGCCGCCTGGTCGCGCGCGGAGGCGAGGGCGCCGCCGGCGCGGCCGTCCTCCAGATTGATCCCGGCGATCCCGTACGAGGCGAGCTCGGCGGTGAGCGCGGCCACGTCGCCGGGCCGGTCGGAGAACCCGCCCTCGACGTCGACGGTCACCGGGACGGGCAGCCGCGCCAGCGTCCGGGCGAGCGCGATCGTCTCCGCGCGCGTGCCGCCGGCCCCGTCGGTCTTCCCGGCCGCCGCGGCGACGCCGAGGCTCGTCGTGCCGATCGCCGGGAACCCGGCCTCCACCAGCGCCGCGCCGCTCGCGAAGTCCCAAGCGTTCGGCAGCACCAGCGGACGGTCCCCGTGGTGGAGCCGCCGGAAACGGCTCGCCTTCTCCTCGCCCCCGAAGTCCATGACCGGCACTCTAGGGGCGGGTCGTTTCAACGGGCGTCGAAGCGTCCGCCGCGCCAGGCCGGGACGGGACGCCGGTCCGCGGCCACGTCGAAGGCGGCGCGGGCCAGCAGGCGGGTGGAGTCGAGCGTGGGCAGCGGCGACGCCTCGGGCGTGACCAGGAGCGGGATCTCGGTGCACACCAGCGCGACCGCGTCGCACCCGCGTGCGGCGAGGCGCTCGATGATCCGGACGTACTCGCGGCGCGAGTCCTCGGTGAAGACCCCGTTGACCAGCTCGTCGAAGATGATCCGGTCGACGGTCTCCCGGTCGGCCGGGTCCGGGACCTCGGCGGCGATGCCGCGCACGGCCAGCTCGCGCGGGTAGAGCGGCCCGTCCATGGTGTAGCGGGTGCCGAGCACGCCGACGCGCGTGCGGCCGTCGCGGGCGGCCTGGTCGGCGACGACCTGGACGATGTGCAGGCCGGGAAGCGCCAGGTCGGCGCCGGGGTGTTCGAGGGCCAGGTGCGCGGTGTTGTCGGGGCAGACGAAGAAGTCCGCGCCCGCCGCGGCGAGCCGCCGGGCGCTCTCGGCCAGGATCTCCCTGATCGGGGCGTGGTCACCGGCGTCCCACGAGGGCATGCTGCGCGCGAGCGCGATGAGGTCGAGCGTCACGTCCGGGTGGTCGTCGGGGCCCAGCTCGCGGAAGCCCTCCTGGCAGAAGGTCCGGAAGCACAGCGCGGCGCCTTCCGCGCTGTGGGCGAGGATGCCGAGGTGCCTCATGCTCAGTCCGTTCGTTGTAGCGAACAATCGTCCAGTACAGTGAACACTACCTTCGGAGGGCGGGAGCGGGCGAGTGGATGTGATCGCGGTGATCGCGGCGTCGATCCGGCGGGAGCGCGAGCGCGCCGGGATGTCCCAGACGGAGCTGGCCAGGCGCGCGGGCCTGGCCAAGTCGACGCTCTCCCAGCTGGAGTCGGGCGCCGGGAACCCGAGTGTGGAGACGCTGTGGGCCCTGGCGACGGCCCTGGGCGTGCCCTTCAGCCGCCTGGTGGACCCGCCGCGCCAGGCCGTCCGGGTGATCCGGGCGGGGGAGGGGCCGGCCGCGCACTCCGACCGGGCCGACTACACGGCGACGCTGCTGGCGTCGTCCCCGCCGCACGCGCGCCGCGACCTCTACCGCGTCACTGCGGAGCCGGGCGAGCCGAGGGTCTCCGACCCGCATCCGCCGGGCACCACCGAGCACGTCGTCCTCAGCGCCGGCCGCGCCGTGGCCGGGCCCGCGTCGGGGCCGCTGGAGCTCGGACCCGGCGACTACCTCGCCTACCCCGGCGACGCCCCGCACGTCTTCGAGGCGCTGGCGCCCGGCACGGTCGCGGTCTTCCTGATGGAGCACCTCTAGTCCGGGCCGGGGCGGGAAGCGCCGCCCCGGCCGCACCCTAGAAGGTGCGGTAGTGCGTGCTCAGCCGGCCGTCGTCGTCCAGGACGTGGAAGGCGACGCCCGGGGGAGCGGTCAGGTCGGCGATGTCGCCCTGCTGCCACGGCAGCCGGAGGGTGGACACGACGCCGGGGGCGACGAGGAGGGGCCGCCCCGCGAAGGTCGTGGCCGCGGCCGTGTGGGCATGCCCGCACAGCATCGCCACGACCTGCGGGTGCCGCAGGACCACCTCGGCCAGGCGCCGCTCGCCGAACTGCCGGATCCCGTCCACGTACGGGATCTGGAGCCTCACGGGCGGGTGGTGGAAGCAGACGAACGCGGGCGCGTCCGGCGCCTCGGCGAGCCGCCGGTCGAGCCACCCGATCGTCTCGTCGTCGAGGCGCCCGTGGGCCTCGCCGGGGACGGTCGAGTCGCACATCAGGAAGGTGGCCCCGCCGATCTCGTGGACGCGGTTGACCGGGCCGTCGCCCGGCGGCTCGTCCAGGAGGAACTCTAGGTACGGGCCGCGCCTGTCGTGGTTTCCGGGGCAGGTCAGCACCGGATGCCCCGACGCGAGGACCTTGCGGGCCTGCTCGTACTCGGCGGGCTCGCCGTGGTCGGCGATGTCCCCGGTGACGAGGACGGCGTCGACCGGCACGCCGTTCAGGTGGTCCATGACCCGGGCCGCGCGTTCGGCCCGGCCGTCGCCGCCGTCCAGATGGGTGTCGCTGAGCTGCGCGAGAACAATCATGGTGCGAATCTAGAACCCGACCGGACCAGGATTAAGATCCAGTTCCATGCGCGGAGAATGGACCGGTTCGGTCGACCTGCATCTGGACGTCGACCCCTCGGGCGGCCGCCGCGCCGGACTCGAACGCGCCCTCCGGGAGGCCGTCAGGTCCCGGCGCCTGGCCCCCGGCGACGTCGTCCCCTCGACCCGCGCGCTGGCCGCCGAGCTGGGCCTGGCGCGCGGGACGGTCAGCGCCGCCTACGACCAGCTGACGGCCGAGGGCTATCTCACGGCCGTCCCCGGCGGGCGGACGCGGGTCGCGGCCGGGCCCGCGCCGGCGCCGGCGCCCGCGGAGCCGGCGTCCGCCGAGGCGCCGGCGCACGACCTGCTGCCCGGGCGGCCCGACCTGAGCACGTTCCCCTCCACGGCGTGGCTGCGCTCGACGCGCCGCGTCCTGGCGTCCGCCCCGCCCGACGTGCACGCGCTCGGCGACCCGCGCGGCCGCCGCGAGCTGCGCGAGGCGCTGGCCGGATACCTCGGCCGGGCCAGGGGTGTGCACGCCGACCCCTCCCGGATCGTGGTGACGTCCGGGTACGCCCAGTCCCTCGGCCTCCTCGCCTCCGTCCTGCGGGACCTCGGAACGCACTCGATGGCGATGGAGGAGCCGGGGCATCCGTTCCACCGCGCGATCGTCCGGCGCGCCGGGCTCGCCGTCGTCCCGCTGCCCGTGGACGAGCGGGGCGCGCTCCCGGGACCGCTCGGCCCGGCGGGCGCGGCCGTGCTGACCCCGGCGCACCAGTACCCGACCGGCGCTACCCTCCCCCCGGACCGCCGCCGCGCCTTCGCCGCCTGGGCCCGCGAGGCCGGCGGCACGATCGTCGAGGACGACTACGACGGCGAGTTCCGCTACGACCGCCAGCCGGTCGGGGCCCTGCAGGGGACGGCGCCCGACCACGTCGTCTACGGCGGCACCTCGTCCAAGACCCTGGCCCCGGCGCTGCGCCTGGCCTGGCTGGTCCTGCCCGCCCACCTGGTCGAGCCCTTCGCGGAGGCCAAGCGCCTCGCCGACGCCCACACCCCGTCGCTCGCGCAGCTCGTCCTCGCCGACCTCATCGGCACCCACGCCTACGACCGGCACGTCCGCGCCGCCCGCCTGCGCTACCGGCGCCGCCGCGACCTCCTGGTCGCGGCGCTGCGCGACCGCGCCCCCGGGGTCCGGGTCCAGGGGGTCGCCGCAGGGCTGCACGCCCTGGTCATGCTCCCGGACGGCGGACAGGGTGAGGGCGAGGTCATGCGCCGCGCCGCGTTCCATGACCTCGCCCTCATGCCTCTGCGCGACCACTGGCAGGACCCCGGCGACCGCCCCCAGGGCTTCGTCGTCGGCTACAGCACCCCGGTCGGCGCCGCCTACCCGGCCGCTCTGGACGCCCTCTGCGCCGTGCTCGCCCCGGCGTGACCCGCGCCGCTCACATGTTCGTGCGCGGCTCGGGCGCCGCCCCCTCGTCCTCGCCGACCAGCCACGCGTCCTCCTCCTCGATGTCTCCTGCCGGGATGGTGGTGGGGACGGCCGACCACGCGTGGAAGAGCGTCGGAGGCCCGCCCCACGTCGGGGTCGGCACCACCCACTGGTCGTCGGCGACGTGGTTGTTGTAGAGACCGAGGGCGTAGGCGGGGTACTGGTCAGGCACGATCCCCCAGTAGTTGGCGCCGGTGCCCGGCACGGGGATGAACCTCCAGTGCTGGAGCGGGCTGCCCGTCCGCCCTTCCCGTGCGGTCAGGATCGGCGACAGCTGCGGGATGCTTCCGGGGCCGGGCCCCGGACGGAACGTCAGGACGTGCTCGTTGACCTGGTGCTCCACAAGGTGGACGGAGCGCCCGCCGCGCAACCGGATCTCGTACAGCCGCCATTGCGCCGTCTTGTCGGACGGCAGCGGCCAGTGGTTCTCGTTCTGCACCTCGTCGTTGAGCGTCGTCGTCGACTGGTTCTCGCTCTGCAGGAAGGTGCCCGACACCTGGTGGACGAGCAGGACGGGCTCGCGGGTGGGGGGCTGTCCCTGGACCAGGCGCTGAGCCGGCATATGCGGTTCCTCTCGGGGGATCGACGTCACGCTCCCCATTCCCGAGTGCGACGTTCTGGTCACTTACCGTGAGGTTGCGCCTGTCTGGCGACTCCGCGACCCACATCTGGCCTGCGACCGTCACCCTCCGCGATCCGGCATGGGCGCGGGCCGCCCGCCGCCCGCCGCCCGCCGCTAGGGTGATCATGTGCCCAGCAGCGTTCTCGTTCTGACCGGCCCTCCCGGAGCGGGGAAGTCGACGGTCGCGGCCCGGATCGCCCGCCGCCAGGAGAAGGCCGTCCACCTGCACACCGACGACTTCTGGCACTGCATCGTGGCCGGAGCGGTCCCGCCGTACGAGCCGGCGTCGCACTCCCAGAACGAGACGGTGATGGACGTCATCGCCGGTGCGGCGTTCACCTACGCGAGCGGGGGCTTCGTCACGGTCGTCGACGGAATCGTCGGCCCCTGGATGCTCGGCCACTTCCGCCGGCAGGCGACGCGGCACCCCTCGGTGCCCTTCCACTACGCGGCGCTTCGCCCGCATCGCGACGTCACGCTCGCCCGTGCGCAGGCCCGGACGGCGCCCGGTGCGCTGGTGGATCGGCGTCCCGTCCTGGCGATGTGGGACCAGTTCGCCGACCTCGGCGAGCTGGAGCGCCACGTGCTCGACACCTCGGGCGAGGACGCCGCCGGGACCGAGGCCCGGGTCGCCGAGGCCTTCGCCTCCGGCCGCCTGCGGCTGCGCCTCTAGGGTGGCGCCCGGGACCGTTCCCGCCGGCCGGCGGCATTTCGCTCGACGCCCCGCACGGGTCTCTGAGAGCGTGGGAGCCGATATCCGATCTTGATTGGTGGAGGCCGACCGTGGCGTGCCGGATCAGTGAACTCGTGCTCGACTGCCGCGACCCGGAGAGACTCGCGGAGTTCTGGTGCGAGGTGCTCGGGTTCGTGGAGCTGGACCGGGAGGACGGCGACATCGAGATCGGCCCGCCGGAGGGGTCCGGCGGGCTCCAGCCGACGCTGATCCTCAGCCGCAGCGACGAGCCGAAGAACGGCAAGCTGCGGCTGCACTTCGACGTGAACGCGACGGACCGGGACCAGGACGCCGAACTGGAGCGGCTCCTCGCCGCCGGCGCGCGGCCGGTGGACATCGGGCAGACCGGGGAGGAGAGCTGGGTCCCCCTGGCCGATCCGGAGGGCAACGAGTTCTGCCTGCTCCGGGCGCGCCTGACCTGACCGCCGGGGCCGGGCTCACCGGCCGGTCCGGAAACGCGAGCCGGCGAAGGCGCCGGCGAGGGCGGACAGGATCGGCACGACGATGAAGGCGGCGAGCAGGAGGGGGGTGCCGTCGACGTCGAGCGTGCGGTCCAGGACGAACGTGAAGAACGCTCCCACGGTCTCGGTCAGCAGGAAGCCCGCGGCCCCGCCGACCACGAGCCCGATCATGGCGCCGGTGTGGTTCATGGTCCCCATGATCGGGACGCGGCCGCCCCCGCCGCATCGGCCCGCGGCGGGCTTCCGCCCTACCCCGCCGGTTGCGGGCCGGCGGCGCGCCTACCGCCGTGGTCGCACCCAGCGCGGGCTGACCATGCCGGACTCGTAGGCGAGGATGACGAGCTGCGAGCGGTCCCGCACGTCCAGCTTGGACATGATGCGGCTGACGTGGGTCTTGGCCGTGGCGGGGCTGAGCACGAGGCGGGCGGCGATCTCGTCGTTGCTGAGCCCGGCGGCGACGAGCAGCATCACCTCCCGTTCCCGGACGGTGAGGGAGTCGAGCCGCGGGCCGGGGACGGGCGCCTGGGCGCGCCCGGCGAACTCTCCGATGAGGCGGCGGGTGACGGACGGGGTGATCAGCGCGTCCCCGCGCGCCGCCACCCGCACCGCGTGGATCAGCTCCGCCGGCTCGGTGTCCTTGAGCAGGAAGCCGGTGGCTCCGGCGCGCAGCGCCCCGTACACGTACTCGTCCAGGTCGAAGGTCGTCAGGATCACCACCCGCACGCCGCCGAGCCGCGGGTCGGCGGTGATCCGCCGGGCGGCCTCCAGGCCGTCCATGCCGGGCATCCGCACGTCCAGCAGCGCCACGTCCGGGCGCAGCCCGCGGCAGGCGGAGACCGCCCGCGCGCCGTCCGCGGCCTCGCCGACGACGGTGATGTCGTCCTCGTCGTCGAGGATGGAGCGGAACCCGGCCCGCACGAGGCCCTGGTCGTCGGCCAGCAGAACCTTGATCATCGCTTGCGCGCCTCGTTCCCGTAGGGCAGCCGGGCCCGGACGAGGAAGCCGCCGCCCGGCCGCGGACCCGCCGTCAGCTCGCCGCCGAGCGCGCGGGCCCGCTCGCGCATGCCGTCGACGCCGCTGCCCGGCCCCGCCGGCGGCGCGGCGGCGCCCCGGCCGTCGTCGGCGACCTCGACGAGCAGCGCGCCCGGCCCGCGCTCGACGCTGACGGTGACCTCCGCGGCGACGGCGTGCCGCGAGACGTTGGTGAGCGACTCCTGCACGATGCGGTAGGCGGCCAGGCCGACCTCGGTGGGCGGGTCCGCCTCGCCGGTGACGCCGCCGTGCACGGTGAGCCCGGCCGCCCGCGCCGTCCCGATCAGCCCGCCGATCCCGTCCAGGGAGGGCGGGGGCGCGGTCGGCGCCTCCTCGTCGGCCTGCCGCAGCACCCCGAGGGTCGCGCGCAGGTCGCGCAGGGCCTCCCGGCTCGACGCCTTGATGGCGGCGAGAGCCGCCTCGCCCTGCGCCGGGTCCCGGTGGAAACGGTGCAGCGACGTTCCGGCCTGGACGTTGATGAGCGAGAGGTGGTGCCCGACGACGTCGTGCAGCTCGCGGGCGATGCGCAGCCGCTCCTCGCCGGCGGCGCGCCGCTCGGCCTCGCGCAGGTAGGCGATCCGGCTGTGCCGCACCCACCCGAGCGCGACCACGGCCACCAGCCATCCGGTCAGCATGAACAGGGCGACGCCGTTGACGTCGCGGTTGCCGAGGAGGGTGCCGGCGCCGGTGGCGATCACGGTCAGCGCCGCGAGGACGACGGCGGCCTGGAGCCGGCCCGCGGCCGCGACCGCGTACAGCGCCGCGATGACCGCGATCATCAGCCCGCCGTCGTGCAGGCTGGCGACGTAGTAGACGCCGGTGGCCACGAGGACGAGCGCCGCGACGGCCACCGGGCGCCGGCGGGCGAAGAACAGCGCCCCGCAGGCGAGGAGGATCAGCGCCCAGTCGAACGCCGTCGCGGCCCACGGCTCCTCGCGCGGCCCCACGAGCGACTTCAGGCTGCTGACGGCCACCACGGCGAGCACTCCGCCCGCCAGGGCCGCGTCCCGCGCGCGCCCTGCCGGCGGGATCAGGCGACCACCCATCATCCCGTCAGCCTAGACGCCGGTCCGGCGCGGCTCCGTCCTCCGCGAGGCCGAGCGCTTCGCGCCGGACCCGCAACCGGGGTTGTAGGCGGGCGCCGTCCGCCCGCAACCGGGGGAGGACGCGCGGCGCCCCTCGCCGCCGCGCGAGCGGTCAGTCCTCGTAGGTGTGGACGAAGCGGGACAGGAGGCGGGCGAAGGCGGAGCGCTCCTCGTCGGTCCAGCCGCTCATGGCCTTGGCGAAGTGCTCCTGCCGGGTGCGGCGGGTGGCGTCGACGACGGCCCTGCCGGCGTCGGTGAGCTCCAGATGGATGCGGCGGCCGTCCTCCTGCGAGGCGACCCGCCGGACGTAGCCCGACTTGACCGCCTCGGCGACGATGCGGCTGCCGCGCGAGGCGTCGACGCCGAGGCGGGCGGCCACCAGGCCGACGCTCATTTCCTCGCCGGGCCGGTCGGGACCCTCGTCCACGATGTCCACGACGTGCAGGACCTGCACGTCGACGGGGAGGTTGTGGTCGCGGATCGCCGCCTTGCCCAGCCGCTGCCGCGACATGCCCCTGCGCAGCCTGACCATGCTCCGCTCGACGGCGTCCAGCGCCTCGTCGCTCATGGCGCCCAGTCTAGATGGATTGCGCGACTCATCTATCTGTGTTTAGCATCTATATGTCTAACGCATAGAAATGGGAGGTGCGCGTGATCGAGACGACCGCGCCGATGACCGACCGGCACCGGCTGCTGGTGTTCGGCGGCCTCATGCTCGCCGGGCTCATGTCCTCGCTGGACGCGACGGTGCTCGGCACCGCGCTGCCGACGATCGTCGGGGACCTCGGCGGGCTCGACCGGCTCGCCTGGGTGTCGACGGCGTACGTGCTGGCCACCAGCGTCACCGTCCCCCTGTCGGGACGGCTCGGCGACCTGTTCGGGCGCCGCCGCGTCCTGCTGACGGGCCTGCTCGGGTTCCTCGCCGGATCGGCGGCGTGCGGGGCGGCGCCCACCATGACCTGGCTGATCGTGTTCCGCGCCGTCCAGGGCGCCGCGGCCGGCTGCCTGATGAGCTCGATGTTCGCGCTCACCGGCGAGCTGTTCGAGCCGCGCGAGCGCGCCCGGTACCAGGGCTACTCGGCGATCGTCTTCGCCGTCTCCAGCATCGCGGGACCGCTGGCCGGAGGCGTCCTCACCGACCACGCGTCGTGGCGGTGGGTGTTCTACCTCAACCTGCCGCTCGGCATCGCCGCCACCGCCGTGATCGTGCTGTTCCTCCGGCTGCCGGCGCCGCAGGGCAGGCCCCGGATCGACTACGCCGGGATCGTCCTGCTCGGCGCCGCCGTCACCTGCTTCACCCTGTTCACCAGCTGGGCCGGAACACGGTACGCGTGGGGCTCGCCCGTCGTCCTCTCGCTGGCGGCGGCCTCGGCCGTGCTGTTCACCGCGTGGGCGCTCGCCGAACGGACGGCCGCCGAGCCGATCATCCCGCCGCGGCTGTTCCGCGACCGGTCGTTCAGCGTGGCCTGCGCCGTCGCGGCCGTCGGCGGCGCCACCGGGTTCGGCCTCGCCACCTACCTGCCGATGTTCTTCCAGGTCGTCGGGGGAGTCGGCGCGACCCGATCGGGCCTGCTCCTGCTGCCGATGATGCTCGCGCTCCTGGCCTCGTCCATGGCGGCCGGGAAGTACATCCACCGCACCGGCCGCTACCACCGGCTCCCGGCCGCGAGCATGGCGGTCAGCGCGGCCGGGATCGCGCTGCTGGCGACCATGGACGCCGGCACCGGCCTGGTCGCCGCGGGCTGCTACATGGCGGTGCTCGGCTTCGGCGCCGGGCTGTCCCAGCAGGTCGTCATGCTGATCGCGCAGCAGGCCGCGCCGCACCGCGACCTCGGCGCGGCGAGCTCGGGCGTCTTCGCGAGCCGCATGCTCGGCACCGCCGCCGGGATGGCCGTCTTCGGCGCCGTCGTCTCGAACCGGTTCGCCGAGGAGATCGTGCGACGGGTCCCGGACGGGCGGGTCCCGGCGTTCGGCGACGCCGTCCGCCCCGAGGTCCTGGAGACCCTCCCGGCGCCGGTGCGCGACGGCGTCGCCGAGGCCTTCGCGGACGCGTTCTCCACCCTGTTCGTCACCGCGCTGCCCGTCACCGTGCTGGGCCTGGCGGCGGCGCTGCTGCTCCGCCACGTCCCGCTGGCGCGGCGCGGCCCAGAGAACCGCTAGTCGTCGAGCGCGGCGTCGTGGACGAGGAGGGCGATCTGGACGCGGTTGTTCAGCTCCAGCTTGGCCAGCAGCCGCGACACGTACGCCTTCACGGTGGCGACGCTGAGCGACAGCTCCTTGCCGATCTCGCTGTTGGTCAGGCCGCGGCCGACGAGCGCGGCCACGGCCCGCTCGCCGTCGCTCAGCCGGTCCAGCAGGCCGCGGGCGCGGGCCCGGCGCGGATCGGCGCCGCTCTCGGCGACGTAGGCCATCATCCTGCGCAGCACCGCGGGCGACATCATCGGCTCGCCCGCCGCGACCTGGCGGATCGCCCGCATGATCTCCGGCGGCGGGGTGTGCTTCAGCAGGAAGCCGCTCGCGCCGGCGCGCATCGCCCGCAGGATGTGGTCGTCGCTGTCGAACGTGGTCAGGATGATGATCTCGGGCGGCTCGCGGCGGCCGCGCAGCAGCGCGGTCGCCGCGAGCCCGTCCAGCCGCGGCATCCGGATGTCCATCAGCACGACGTCGGGCCGGTGCTGGTTCACGGCGGCGACGACCTCGGCGCCGTCGGCGACGTCCGCGATGACCTCCAGGTCGCCGGCGCTCGCCAGCATCATCGACAGGCCGGCCCGGACGAGCGCGTCGTCGTCGACGATCAGGACGCGGACGGGAGGGGAGTCCATCCCGCCACCCTACGGGCGGCTCAGTCGCGGCGCAGGCGGCGTCCGGTGACGCTCGACGCCGCCAGCCGGAACCACGCCTCCCGATCGCCACCGGGCCACGGCCGGACCTGCGCGACCTCGGCCTTCTCCGCCTCGGAGAGAAGGTGCGCGCCGCCCCGCAGCAGCACGCTCCAGCCCTCGTGGCGGGCCTCCTCGAACCGGTCGACCTCGAAGGCCGCCCGGACCTCCCCGCCGGTCACCGCCGTCAGCAGGTTGCGGGTCAGCCGGCCCGCCGCGGATGTGCGGAAGATCACCGAGTCTCCCTCGACCGCGTAGTTCACGGGGATGACCGTCGGTCCCTCGCCGTCGTCGAACGCCACCCGGCCGATGGTGCCGCCGGCGAGGAGCTTCATGCACTCGGCGCGGTCGAGTTCTTCGAGGACGGGCTCGTCAGAGGAGTTCGCTGCCATGAGTATCACCTTTCCCACCGGTACCGGCGCCATGCGCGGCCCGCAGCGGAAGGCGGGCGCGCAACCGGAACCGCCCGTCGCCGGTGCGGCCGTGCTCCAGGGTCCCGCCGAGCAGCGCCACGCGCTCGGCGAGGCCCACCAGCCCCGTGCCGGAGCCGGGGAGGGGCAGGGCGGGCGGGCCGGCGGGCATCGCGTTGACGATCTCGACGTCCAGTTCGGCACCCGCGTCCAGGGACACCCGGACGTCCGCGCCCGGCGCGTGCTTGCGGGCGTTCGTCAGCCCCTCCTGGACGATCCGGTAGGCGTGCCGTCCCACGCGGGAGGGGACCATCCCGGGGTCGGGGACGTTCCGCTCCAGCGTGACGCGGCCCCCGGCCCGCCGCGACTCCTCGACGAGCGCGGGGACGTCCGCGAGCGTCGGCTGCGGGCGCTCGGGATCGGCGCCGGGCGCGTCGTCGCGCAGGACGCCGATCACCTCGCGCAGGTCCTCCATCGCCTCGTAGGCGCTGCGCCGGATGATCCCGGCGGCCTCGCGCTGCCCGTCCGGCGTGCCCGGGCCGAACTCCAGCGCCCCCGCGTGCACCGCCAGCAGCGAGATGCGGTGCGCGAGGACGTCGTGCATCTCGCGGGCGAGCCGCTCGCGCTCCAGCAGCCGGGCCTCCTCGACCCGCAGCCGCTGCTCGGTCTCGGCGGCGCGGGCCCGCTCCTCCAGCGAGGCGATGAGCTGCCGCCGGGACCGCACCAGCATGCCCGTCGTCACGAGGACCGCGTAGATCAGCGCGAAGATGACGCTTCCCTGGAGGAACTGCCCGTCGGGCGACGCGAACCGGAACAACACGATGATCAGTGCCAGGCTGGCGCCGGCGATCGGCAGCGCGATCCGCCAGGGCCGCAGCATCGCCAGCGAGTACATCGCGATCGCCGCCGTGCCGAGCGTCGTCGTCGCCGCCCACTGCGCGAACACCATCACGACCGCGAGGGCCACCGGATGGCGGCGCCGGAAGAGGACGAGGAACACGCAGGCGACGGCGCCGATCAGCACGTCCCGCCGGACCAGGATCGTCTCCCCGGGGGGCAGGTCGTCGATCGTGCCCTGGAGCAGCACCCAGCCGAGCGCCATCGCGGCGCCGGCGGCGCCGAGGTCGCCGAGCCAGTCGCGCCACGGCCGGCGCAGGAGGTCCATCCGCCCCACGGTAGCCATGCCGACCGCCTCCGTCAGTGGCCGCAGGTCGGCGCCGCGTCGACTTTGGTCTGCGGGACGCGTCCTGGGGCTGTCCCCACCCCGCGGCCGCCCGCTGCCCGCAGTGTGCCCGCGCCTTCGCGTGCCTAGCGTCTGTGGGCATGACGACGACACCACCGAGGCGGCGCGAGGCCGCCAGACGGGCGGTCGCGGTGCTGGCGGCGGGGGCCGCGATCGCCGCGGCCGCCGCCGTCCCGGCACCCGCGCGAGCCGAGCCGGCGCCGGCCGGCTGCGCCGACCGCGCGGCGACCCTGCGGGCACTGGAGCGGCTGACCGGAACGCACGGGCTCACGGGCGCCGCCGTGCGCGTCGACGATCCCGCGTGCGGGACGTGGAAGGCCGGCAGCGGGGTGGCCGACCGCCGCACGGGGAGGCCGATGAGCGCGGACCTGCGCGTACGGATCGCCAGCATCACCAAGACGTTCACGGCCGTCACCGTGCTCCAGCTGGCGCGGGAGGGCCGGATCTCGCTGGACGCCCCGGTCGAGCGCTACCTGCCCGGTCTGCTCGACCGGGGCGGCTACGACGGCCGGAAGATCACCGTGCGGAGCCTGCTGCGGCACACCAGCGGCCTGCCCGACTACACCGACACCTTCTCGGACCCGGACGAGTACCGCTTCCGGCACTTCGAGCCCGGTGAACTGATCGACCGGGCGCTGAAGCTCCCGCCCCCGCGCCCCGGCTGGCACTACTCGACCACGAACTACATCATCGCGGGGCTCATCGCGGAGAAGGCGGGCGGGCGCAGCCTGGAGGACGAGGTCCAGCACCGGATCATCCGGCCGCTGCGGCTGCGCGACACCTACTGGCCGGGCGACGAGACGCGGATCAGGGGAGCGCACGCGCACGGCTACATGCGCGAGGAGCGCGACGGGACCGTCCGCTGGAACGACTACACCGAGATGAACACGACGATGGGCTGGGCCGGCGGCGCGCTGATCTCCAGCCCCCGCGACCTGAACGTCTTCTTCGGTGCGCTGATGGGCGGCCGCCTGCTGAGTCCCGCGATGCTCGCGCAGATGAGGCAGACGGTCCCCGCCGACCCCGACCGCATCTGGGACGGCGCGGCCTACGGCCTCGGCCTCATCGAGACCCCGCTGCGCTGCGGCGGCACCTGGTGGGGGCACGCGGGCGGCCTCCCAAGCTACGTCACCGTCTCGGGCGTCGCGCCGTCCGGGCGCCGCGTGACGGTCGCCCTCAACGAGAACCCGTCCACCCAGGAGGCGTTCGACGACCAGATGCGGCTCGTCGAGACGGCCTTCTGCGACGGGGCAGCCGCACCGGCCGCCGCACCGACCGGTGCGCCGGTCGCCGCTCCAGCAGCGGCCACGACCGGGAAGGGCGGTCTCGCCCGCTTCTACGACCAGCGGCTGGACTGGAAGAAGTGCACCCTCGACGCCGGTGACGAGGTCGGCAAGGAGCTCGACAAGGCGGGCGCCCGGTGCGCGGACGTCACCGTCCCGCTCGACTACCGCCGTCCCGAGGGCCGCACCATCACCGTGGCGATCTCCCGCCTGAAGGCGTCCGACCGCGCCCACCGCATCGGCACGATGATCCTCAACGGGGGAGGCCCGGGGCCCGCCCTCGACATGCCGCCCTACATGCGCTCCCTCATGGGGAAGGCCGGTCCTCGGTACGACCTGGTGGGGATGGACCCGCGCTCGCTCGGCCGCAGCGCCGCGGTGGACTGCCACTGGCCCGCCGGGACGTGGATCCGGTCGGCGGGGGAGAGCCGCCGCTCCTTCGACCGGTCCGCGGCGTTCGCCAAGGACCTCGCCGACCGCTGCGCGCGGACCGACGCCGGCGTCCTGCCGCACATCAGCACGCGCAACATCGCCCGCGACATGGACATCGTCCGGGGGGCGCTCGGCGAGCGGAAGGTCTCCTACAACGGCGCGTCCTACGGCACCTACCTCGGGTCGGTGTACGCGACGATGTTCCCCGGCCGCCTCGACCGCGTCGTCCTCGACAGCTCGGTCGACCCGGCCGGCTTCGGCCCGCGCCTGCTGGCCGGCACCGAGGGCGCCAACGACCACGCGCTCGCCGCGTGGGCCGCATGGGCGGCGAAGCGCGACGCGGCCTACGGCCTCGGCGGCACCCGCGACGAAGTCCTCGGCACCGTGCGCGGGCTCGTCAGGGCGGCCGGCGGGAAGCCCCTCGCCGTCGGCCCGTACCGCGTGGACGACACCGTGCTGCCGGCCGTGCTGTTCAACGACCTCGGCACCGACGAGGACCAGGCCAGGGCCACGCTGGCGGAGTCGCTGCGCGTCTTCGTCAAGGCCGCGGCGGGGGAGAGCGTCCAGCCGACCAAGGAACTGGACGAGGAACTCAAGTTCCTGCTCACCGGTGCCGAATCGGTGTACGGGAGCGGGCAGACCGCCATCATCTGCGGGGACGCGACGGCGTCGCGCGATCCGGAGTCCTACCGGCGCGACATCGAGCGGAACCGGGCGGCCAGCCCGCTGTTCGCGCCCCTGACCCGCAACGTCAACCCGTGCGCGTTCTGGCCCGCGCGGCCCGCGGAGCGGCCGACCGAGGTCGGCGGGCGGCTGCCCGCGCTGATGGTGGCCGCGACCGGCGACACCCGCACGATCTACGCGAGCAACCAGGCTCTGCACGGGCTGCTGCGCGGATCGCGGATGGTCACGCTGGACGCCGACGTCCACGCGCCCTACCAGCGCGGCTACCCGAACGCCTGCGTCATGGACACGGTCAACGGCTACCTGCTGACCGGCCGCCTTCCCGCGCGGGACTTCACCTGCGACTGAGGCGCGGCGCCCCTCCCGGAGGCGCCGGGCCGGGCCGCCCGACATCGGGCGGCCCGGCCCGGCGCCTCACCGCCCGGTCAGCCGGGCTTGGCCACGGTGAGCAGCACCGCGGCGTCCTCCAGCGCCTCCAGGCTGTGCCGCGCGTCCGGGATGATCAGCAGGTCCCCGGCGATGCCGTCCCAGGAGTCCTGGCCGGCCACCAGCCGCACGCGGCCCTGCATGACCAGGACCGTCGCCTCGCCGGGGCTCTCGTGCTCCGCCAGCGCCGTGCCCGCCGTCATGGCGATCAGCGTCTGGCGCAGGACGTGCTCGTGCCCGCCGTACACGGTCTCGGCGCCGCGCCCGGTCGAGGCCGCGGCGGCGCGCTTCATCAGGCCCCGGACCTGTGCGTCCAACGAGAGCTTCTGCATGGCACCAAGTGTGCCAGTGGGGTCGCGGACGGCACCGGTGGCCTCAGGCGAGGGGCGTGCCCATGACCGGCTCGCCCACCGCGCTGCCCTTCAGCCATGCGTCCCAGGACTTCGCCCACGGCGTCGGCCCGTTCCCGAACTGGAGCTGCCGCGACGTGCCGGTCACCTTCACCACGTCGCCCCGGTTGGTGAAGTCGTAGAACCACTTGGCGTCGCCCGGGGAGGCGTTCACGCACCCGTGGCTGACGTTGTCGTTGCCCTGCGCGTCGGTCGACCACGGCGCCGAGTGGACGAACGTCCCGCTGTAGGTGAGCCGGACGTTCCACTTCGTCGGGATCCGGTACTCGCCGGGGTCGCCGGTGGTGGCCGAGTCCATGACGATGTGCGCCGCCTTCTCCTGCGCGATCATGGTGCCGCTGTAGCTGTCGTGGCCCGGCTTGCCGAGGCTCACCTTCATCGTCCGCACCGTCCTGCCGCCGTCGGTGACCGTCGCCCGGTGCTTCTTGGCGTCGACGGTGGTGATGTGACGCGGCCCGACGGTGAAGCCGACGGTGCGGTCCTTCATCCCGTACATGCCCCCGCCGGCGTTCAGCCCCGCCAGGTGCGCGACGACCTCCACCTTCTGCCCGGACGGCCAGTAGTCGCGGGGCCGGAAGTCGACCTCCTTGTCGCCGATCCAGGACCAGGCGCCCTCGACCGGCTTGGACATGCGGACCTCGAGGGCCTTCTCCACCGCCGCCTTGCCGGCCTTGGTGCTCACCGGCTTGGACAGCAGCAGCTGGACGGGCATGCCGACGCCGACGGTCTCGCCGTCCAGCGGCGACATGCCGCTCTCCAGCTTCCTGCGCGGCGTCAGCGTCGTGAACGTCGACGTCGTCGTGGCCTGCTTGCCGCCGTCCCCGGTGGCCTTGGCCGTGACCGTGTACGTCGTGGACGGCCGCAGCGTCCACGACGACGTCCACGACTTCCTGTCGGCGGCGAGCTTCCCCGCGGCCTTCGCGCCCTTCTTGCCGTAGGTGACGGTCACGCTCGTGAGCGTGCCGTTGTCCGCCGTGACGGTGACCGGTTTGTCCGGGGCCGCCTGCCGCGTCCCGGTGGCGGGCGTGACGGCGAGCTTCACCGCGTCCCCGGCCTCGCCGCCGTCACCGCCCCCTCCTCCACCGCCACCGGACGAGCAGCCCGCGGCGGCGATCACCGCCGCCCCGGCGACCGCCGCTCCCACCGTCCCGGTCCGACCCTTGAGCACCTGAGAACTCCTCACGCTCGACGCGGGTTTTCCCTTGGTGAAGGTATGCACGCTTTCGGCCGAGGCATGCGGGAGCACCGCTACTGTTCAGTCTTCTCCCAGGTGTACGGGCCTTACTTCACGCGGGGTTCAAGGGGCGATGACGCGCCCCGTACCCGGCGGAAGCTCGGACGCGGCGGCCCGGTCGAGCAGGAACAGGGTCCGGCTCCGCCCGCGGGCCCCCGCGCACGGGACGTGGAAGGGGTCCGCGTCCGGCGCCAGCCCGAGCCCGATGGCCTTCGCCTTGGACTCGCCCGCCGCCAGCAGCCACACCTCGTCCGCGGCGCGCAGAGAGGGGAACGTCAGCGAGATCCGGGTCGGGGGCGGCTTCGGGGCGCCCCGCACCGCCGCCACCGCTCCCTCGTCGCGCAGCGCCGGCAGCTCCGGGAACAGCGACGCCACGTGCGCGTCGGGGCCGACGCCCAGCATCACCACGTCGAAGGCCGGGACCGGTCCGCCCCCCGTTCCGGCGGCGGACCGCAGCTCGGCGGCGTACCGCTCGGCCGCGGCGTCCGGGTCGTCGCCGTCCGGGCCGTCGGCCGCCGGCATCGCGTGGACCCGCGCCGGGTCGAGCGGGACGTGGTCGAGCAGCGCCTCCCGCGCCCCGGTCTCGTTGCGCTCGGGGTCTCCGGCGGGCAGGAAGCGCTCGTCGCCCCACCACAGGTCGAGCCGGCCCCAGTCGACCGCGTCGCGGGCGCCGGAGGCGGCCAGCGCGGCGAGCACCGCCGTGCCGACGCCGCCGCCGGTGAGCACCACCGACGCCGTACCCCGCGCCGCCTGGGCGTCGGCGATCCGCGTCACGAGCCGGGCCGCGGCCGCCTCGGCGAGCAGGGACTGGTCGCGGTGGACCAGGACGGTCGGGGCGGTCACGCGTCCCCCGTCCTGCCGCGGCCCTTGCGCGCCGGCTGCTTCGAGTCCGCCTGCTTCGAGTCCGCCTGCCCGGCTCCCGCCCGCTTGGCCGTCGCCTGCTTCCTGGGCGGCGCGGCCGCGTCGGACGTCGCCGACACCGGCTCGCTCGCCACGCCCGGCTTCTGCGTCCCGCCCGCCAGGTCCTTGGCGAACCGGGCGGCGGCGTCGCGGTAGACCTCGTCGGGGTCGAGGCGCCGCAGCTCCTCGGCCAGCAGCTCCGCCATCGGCCGCCGCATCAGCGACACCTGCCGGTCGGGCTGGCCGGGGCGGCACAGCGTCGCGACCCGCCCGTCCGGGCGGTCGATGACCAGGTCGCCGCCCGTCGTCACCAGCCGGACGCCGGTGATGCCGGGGCCCTCGGAGACCCTCCGGTCCACCGGGACGCCGAGCCGGACCGACAGCCACGCCGCCAGCAGCTCCGCGCTCGGGGAGTCCGGTTCGGCCATCACCTCGCCCGAGGTGATCTCGTCGTGCTCCTGGTCGAGCGCGGCCGCCAGCAGCGACCGCCAGGAGGTCAGCCGCGTCCAGGTGAAGTCGGTGTCGCCCGGCCGGTAGCCCTCGGCGAGCTGGGCCAGGGTGCCGAGCCGGTCGCGGGCCGCGTAGGCGTCGGTCACCCGGCGCTGCGCCAGCCGGCCCAGCGGGTCCTTGGCGGGCACCTTCGGCACCTTGCCGCCGGGCCACCACGTCACCACCGGGGTGTCGGGCATCAGCAGCGGCACGACGACGGAGTCGGCGTGCTCGGCGAGCGGCCCGTACATGCGCAGCAGCACCGTCTCGCCGGGGCCGGTCTCGCCCATCCGGATCTCCGCGTCGAGCCGCGAGGAGTTGCCCCGCGGGTCGCGGGAGATGACGGTCAGCACCCGGCAGGGGTGCTCGCGCGCCGCCTCGGTCGCGGCGCGCACCGCGTCGTACTGCGCCGACTCGTCCGTCACGATGATCAGTGTGAGCACCATGCCGACGGCCGGGCCGCCCATCAGATGCCGGGACTGCGTCAGCGCGTCCTGGATCTTGCGGGTCGTCGTGCCGGTCAGATCGATGTTCATCTAGAGCCGCCTCCAGGTTCGGCCGTCCCGCGCCATCAGCTCGTCGGCGCTGTCGGGCCCGTAGCCGCCGGCCTTGTACTGGTCGAGGCCGCCCCGGCTGGCCCAGTACTCCTCGATGGGGTCGAGGATCTTCCAGGACAGCTCGACCTCCTCCTGCCGGGGGAACAGCGGCGGGTCGCCGATCAGCACGTCGAGCAGCAGCCGCTCGTAGGCCTCGGGCGAGGCCTCGGTGAAGGACTCGCCGTAGGCGAAGTCCATGTTGACGTCGCGGATCTCCATCGAGGTGCCGGGCACCTTCGAGCCGAACCGGACCGTGATGCCCTCGTCCGGCTGCACCCGCATCACCAGGGCGTTCTGCCCGAGCTCCTCGGTGTCGGTGTGTGAGAACGGCAGGTGCGGCGCCTGCTGGAACACCATCGCCACCTCCGTGACCCGGCGGCTCAGCCGCTTGCCGGTGCGCAGGTAGAACGGGACGCCCGCCCAGCGGCGGTTGTCGATCTCCAGCTTGACCGCCGCGTAGGTCTCGGTGCGCGAGTCGGCGGGGATGCCCTCCTCCTCCAGGTACCCCCGGACGCTCACGCCGCCCTGCCAGCCCGCCGCGTACTGCCCGCGCGCCGTCGACTGGGCCAGGTCGCCCCGCACCCGCACCGCGGAAAGGATCTTGGCCTTCTCGGCGCGGACGGCGTCGGCGCTGAACGAGGTCGGCTCCTCCATCGCGGTGAGCGCCAGCAACTGGAGCAGGTGGTTCTGGATGACGTCGCGGGCGGCGCCGATGCCGTCGTAGTACCCGGCCCGGCCGCCGATCCCGATGTCCTCGGCCATCGTGATCTGCACGTGGTCGACGAAGGAGCGGTTCCAGATCGGCTCGAACATCGTGTTGGCGAACCGCAGGGCCAGGATGTTCTGCACCGTCTCCTTGCCGAGGTAGTGGTCGATCCGGAAGATCGCCTCCTCGGGGAACACGCGGTGCACGGTGTCGTTCAGCTCCACCGCGGTCTTCAGGTCGCGGCCGAAGGGCTTCTCGATGACGACCCGGCGCCAGGAGCCCTCCTTGCGGTCGGCGAGGCCGCTGCGCTGCAGCTGCTCGACGACCTGCGGGAAGAACTTCGGGGGGATCGACAGGTAGAACGCGTAGTTGCCCCCGGTGCCGCGGCTCTCGTCCAGCTCCTTGACCGCCATCGCCAGCGCGTCGAACGCGCCCGGGTCGCTGAACTCACCGGGGACGAAGTGCATGCCCTCCATCAGGTGCGTCCACACGTCCTCGCGGAACGGGGTCCGCGCGTGGGCCTTGACGGACTCGTAGGCGATCTGGCGGAAGTCCTCGTTCTCCCAGTCGCGCCGAGCGAATCCCACCAGGGAGAAGCCCGGCGGCAGCAGCCCCCGGTTCGCCAGATCGTAGATCGCCGGGAGGAGCTTCTTGCGCGACAGGTCCCCGGTGACACCGAACAGCACGAGCACGCACGGCCCGGCCACCCGCGGCAGGCGCTTGTCCCGCGGGTCGCGGAGCGGATTGGCTGTGTTGGTCACGTGGCCCCCTCTGATCGCACTGCGCCTTCTTCGACTACTGCTTCAAGCATCCTGCCCCAACTCGTATCGCGGGCCCCAACTCGGTATCGCCCCCTGTCCGGCCACGGTCTTCGCCGGTTCCCGGTGTGCGCGCTCATATGTCTCCTCTGGCGGCGTCGAGCAGCCGGGCCAGCCCCGCCCAGCGGTTCTGCAGGTGGAGCCGGACCACCGGGCGGCCCGCCGCGCACGCGTCGCGGGCGTCCCCCAGCGCCCGCGCGAGCTGCAGCATGCCGAGCGTGTGGTGCCGGCCGGGGACCGGCACGTCGCGGACGACGTTCCCGGTCACCAGAAGGTAAACGCATCCGTCCGGGTGATCATTTCCGGTCGCGGGCGGCCGCGTGCCCCAGTCCACCCGCACCGGCCGCCCGCAGCGCGCGGCGAGCAGCGCGGCGAGCCGGCGCACCTGCGCACCCTGGCCGCGCGCCTCGTCCGGGTCGAGGTGGGCGACCAGCACGAGGTGCTCGCCCCGCCCGACGCGACCGGCCAGCGCGTCCAGCAGCCCGGTGAGCCCGGTGAGCCCGGACGCGCCGGCCAGCGCGGGGACGGCCGTGCGGGCCTCGACCGCCTGGCCGGGGTCGCCGTCGGCGAACAGCGGCTCGCCGGTCCCGTCGTCCAGCGTCATCGGGGCGGGCCGTTCCGCCGCCGCCAGCGGGTCGGCCTCCAGCAGGTAGGACGCCACCGCGGCGGCGTACTCCCATACGACGAGTTGCGCGGCGAGCGGCCCGGCGACCGTGGCGTCGTCCTGGTGCGGGCGGCCGTCGAACGTCAGCAGGAACAGGTCGTCGTCGGGCTGCAACGGCAGGCCCCCGTCCTGGACGACCGGCACCAGCCGGCCGCCCGCCGCCTCCCGCAGCAGCAGCGCCGCCCATCCGGCGATGCCCGGCAGCGCCGCCGGGTAGCCGCCGAGCACGGCCGTCCGCCGCCCGGCGCGGGCCGCTCCGCCGAGGATGGCGCCGAGCACGAGCCCCGGATTGTGCTCCGGCCGCGTGAGCGACGGCAGGACGGCGGTGGCCTCCTCCAGCAGCGCCCCGACGTCGGCGCCGGCGAGCGCCGCGGGCACCAGCGCGTAGGGGGACAGCGCGCCGAACGCGGTGGGCGCCGGAGCCTCCACCAGCGCGTGCCCCGCCTCCGCCGCGTGCCCGGCCGCCGCCGCGCGCGGCTCGGCGACCGTCACGAACCGCCGCGCGATCCCGGCGGGGGACAGGCCCTCCTCCCGCAGCGCCTCCGCGAGCACCTCGCGCAGCGCCTCGGTGGCCGGGTCGCCGCCGGTCACCACGAACGCCGTCCGGTTCAGCCGCTCCGGGTCCTCCCTGAGGCGCAGCGGCGGCCCGGGGTCGGGGCCGTCCAGCACCGTCAGCGAGCCGCGGCCGTCCGGCGCGGGTGCTCCGCCGGCGCGGACGATCAGCTCTGCGGCGCGGGCCGGGGCGCCGCCGCCGAGCAGCACCACGTCGGTCAGCCCGTCCTCGCGGGCCCGCGCGCGCAGCTGTTCGGCACGTTCCAACACCGCGCGGCCGGGACCGGGCTGCCCAGGCCAGCACAGCGGGCGGCCCTCCACGCCGGCGGTGGCCGCCGACGGCCACAGCGACGCGTCCTCCGAGGCGAGCCGGACCGGCACCTGGTCGATCCACAACCTTCCCAGGACCCGCTCGGCGGCCTCCTTCAGCGGACCGCGAGCGGTGATGGCCGTCTCCCCCGAGACGACGGCGGTGAAGCTCACGGTCTGCGCGCCCCCGCCACCGCGCGGACCGCCTCGATCAGCCGTCCCGCGCCGTCCACCGGGTTGCGCAGGTGCAGCCGGATGACCGGCAGCCGCCGCGCGCGCAGCGCCCGCAGCTCCCCGAGGGCGCGCGCGATCTGCAGCTGCGCCAGGCTGTAGGGGCGCCCGGGGACGGGGTGCGCGGCCAGCGCGTCGCCCGGCGCGGGATCGCCGGTGATGATCAGGAACGCGCCGTTGCCCGGACCGTCCTTGTGCACCGGACCCGTGGCGTGCGGGTAGCCGGGTCCCGGCCCGTAGGCGACGGGGCGCCCGGACGCGCGGGCCAGCGACGGCGCGAGGTAGCGCCCGGAGAAGTCGCCCGACAGGTACGTCATGACCGCGAGGTAGCCGTCGGACGGCACCGAGGCGACCAGGCCGCCGAGGACGGTCTGCAGCTCGGCGCCGGGCGGCCACGGGAAGTCGGCGTGCACCTCGATGTCGTCCTCGACGTACACCGGCCGCTCCGCCGTGAGCGACCCGGTCGCGACCGTGCGCAGCAGCGTGGCGGCGTCGTCCTCGGCTTCCTGGACGACCGCGCTGCCCGCCTCGAACGGGTTCACGCCGAGCAGCCACCCGGCGACCGCCGTCGCGTACTCCCACAGCAGGAACTGCGCGCCGAGCGGCGCCCACACCGAGGTGTCGGACTCGTCCTGCGCCGCCGAGCGCGGATTGACCGACACGCCGTGCACGTCGGGGAAGTCGCCCCGGCCGCCGGGCGGCTCGAAGGCCAGCACGCCGCGCCCCCGCTTGCCGGTGCCGACCGCGAGCAGCTGGGCGATCCACGCGCTCAGCGCGCCCGGCCCGCCCGGTTCGCGCAGCAGCACCTTGTCGCGGGCGAGGCCGCCCGGCCCCTGTTGCGCGCAGCCGCCGATGACGGCGCCGAGCAGCAGGCCCGGGTTGTCCTCGTTCCTGGACAGCGACGGCACGAGCGACGCCGCCTCCTCCAGGAGCCGGTCGGCGTCCGCGCCCGCCAGCACGGCGGGGACGAGCCCGTAGGCGGACAGGGCGCCGTAGTGCCCGGGCAGGTAGGGGTCGGTCAGCCCGATCCGGTAGCCGCACTGGCGGGCGAAGTCGTGCAGTGGGCTGCCGTGGTCGGTGATGACGAGGAACCGGCTCGCGATCTCCCGCTCCGACAGGCCCCGCTCCCGGAACGCCGCCGCGAAGATCCGGCGGTAGGCGTCGCCCTCCAGGGACACGCCCGCCTTGCTGGCCAGCACGACCAGCGTGCGGTCGAGCCGCTCCATCGCGAACGCGAGCGCGGCGGTGTCGCCGCCGTCCAGCACGGTCAGCTCGCCGGACGGCCGCTCGGCCGCGCCGCCGGCGCCCGCCATCGCGGGCGCCTGCGCCTCCACGACGGCCTGCGCGGCGAGGCTCTCCGCGCCGACGCCGATCAGCACCACATGGTCGAGGCCCGAGTACCGCGCCTCCGCCACCAGCCCGCCGACCTGGTTCAGCAGCCCGCGGGAGGCGAACGGCAGGTCGAGCCAGCCCAGCCGGCTGTGGTCGACCGCCCGCCGCCCCCACAGCTGGGGGTCCTTGGCGGCCAGCGCACCGGGGACGCCGCAGCTCACGAGGTAGTCCCGCGCCTGCAGCGCCGAGTCCAGCACGTCACCGCGCGTGAGTACGTCGAATCCTGACACCGTTCCCTCCCGGCCCCCATCGTTTCAGGAGAGAAAGGGCATTCGCGACCATCTCCATCGATCTTCTTGGTCGCGTCCCGGATCCGGCCGGTCGCGGTGAGTCGACGCGGCCGGACCCGGTCGGTCAGCCCAGCGCGGCCGCGAGCCGGTCGAGTCCCTCGGCGCGGTCGCGCAGGTGGATCCGGAAGGCGGGACGGCCGAGCGACCGCAGCACCCGCAGGTCGCCGAACGCCTGCGCGAGCTGCAGCTCGCCGAGGCTGTAGGGCCTGCCCGGCACGGGGACGTCGCCGGAGACGGCACCGGTGACCATCAGGAACGCGCCGTTCGCCGGGCCGCCCTTGTGGTACTGCCCGGCCGTGTGCAGACAGCGGGGCCCCCAGCCGAAGGTGACGGGGGCGGGATTGCGGCGGACCTTGGCGGCCCGCGCCGCCAGCAGCGGCCGCAGCTCCGCCGCCGCGGCGTCCGCGGTCCGGTCGAGGTAGGCCAGGAGCGCGAGGTAGCCGCCGTCCTCGATGTCCTCCAGCAGGACGTCCAGCGCCTCGGTGAGGGTCCGCGCGCCGCGCAGCGCGTCCTCGGGGGCGTGCACCTCGACGGCGCCCTCGACCAGCTCGGGGGGCCGGTGCACCACCGTCGGCGCGGCGCCCTCCTCCGAGCGCAGCAGCGCCGCCGTGCTCTCCCGCGACTCGCCGACGTCGGGCTCGGTGAACGGGTCGACCCCGATCACCCGGCACGCCACCGCGACCGCGTACTCCCACAGCAGGAACTGCCCGCCGAGCGGCCCGGCGACGCTCACCCCCGCCTCGCGCCCGGGGCCCGGCTCGTCCGGGCGGCGGCCCAGGATGACGCGCCGCAGGTCGCCGGTCAGCTCGAAGCCGGGCGCGTCGACGCCCTCCACCACGACCGGGAGCAGACCCTTGCCGTCCTTGCCCATCGCCCCGGCGACCAGCTGCTCCGCCCACGCGGCGAAGCCCTCCAGGCCGGACCCGAGGTCGGCGATCACCAGCTTGTCGCGGGAGCCGAGCGCCGAGGAGGCCAGCGCCGCGCCGAGCGCCAGCGCCGGGTTGTCGTAGGGCTGCCGCAGCACCGCCGCGAGCCGGGACGCCTCGTCCAGCAGGGACCCGACGTCCACTCCCGCGAGCGCCGCCGGGACCAGCGCCCGCGCGCCGAGCGCGCCGAACCGGCCGTCGACGTCCTCCTCGGCCGGGACGAAGTGGTGCCCGACGTCGCGGGCCGCCTGCTGGAGGGCGGAGCCCTCTTCGGCGACCACGACGAACCGGCGGGCCAGCTCGGCGCCCTTCAGCCCGGCCTCGGAGAAGGCGCGCCCGAAGACGCGCCGCAGCGATTCGGCCTCGACGCCCTCGTCCGCCACGACGACGAGCGTCCGGTCCAGGCCGGCGGCCAGGACGGCGGACACCTCGTGCGGGTCGGTGGTGTCGAGGACGGTCAGGTCCGCGCCCGCCGTCCGGCAGATCGCCTCCGCCGCCAGCGCCGGACCCCCGGACGCCGCCAGCACGATCCGGTCGAGCCCGGCGGAGCGGACCTCGCCCACCAGCTCCGACAGCCGGTCGCACAGGTAACGCGAGGTCTCCGGCAGGCCCAGCCAGCCGAGCCGGCGGGCGGCGAGCGGGGCCGCGTCCGGACCCCACAGCTTGGCGTTGCGGGACGCGAGCGAGCCGGGCACGCCGTCGGAGACGAGACGGTCCAGGACCGTCTCGCTCTCGTCGACGACGGTGCCGCGGATGGTGACCGAGATCCCCCCGGCGGTCACCACCGACGTCACGCGCCGGCCTTCTTGGACTCCAGCTCGCCGGTGATGGTGTCGAGGAGCTCCGTCCAGGACGCCTCGAACTTCTCGACGCCCTCCTCCTCCAGCACCCGCACGACGTCGTCGTAGTCGACGCCGACGTCCTTCAGCGCCGCCATGTGCGCGCGGGCGTCGTCATAGGCGCCCCGGACGGTGTCGCCGCGGACCTGGCCGTGGTCGGCCTCGGCCACCAGCGTCGCCTCCGGCATCGTGTTGACCGTGCCCGGCGCGACCAGCTCGTCCACGTACAGGGTGTCGCTGAGGTCGGGGTCCTTCACGCCGGTCGAGGCCCACAGCGGCCGCTGCGGGCGCGCCCCGGCGTCCTTGAGCGCCTTCCACCGGTCGGTGGCGGACTTCTCCTCGTACAGCGCGTAGGCGAGCCGGGCGTTGGCGAGGCCCGCCTTGGAGCGCAGCGCCTTCGCCTCGTCCGAGCCGATCTTGTCGAGCCGCTTGTCGATCTCGGTGTCCACCCGGCTGACGAAGAACGAGGCCACCGAGGCGATCTTCGACAGGTCGTGGCCGTTCTCCCGGGCCTTCTCCAGCCCGGCGAAGAACGCGTCGATGACCTTGCCGTAGCGCTCCAGCGAGAAGATCAGCGTCACGTTCACGCTGATGCCCTCGGCCAGCACCGCCGTGATCGCCGGCAGGCCCTCCTCCGTCGCCGGGATCTTGATGAGCAGGTTGGGCCGGTCCACCATCCACCACAGCGCCCGCGCCTCGGCGATCGTGCGGCGGGTGTCGCGGGCCACCCGCGGGTCGACCTCGATCGACACGCGGCCGTCCAGGCCCTCGGTCCGGTCGTAGACCGGGCGCAGCACGTCGCAGCCCCACCGGATGTCGTAGGTGGTGATGGCGCGGGCCGCCTCCTCGACGTCCACGCCGCGCACCGCGAGGTCGCGGACCTGCTCGTCGTAGGCGTCGCCCTTGCTCAGCGCCTTCGCGAAGATCGTCGGGTTGGACGTGACGCCGACGACGTGCTTGTCCTTGACCAGCTCCGCCAGGTTGCCCGTGCGCAGCCGCTCCCGGCTGATGTCGTCCAGCCAGATCGAGACGCCCTCGCCCGAGAGCTTCTTCAGAATGTCGCTCATCGCTCTTCTCCTCGTCGTCGTCTTCATCGCCCCGCCGGGGCGGGCGGGCGGCGTGCGGGGGTGCGCGGACGCCGCCCGCCTCGCGGGCCGTGACTCAGTTGCCGGTCGTCTCGCCCTGCCCCGCGTGGCGCACGCCGGCCCGGATGAGGCTGGCCTTGGCCGCCGCCACCACGCGCTCGGGCGTGATGCCGAACTGCAGGAACAGGGTCTTGTAGTCGGCCGAGGCGCCGAAGTGCTCCAGGCTCACCGACTCGCCGGCGTCGCCGACGTAGCCGCGCCAGCCGAGCGCCACGCCGGCCTCGACCGACACCCGGGCGCGCACGCCCGGCGGCAGCACCTCCTGCCGGTAGGCGTCGCTCTGCTGCTCGAACCACTCCACGCACGGCATCGACACCACGCGGGTCGGGGTGCCCTCGGACTGCAGCGTCGTGCGCGCCTGCAGCGCCAGCTCCACCTCGCTGCCGGTCGCGATGAGGATCACCTCGGGCCGCCCGCCGTCGGCGTCGGCCAGCACGTAGCCGCCCTTGGCCGCGCCCTCGGCGGAGGCGATCTCGCCGCCGCGCTCCAGCGTCGCCAGCTTCTGCCGGGTCAGCGCCAGGCCGGCCGGGCGGTCGGTGTGCTGCAGGATCGTCCGCCACGCCACCGCGGTCTCGTTGGCGTCGGCGGGGCGGACGACGTCCAGGCCCGGGATCGCCCGCAGCGCCCACAGGTGCTCGACGGGCTGGTGGGTCGGGCCGTCCTCGCCGAGCCCGATCGAGTCGTGCGTCCAGACGAAGGTGACCGGCAGCTTCATCAGCGCCGCCAGCCGGACCGCCGGGCGCATGTAGTCACTGAAGATCAGGAACGTGCCGCCGTAGGGGCGGGTGCCGCCGTGCAGCGCGATGCCGTTGCAGATCGCGGCCATCGCGTGCTCGCGGACGCCGAAGTGCAGCGTGCGGCCGTAGCGGTGGCCGGGGAACTCCTTGGTCTGGAACTCCTCCGGGATGAAGGACGGCTCGCCCTTCATCGTCGTGTTGTTGCTCTCCGCGAGGTCGGCCGAGCCGCCCCACAGTTCCGGCAGCACCGGCGCCAGCGACGCCAGCACCTCGCCGGACGCCGCGCGGGTCGCGATGGACTTGCCCGCCTCGAACTCCGGCAGCGCGCTCTCCCAGCCGGCCGGCAGCGTCCGCGAGGAGATCCGGTCGAACTCCGCGGCCCGCTCGGGGTTCGCGGAGCGCCACGCCTCGAACGCCTTGCTCCACTCGGCGTGGTCCGCGCGGCCCCGGTCGGACACGGCGCGGGCGTGGGCCAGCACGTCCTCGGGGACCTGGAAGCTCTCGGCCGGGTCCATGCCGAGGATCTGCTTGGTCGCGGCGACCTCGTCGGCGCCGAGCGCCGAACCGTGGATCTTGCCGGTGTTCTTCTTGTTCGGCGCCGGCCAGCCGATGATCGTGCGGAGCGCGATGAAGGACGGGCGGGACGTGTCGGCCTTGGCCGCGGCGAACGCCTTCGCCAGCGCGGCGACGTTCTCCTCGTAGTCGCCGTCCTGCGTCCAGTCGACGTGGTGGACGTCCCAGCCGTAGGCCGCGTAACGGGCGCGCACGTCCTCCGACAGCGCGATCGCGGTGTCGTCCTCGATCGAGATGTGGTTGTCGTCGTAGAGGAGGACCAGGTTGCCGAGGCGCTGGTGCGCCGCCAGCGCGCTCGCCTCGTGGCTGATGCCCTCCTCGATGTCGCCGTCGGACGCGAACGCCCAGACGGTGTGGTCGAAGGGGGACTCGCCCTCGGGCGCGTCCGGGTCGAACAGGCCGCGCTCGCGGCGGGCCGCCATCGCCATGCCCACGGCGTTGGCGATGCCCTGCCCGAGGGGGCCGGTGGTGGTCTCAACGCCCGCGGTGTGCCCGTGCTCGGGGTGGCCGGGTGTGAGGCTGCCCCACTTGCGGAGGGACTTCAGGTCGTCCAGCGTCATCGGGTAGCCCGAGAGGTACAGCTGGATGTAGAGGGTCAGGCTGGAATGGCCGCAGGACAACACGAACCTGTCCCGCCCGGCCCAGTGCGGGTCCGTCGGGTCGTGCCGCAGGAACCGCTGGAAGAGAAGGTAGGCGGCCGGCGCGAGGCTCATCGCCGTGCCTGGGTGACCGGAGCCCGCCTCCTCGACCGCGTCCATGGCGAGGGCGCGGATCACGTCCACCGCGCGCCGGTCCTGGTCGGACCACTCAAACGTGCTGTTGTCCCTGCTCACGGAAACGCCAGGCTCCTCTCGAACCGATGTCAAAGAACCACTCTGTAATGTTGTGCGCCGGCGGCCCCGCAGACGACCCCCACACAGGACAACGCCCGGCGGTGCGGCGCCTCTTCCCCCGCCCCGCACGGCCGCACGGGCGCGGTCGCGAAGATCAAGCCCGCGCCCAGCCGCGAGCCTATCGCGCGGGAGGGCGGTCGCAGGCGGGGGCGGAGGACCGCTGCGCCGGGCCCGGGCCGCGACGCTTCATGCACCCTTGCCCGAACGCCCGGCGGACTAACCCCCCGCGCGGGTGATCCGGGGGGTGATCCGAGGTCGCCCCGGCTCCGGGCGGTTGCGGCGGGCATCCCGCCCGCGGCGCGTCCGGTTCGCGCCCGCGGAGCGTCCGGGCATCGCTCGCGGGGCGTTCGGCCATCGCCCGCGGCGCGTCCGGCGACCCGGTGCGCGGCCCCCGCGGGGGGCGGACTACAGTGATTGCGCGGCTGACGCCAGCGGCCGCGGCAAGACGACCCAGCCGAAGTCGCACCCAGCCGAGGCCGGCCCGATCGCGGGGCACCGCCAGGGTGGTACCGATTTCTCATCCCTAGTCAGACGTGGACCCGATTGTGACGGTGCTCAGTAACAAGCGCGGGATCGACCTGGACGAGCAGGTGCCGGAGGCGCCCGCGTCCCCGCTCGCGCCGCCTCCCGCCGAGCGGACCGCTCGGCGCGCGCCGGGCGCCAGCGTGCGCGCCTACGTGGCGCTGACCAAGCCGCGCGTGATCGAACTGCTCCTGATCACGACCATCCCGGTGATGTTCCTGGCGGACCGGGGCGTGCCGCCGCTGTCCACCGTGCTGCTGACGCTGGCGTTCGGCACCATGTCCGCCGGCGCCGCCAACGCGATCAACTGCTACATCGACCGCGACATCGACGCCAAGATGCGCCGCACCCGGCGCCGCCCGCTGGCCCGCCACCAGGTCACCCCGGCCCGCGCCCTGGTCTTCGGGGTGACGCTCGCCGTGCTGTCCACAGCCGGGTTCCTGCTCACGGTCAACCCGGTCGCCGCGGCCGGCTCGCTGTTCGCGATCCTGTTCTACGTCTTCGTCTACTCGCTGCTGCTCAAGCGGCGCACCTCGCAGAACGTCGTGTGGGGCGGCATCGCCGGGTGCATGCCCGTCCTCATCGGCTGGGCCGCCGTCACCGGCGGCGTCGCCTGGACGCCGCTCGTCCTGTTCGGCGTGGTGTTCCTGTGGACGCCCCCGCACACCTGGACGCTCGCGATGCGCTACCGCGAGGACTACGCCGTCGCCAAGGTCCCGATGCTGCCGGTCGTGGCGTCCGAGCGCCGCGTCGTCGTCGAGAGCCTCGTGTACACCTACGCGACCGTCGCCTGCTCGCTGCTGCTGTGGCCCGTCGCCGGGATGGGCCCGGTGTACGGCGCCGTCGCCGTGGTGCTCGGCCTGGTCTTCCTGGCGGAGGGGCACCGGCTGCTGAAGGCCGTGCGCGCCGGGGTCACCGGCGTCCACCTGCGCCCGATGCGCTTCTTCCACCTGTCGAACGTCTACCTGGCGCTGCTGTTCACCGCCGTGGCGGTCGACCCGCTCCTGTACTGACCCGGCGCTCTACCCCGGCGCCGTACCGATAGGCGCGCTTTCGCGGATCGGTGCGACCTGCCGTTACGCTTCGCGGTATGGCGAGCATGGATCCCAAGGCGGTGCTCGAAGGCCGTGTCCCCGGGCGGCCTCCGGTCGGCCTGATCCTCGGCATGACCGTGTCGGGGCTGTGCGCCCTCGTCGCGCTCGGCACGGACGCCGCGCTCGGCGGGGCCGGGTTCTGGGTCGGGGTGATCCTCGCGATCCTGCCGATCCCGGTGCTGATCGCCCTGGCCCTCACCCTCGACCGGCTGGAGCCCGAGCCGCCGCGCGCCCTCGCCTTCTCGTTCATGTGGGGCGCGGGGGTCGCCGTGCTGGGCGCCCTCGTGCTCAACACCGCCGGGATGCTGTACGTGACCGTGCCCATCTTCGGCGAGACGGAGGGCCACTTCGTCAGCGCCGCCGTCGGCGCGCCGATCATCGAGGAGTCGCTGAAGGGCGCCGTCCTGTTCGGCATGCTGTGGTTCCGCCGCAACGAGATCGACGGGTTCGCCGACGGGATCATGTACGCGGCCATGGTCGGGCTCGGCTTCGCCATGATGGAGAACGTCACCTACTACACGCGGGCGTTCGAGGACGGCGGCGCGCAGCAGCTCCAGGCGGTGTTCGTCCTGCGCGGCCTGATCGCCCCGCTCAGCCACCCGCTGTTCACCTCGATGACCGGTCTCGGCGTCGCCTACGCCGCCACCCACCGGCGCGGCCAGATCGTCGCGCCGCTCGCCGGGCTGCTCGGCGCGATGGTGCTGCACGGGCTGTGGAACGGCGCAGCCGCGTTCGGGCTCGGCGGCCTCGGCATCGTCTACCTGCTGGACTTCTGCGTCCTGGTGGCGCTGATCGTCATCGTGTTCGTCGAGCGGCGCGGCACCGTGCGCCGCATCGAGACCTACCTGCCGATGTACGCGGGGACGGGCCTGGTGACGCCGCAGGACGTGCGGATGCTGCGCTCCATCCCCTCGCGCCGCGCCGCCCGCCGCTGGGCCCGCTCGGTCGGCGGCGCGCCCGCCGGACGCGCCATGGTCGACTACCAGCTCGCCGCGACGGAGCTGGCGCTGCTGCACAAGCGCGCCGACCGGGGCGTCGCCGACCAGCGCTGGTTCGTGGCCCGCCGCGACTCGCTGCTCGCACTGATGTCGCTGGCCAGGCAGGCGTTCCTGCGCACCTCGCCGCGGCCCGGGGCGGGCATCCAGGCCGGGCCGCCGTGGGCGCGGCAGGGCCCGTCGGGATTCCTGCCGCCGCAGCCGCCCGGCCCGTACGGCGCCTGACCCGCGGACGCTGCCGGAGCGGCGCGCGCGTGGGCGGGGGCCGGGTCACGGCCACGGAGACCCGGCCATACGATTGGTGCCGTGGCAGAGCGAGAGTCGTCCAACCTCCTGATCCGGACCTGGAACGCCGTGTGGCGCCCGACGCCCGGGTCCCTGCGGCTGCTCGCGCTGATCGGCGTCATCGGCAACGTGGTGATCGTCGTCAGCGGCGGCGCCGTCCGCGTCACCAAGTCCGGGCTCGGCTGCCCCGACTGGCCGCGCTGCTCCGGCGACAGCCTCGTGCCGACCCACAACCCCGAGCACCACGTGCTCAACATGTCGATCGAGTTCGGCAACCGGCTGATCACCTTCGTGGTGCTGGGCGTCGGCGTGCTGGTGTTCGTCGCCGCGCTGCGGCTGCGGCCGCGCCGCCGGAGCCTGGTGCTGTGGGCGCTGGCCCAGCCGATGAGCGTGGTCGCCCAGGCGGTCATCGGCGGCATCGTCGTGCTGACCAAGCTGCACCCGGCGGCCGTCTCGCTGCACTTCCTGGTCTCGCCGGCCCTGCTGGTGTTCTGCGTCGCGCTCTGGGTCCGCGCGGGGGAGGGCGACGCGCCGCCCCGGCCGCTCGCCGGGCCCTGGACGCGCCGCCTCGCCGCCGCGCTGCTGGTCTCGTGCGCCGCCGTGCTCGTCGCGGGCACGGTCGTCACCGGCACCGGCCCGCACGCGGGCGACGCCGAGTCGCGCCGCTACGGCTTCGACATCACCGACGTCGCCCGGATCCACGGCGAGCTGGCCTGGCTCACCATCGCGCTGACGGCGCTCGCCATCGTGGCCCTGCACCGCACGGGCGCGCCCGCCGCCGCCCGCCGCCGCGCCCACGAGCTGGCCGGGCTGATCGTGCTGCAGGGCGCCGTCGGCTACGTCCAGTACTTCCTCGGCGTCCCCGCCGGCCTGGTGCTGCTGCACATGCTCGGCGCGGTGCTGATGTGGATCGCGGCGTTCCGCCTGTTCTTCGCGCTGCGCGACCGGGGCCCCGTCCCCGCCGCCGAGGCTCCGGCCCCGGCGGCCCCGCGGCCCGCCGAGGCGCCCCAGCCCGCCTGACCCGCGCTCAGGTCTTGCGCAGGAACGCGCGCAGACGCTCCAGCGGCCAGGTGTTGATGACGTCGTCGGGGGTCAGCCAGCCCCGCTGGGCGGTGCCGACGCCGTAGCGGATGTTGCGGTGGTGGCCGACCGAGTGGGCGTCGGTGTCGACGGCGAACTTCACGCCGAACCGCTTCGCGCGCCGGACCAGGTCGGCGGGCAGGTCGAGGCGGTCGGGGAAGGAGTCGATCTCCATCGCGGTGCCGGTGCGGGCGGCGGCGCGGAACACCTCGTCCCAGTCGGCGTTCACCGGCGCCCGGCGGCCGATGCTGCGGGCGGTGGGGTGCCCGATCACGTGGACGTGGGGGTTCTCGCACGCGCGGACGAGCCGCCGCGTCATGCTCGCCTCGTCCTGCGTGAAGTGGGAGTGGACGGAGGCGACGCAGACGTCGAAGCCGGACAGGAAGTCGGCGTCCCAGTCGACGCCGCCGTCGGGGTCGATGTTGAGCTCGGTGCCGTGCAGGAGCGTGAGGCCGGGGAACCGATCCCGCAGCTCGGCGATCCGCTCGCGCTGGGCGAGCATCTTCTCGTCGGTCATGCGCTGCATGACCAGGTTCGGCGCGTGGTCGGTGATCGCGTAGTACTCCAGGCCGCGGTCCCGCGCGGCGGCGGCCATGTCCTCCAGTGAGGCGATGCCGTCGGTCAGGTCGGTGTGGCTGTGCAGGTCGCCGCGCAGGTCCTCGACGGTCACCAGGCGGGGCAGTTCGTCCCTCAGCGCCGCCTCGATCTCGCCGGCGTCCTCGCGGAGGGCGGGGTGCACCCAGGGCAGGCCGAGGCGCTCGTAGACCTCCTCCTCGGTGGCGGACACGATCAGCTCGTCGGTGCGGGCGTCGAACAGCCCGTACTCCGAGAGCCTGAGCCCGGCCTTCACGGCGATCTCGCGGGTGCGGATGTTGTGGGCCTGGGAGCCGGTGAAGTACTGGAGCGCGGCGCCCCACGACTCGGGCGGGACGACGCGCAGATCGACCTGCAGGCCCCGGGCGGTGCGGATCGAGGTCTTCTTGTCGCCGCCCGCGATGACCTCCGCGACGAACGGGAGCGCGGTGAACGCCTCCATGACCGGACGCGGGTCGCGGGAGGCGGCCAGCACGTCGACGTCGCCGATCGTCTCGCGCATCCGGCGCAGCGAGCCGGCGTGGGCGCAGCGCTCCACCTGGGGCAGCGCGGACAGGGCGGCGACGATCTCGTCGGCGACGCCCGCCGCCGCGTCGACCAGGACGCGCTCGCCGGAGCCGCGCATCAGCTCGATGCCGTGGAGGATGTTCTCCTCGGTCTTGGCGCCGAAGCCCTTGAGCCCGCGGAGCCGTCCCTCCTCGACGGCGGCGGCCAGCTCGTCGACCGAGGAGACGCCGAGCGCCTCGTAGACGGCGAGGGCCTTCTTCGGGCCGAGCGTGGGGATGGCGGTCAGGGCGCGGACTCCGGCCGGGATCTGCGTGCGCAGCTCCTCGACCTGCCGGATCGTGCCGGTGGTGTTGTAGTCGAGGAGCTTCTTGGCGATCGCGTCGCCCACCCCCGGGATCCGCCGCAGCCCGGCCAGGTCGAGGCCGGCGATGTCGCCCGGGTGGCCCGCGACCGCCCGCGCCGCCTTCTCGTACGCCCTGATCTTGAAGGCGTCGCCGCCCGTGATGGCCAGCAGATCGGCCAGTTCCTGGATGAGGGCCGCAGCCTCGTCGTTCGCCCGTGCCATGGGCCGAGTCTAGAAGCCGGGTACGACGGTTTCGGGCGCTCAGCGCAGGGGCGCGACGGGCCCGCCGGGCCGCTCGGTCCGGCCGCGCACGACCTCGTCGGCGATCGCCGCCACCTGCTCGTCGGGCAGCCGCCGGTAGCCGTCGGCCGTGACGACCGCGATCGTCGGGTAGATGCGCCGGGTCGGGTCGGGGCCGCCGGTGGCGCTGTCGTCGTCGGCCGCGTCGTAGAGCGCCTGGACGCACACGGTGGCGGCGTCCTCCAGGGACAGGTCATCGCGGTAGAGCTTCTTCAGCGCGCCGGCGGCGTAGGGGGAGCCGGAGCCGTCCGCGTGGAAGCCGCGGGCCTCCTGAGGGGCGCCCGTGATGTCGTAGGTGTAGATCCGCGCCTCGCCGGAGTCGGGGTCGAGGCCCGCGAACAGCGGGACGACCGCGAGCCCCTGCAGGGCCTGCGCGAGGTTGGCCTGGATCACGGCGCCGAGGCGGCGGGCCTTGCCCGGCAGCGACAGCGGGACGGTCTCCATCTTCTCGTAGTGCTCCAGCTCCACCTGGAACAGCCGGACCATCTCCAGCGCCAGCCCGACGGTTCCCGCGAAGGCGACGGCGGAGTACTCGTCGGCGCGCTGCACCTTGTCGAGCTCGCGGTAGGCGATGCGGTGCCCCTGGGTGGCGCGCCGGTCGCCGGCCATCATCACGCCGCCCGGGAACGTCAGCGCCAGGACCGTCGTCCCGTGCGGCAGCTCGGGCGCGTCCCCCTCGGGCACCCGGTTGACGGGCAGCAGCTCAGGGGAGTGCAGGCGCAGGAAGTCGACGAACGACGCCGACCCCGCCTCGAAGAACTCGGGCGGAATCCCCTGGTCCTCGCTCCGGCCGATCACGGCGGCTCCTCTCCTGCTCGATGATCGCGACGTCCCGATCCTTCCACGCTGCCACACGGGGCCGCCACCGCTCAGGCCTCCGGCGCCTCGGGCGGCTCCTTCTGGCTCCGGGTCGCGCCCGCGCACGCGACGATCACGCAGCAGATCGCCACCCACTGGCGCGCCGTGAGGATCTCGCCGAGCAGCGCCACCCCGACGAGCGCCGCCACGGCGGGCTCCAGGCTCATGAGGATCCCGAAGACGCGGGCGGGCATCCGCCGCAGCGCCTCCAGCTCGAGCGAGTACGGGATCACCGACGACAGCAGCCCCACGCCGAGGCCGATCAGCAGCAGGCGCGGGTCCAGCAGGGCGGTGCCCGCGGACGCCACGCCGAGCGGAAGGATCGCCACGGTCCCGACGACGCTGGCGAGCGCGAGGCCGGTGGAGCCGGGGAACCGCTGGCCGGTCGCGGCGGTGAGGACGATGTAGCCCGCCCAGCACGCCCCCGCCAGCAGCGCGAACGCGATGCCGACCGGGTCGAGGGCGCCGCTGCCGCCCCGGGCGAGCAGGACGACGCCGGCCCCCGCCAGCACCACCCACAGCGCGTCGCGGGGGCGCCGGGAGGCGATGATCGAGACCAGGAGCGGCCCGAGGAACTCGATCGTGACGGCGACGCCCAGCGGGATCCGCGAGAACGACTGGTAGATCGAGTAGTTCATCAGCGCCAGCGCCAGCCCGAAGCCCGTGGCGATCGCGAGGCTGGAGCGCGAGTGGTCGCGCAGGACGGTCCGCAGCGCCTTGCGGGTCAGGAACCCCAGCACGACCGCCGAGGTCAGCAGCCGCATCGTCACGATGGCGCTCGGCGGCAGCCGGTCGAACATGTGCTTGGCCAGGCCCGCGCCGACCTGGAGGGAGATGATGCCCATCAGGATCAGCGCGGGCGGCGGCACCGACCCGAGCGACAGCCTCCGCGCCGGCAGCGCCCGCGCCCAGGCGGGCCGGGCGGGCCGGGACGCGCCGCCGAACGAACCGGGAGCTTCGGAGAGGGCCATGGCTACTCCCACCTGAAGAAGCGGGCGGCCAGGACGAGGCCGGCGGCGGCCCACACGGCGAGGACCGCCAGCGGCTTGCCGGGGAAGGCGGCGCCGTGCTGGAGGACCTGGCGCAGCCCCTCGGAGAGCGCCGAGATCGGCAGCAGCTCCAGGGCGGACCGCACCCCACCGGGGAAGCGGTCGAGCGGGAAGACGACGCCGCCGAGGGCCAGCAGCAGGATGTAGACGAGGTTGGCGGCGGCGAGGGTGGCCTCGGCGCGCAGCGTCCCGGCCATGAGCAGCCCGAACCCGCTGAACGCGGCGGTGCCGAGCGCCAGCAGGACGACCACCGAGGCGGGGTCGCCGTGCGGGTGCCAGCCGAGCGCCAGCGCCACCGCGCAGACGACCGCCGCCTGCACGGCCTCGACCGCGACCACGCTGAGCGTCTTGGCGGCGATGAGCCCGCCGCGCGGCAGCGGGGTCGCGCCGAGCCGCTTGAGGACGCCGTAGCGCCGCTCGAAGCCGGTGCCGATGGCCTGGCCGGTGAACGCGGTGGACATCACCGCGAGGGCGAGGACGCCCGGGGCGAGGAAGTCGACGCGGCGGCCCGCGCCGAGATCGACGAGGTCGGTGGCGCTGAACAGCGCGAGCAGCACCACCGGGATGATCAGCGTGAGCAGCAGCTGCTCGCCGTTGCGCAGCACGGCGCGGAACTCGTAGCCCGCCTGGGAGAGGATCATCCGCGGCAGCGGCGCGGCGCCCGGCGCGGGGGCGAGGTCCAGTGGGGCGGTCACGAGCGCAGCTCCCGTCCGGTGAGTTCCAGGAAGACGTCCTCCAGCGTGCGCCGCTCGATCCGCAGGTCCTCGGTCATGACGCCGTGCGAGGCGCACCAGGCGGTGACCGTGGCCAGCAGCTCGGGCCGGACGTCGGCCTCGATCAGGTAGTGCCCGGCCGGTGACTCCTTGGCGGCGCTCCCGGCGGGCAGGGCCGCGAGCAGCTCCTCCAGGCCGAGGCCGGGACGGGCGCGGAAGCGCAGCTGGCGCTCGGCGCCGGTCAGCTCCTCGGGGGCGCCCTGCGCGACGACCCTGCCGCCGTCGACGATCACGACGTGGTCGGAGAGGCGCTCGGCCTCCTCCATGTTGTGCGTGGTGAGCACGACCGACACCCCGGCCGCGCGCAGCTCGCCGATGAGCTCCCAGGTGGCGTGCCTGGCCTGCGGGTCGAGCCCGGTGGTGGGCTCGTCGAGGAAGACCAGCTCGGGCCGCCCGACCACGGCGACGGCGAGGGAGAGCCGCTGCTGCTGCCCGCCCGACATGCGCCGGAACGGGGTGCGGGCGTGCGCGGTGAGGCCGAGCCGCTCCAGCAGGGCGGAGGCGTCGAGCGGCGCGGTGTGGAACGAGGCGACGAGCCGCAGGAACTCGCCGGCCCGGGCGGTGCCCGGCACGCCGCCGGACTGCGGCATCACCCCGACCCGCGGGCGCAGGGCGCGCCCGTCGGCGGCGGGGTCCAGCCCGAGAACGCGGACGGTGCCCGCGTCGGCCCGCCGGAACCCCTCGCAGATCTCGATGGTGGTGGTCTTGCCGGCGCCGTTCGGGCCGAGCAGCGCGGTGACCGCGCCCCGGGCGGCGCTGAGCGACAGGCCGTCCACGGCCGTCACCGCGCCGTAGCGCTTGGCGAGGGAGCGCAGTTCGACCGCGCCGTCTCCGGGGGGTGTCATGGTGATGAGTTTAGGTCCGGGGCGCGACAGCTCCGCGCCCGGTCCCGGCCCTCCCAGCGTGAACTCGCGGTAAAGCCGGCCGGTGGAAGTCGATCTAGTTTCGCCGCCGCGCCCCGGGGAATCCGCGATCTGGGGGAGTCGCGGCGCCGTGGCCGTGCTCCGGGGAGGTGGGGATGGCGTTCCGCGTCGATTCGGAGGTCGGGCGGCTCCGCGAGGTGCTGCTGCACCGGCCCGAGCTGTCGCTCAAGCGGCTCACCCCCTCCAACGCCGCCGGGCTGCTGTTCGACGACGTGCTGTGGGTCAGGCGGGCGGTGGAGGAGCACGAGGAGTTCGAGGACGTCCTGCGCGCCCAGGGCGTGCGCACGCACCTGCTGATCGACCTGCTGGGCGAGACCGTCACGATCCCCGAGGCGCGCCGGCACATCCTCGACCGGGTGGTCGACCCGCACTGGTTCGGCCCGCTGGCCACCGACGCCATCCGCAACTGCTTCGACGCCATGGACGTCGCGGAGCTGGCCGCGTTCCTGATCGGGGGCATCACCAAGCGGGAGATGCTGGAGCGGATGCCCGAGCCGGCGTCGATCGCGTTCCACTCGATCGGCATGGACGGGTTCGTCCTGCCGCCGCTGCCCAACCACCTGTTCACCCGCGACACGTCCTGCTGGATCTACGACGGCGTCTCGATCAACACGATGCGCATGAAGGCCCGGATGCGCGAGACGGTGAACATGGAGGCGATCTACCGCTGGCACCCGCTGTTCGCGGCCGGGTACGACCGGCCCGCCGAGGGCGGCTACCACGTGTGGAACCGCGGCACCGCGATGGCGCCGGCGACGCTGGAGGGCGGCGACGTGCTCGTCCTCGGCAACGGCGGTGTGCTGGTCGGGATGAGCGAGCGCACGCAGCCGCAGGCCGTGGAGATGCTGGCCCAGTCGCTGTTCGCCGCGGGGTCCTGCGACCGGATCGTCGCCCTGCGGATGCCGCGCAAGCGGGCGTTCATGCACCTGGACACGGTCATGACGATGGTCGACCACGGCGTGTTCACCAAGTACGGGGGGATGGGCATGCTGCCGTCCCACACCGTGGAGCCCGGCGACAACGAGAAGGAACTCAAGATCACGGATCATCCGGCGGAGGACATGCACCGGGCCGTCGCCGCCGCGCTCGGGCTGGACGACATCAAGGTGCTCTCCCCGACCCAGGACGTGTTCGCCGCCGAGCGCGAGCAGTGGGACGACGGCGCGAACGTCCTGGCCGTGGCGCCCGGCGTGGTGATCGCCTACGAGCGCAACGCCACGAGCAACAACCACCTCGCCCGCAACGGCGTCGAGGTCGTCACGATCCGGGGAAGCGAGCTCGGCCGGGGCCGCGGGGGGCCGCGCTGCATGAGCTGCCCGCTCGTCCGGGACGCCTGATGGCGCCCGATCTGCGCGGGCGCAGCCTGCTCAGGGAGCTCGACTTCACGCCGGAGGAGTTCGCGTACCTCATCGACCTGGCGGCCGACCTGAAGGCCGCCAAGCGCGGCGGGACGGAGACGCGGGCGCTGGCGGGCAGGAACATCGCGCTCGTCTTCGAGAAGCCCTCCACCCGCACCCGCTGCGCGTTCGAGGTCGCCGCGCACGACCAGGGCGCCCACGTCACCTACCTCGACCCCGGCGGGACGCAGATCGGCCACAAAGAATCGATCAAGGACACGGCGCGCGTCCTCGGGCGGATGTACGACGGCATCGAGTTCCGGGGCTCCGCCCAGCGGCGCGTCGAGGAACTGGCCGAGCACGCGGGCGTCCCGGTGTGGAACGGCCTGACCGACGAGTGGCACCCGACGCAGATGCTCGCCGACATGCTCACCATGCGCGAGCACAGCGGCAGGCCGCTGCACCAGGTCGCCTACGCGTACCTGGGCGACGCGCGCAACAACATGGGGCACTCCTACGTGGCGGCCGGGGCGCTGCTCGGCATGGACGTCCGCATCGTCGCCCCCCGCGCCCTCTGGCCCGACGAGGAGGCGGTCCTCGGGCCGTCCCGCGCGGTCGCGGCCGGGACGGGCGCGCGCATCACCCTCACCGAGGACGTCGCGGACGGCGTGCGCGGCGCCGACTTCGTCATCACCGACGTGTGGGTGTCGATGGGCGAGCCGGCGGAGGTGTGGGACGAGCGGATCGCGCTGCTCACGCCCTACCAGGTCAACGCCGAGGTCATGCGCGCCACCGGCAACCCCGCCGCCAGGTTCATGCACTGCCTGCCGGCCTTCCACGACCGGGGGACCGCCGTGGGCGAGGAGATCTACCACAGGACCGGCCTGGACGCCCTCGAGGTCACCGACGAGGTGTTCGAGTCCGAGGCGTCCGTCGTCTTCGACGAGGCCGAGAACCGGATGCACACGATCAAGGCGGTCATGGTGGCGACGCTCGGCTGAGCCGGGACCGCCGGGGAGGGGGAGGACGCATGCGCGTGGTCGTCGCGCTCGGGGGGAACGCGCTGGTCAAGCGGGGGGAGACGCCCGACGCCGAGCTCCAGCGCGGCAACGTCGACCGGGCCGTGCGGTCGCTGGCGCCGCTGGCCGAGCGGCACGAGCTGATCATCACGCACGGGAACGGGCCGCAGGTGGGGGTGCTGGCGCTGGAGAGCGTCAACGACCCGAACCTGACCCGGCCCTACCCGCTGGACACGATCGGCGCCGAGACCCAGGGCATGATCGGCTACTGGATGCTCCAGTCGCTGCAGAACGCGCTGCCCGGCCGCCAGGTGATGGCGATGATCAACCAGACGCTGGTGTCGGCGGTGGACCCGGCGTTCGAGAACCCCACCAAGTTCGTCGGCCAGGTCTACGAGCGGGAGGAGGCCGAGAAGCTCGCCGCCGAGTACGGCTGGACCGTCCGGCCCGACGGGGACCGCTGGCGCCGCGTGGTGCCCTCCCCGCGGCCGCAGCGGGTGATCGAGACGCGGCTGATCAGGGAGCTGGTCCGGCTCGGCACGGTGGTGGTGTGCGCGGGCGGCGGCGGCATCCCGGTCTTCCGCAACGACGTGGGGCGCCTGGAGGGCGTCGAGGCGGTGGTCGACAAGGACCTCACCGCGGCCGTCCTCGCCGAGAGCATGGACGCCGACGCGCTGCTCATCCTCACCGACGTGCCCCGCGTGATGCGCGGCTTCGGCACGCCGGACGCGCAGGAGATCGCCCACACGACGCCGTACGAGCTGCGCGGCGAGGACTTCCCCGCCGGGTCGATGGGCCCGAAGGTCGAGGCGGCGGTGAGCTTCGTCGAGCGGACGGGCGACATGGCCGCGATCGGGACGCTCGACCAGTGCGAGCGCATCCTGGAGGGGACCGCGGGGACGATCGTCACCCCCAACGCCACGTGGCCGCTGGCGAGCACGCTGTGAGCGCCGGGACCGCGCCGCAGACCTTCGCGCGGAGCCTGCTGCGGACCAAGCCCGTCGACCTGATCGTCGCCGAGGGCGGGCACGGCGAGGGCGGCGAGCTGAGGCGCACGATGAGCCTGCTGCAGCTCACCCTGTTCAGCGTCGGCGCGACCCTCGGCACCGGCATCTTCGTCGTCCTCGGCGAGGCGGTCCCGCTGGCCGGGCCCGCGGTCGTGCTGTCGTTCGTCCTCGCCGCCGTCACCGCCCTGTTCTCGGCGCTGTCGTACGCCGAGCTGGCCGGGACGATCCCCGTCTCCGGCTCGTCCTACTCCTACGCGTACGCGACGCTGGGCGAGCTCGTCGCCTGGGTCTGCGGCTGGTGCCTGCTGCTGGAGTACGCCGTGTCGGTGTCGGCCGTGGCGGTCGGCTGGGGCTCCTACCTCAACGCCTTCCTCGACGGCGCCGCGGGCTTCACGATCCCGGCGCAGATCAGCAACCCGCCGGGGGAGGGCGGCCTCGTCAACGTCCCCGCGGTGATCGTGGTGCTGTTCGCCACGGCGCTGCTGCTGCGCGGCACCTCCGAGAGCGCCGCCGCGAACACGGTCATGGTCTTCCTCAAGATCGGCGTGCTGCTGTTCTTCTGCGCGATCGCCTTCACGGCGTTCCGGTCGGGCAACATGTCCCCGTTCGCGCCGATGGGATGGGCGGGCATCAGCGCGGCGGGCTCCAAGGTGTTCTTCTCCTACATCGGCTTCGACGCCGCCTCCACCGCCGGGGAGGAGGCCAGGAACCCGCGCCGCGACCTGCCCCTGGCGATCATCCTCTCGCTGGCCGTCGTGACGGCGCTCTACGTGCTGGTCGGGCTCGCGGCGGTCGGCGCCATGCACTGGACGCGGTTCTCGCTCAGCGGCTCGGAGGCCTCCCTGGCGCAGGTCCTGAACTCGGTGAGCGGGCGGACGTGGCCGTCGGTGGTCCTGTCCCTCGGCGCCGTGATCGCCATCGCGAGCGTCGTGCTCACCGTCATGTACGGGCAGACCCGCATCCTGTTCGCGATGTCGCGCGACGGGCTCGTCCCGCACGTCTTCCAGAAGGTGAGCCCGCGGCGGCGCGTCCCGGTCGCCAACACCGTCATCGTGGCGGGGTTCATCGCGGTCCTCGCCGCGGTGATCCCCCTCGGCCGGCTCGTCGACGCCACCAGCATCGGGACGCTGTTCGCGTTCGCCCTGGTCAGCGTCGGCGTGATCGTCCTGCGCCGGACCCGGCCGGAGCTGCCGCGCAGCTTCCGCGCGCCGCTGTACCCGGTGACGCCGCTGGCCGGCGTCGCCCTGTGCGTGTATCTGATGGTCGGCCTCGGCGGCGTCACCTGGACCGTCTTCGCGATCTGGACCGCCGTCGGCCTGGCCGGCTACTTCCTGTACGGCCGGCGCCACTCGCGCCTGGCCGCCGGGAACGGAGGGCCCATCGGAGGGAGCCCGCATGAGTGAACCGAAAGGCATGGAACCGGACGGCGTCGATTCCGGCGGAGGCGAACCGGACGGGCTGCGCGTGGTGGTCGGGTACTCGCCCGACGAGCGCGGCGACGACGCCCTCGTCCTGGCCGCGCTGATCCGGTCGGCGGACCGGTCGAGGCGGCTCGCGCCGCTGACGGTCGCCAACGTCCATCCACCCGCCTGGCCCGCGCACGGCCCCGCCTCGGTGGACGCCGAGTGGGTCGCCTACCTCAGGCACCAGTCGGAGGAGGCGCTGGGCCGGGCCGCCGCGCGGCTCGCCGAGCTCCAGGTGCCGCGGCCGGACCTCGACCTGCGGGTGCGCGCGCACCGGGGCAGCGGGCGAGGCCTCATCGAGGTCGCCCGGGAGGTGGGCGCCGACCTCGTCGTCATCGGCTCGGCGCCGGGCGGCCGTCGCGGCCGGATCGCCATCGGCAGCACCGCCGACCAGCTCCTGCACGACTCGCCCGTCCCGGTCCTGCTGGCGCCGCGCGGGTACGCCGACGAGTCGCTGCGCCACCACCGGGCGCTGGGGCCCGACCGCGCGGCGCGGCGGCTGGAGCGGATGACCGTGGCGTTCTGGCCGCGCCGCGACGTCGAGGGCCCGCTGCTGGCCGCCGCGGCGCTCGCGCGGAAGCTGGGGCTGCCGATGCGGCTGCTGACGCTGGTGCTGCGCCCGGCCGCCGTCGCGGCCAGGTTCGGCGGCGTCGGCGGCGCGCTGGACCGCCAGGTCGCCCAGGCCGACGAGGACCTGCGGGAGGCCGCGGGGCTGCTCGGGGCGCGCCTGGGGGACGGGATGCCGGTGGAGCGGCTCGCGGAGGTCGGGACCGGGGTCGCCGCCACGCTCGGCGCCGTCGATATGCTGCCGGGGGAGATCGTCGCCTGCCTGCCGGGCCGCCACGGACCGCTGCGCAAGGTGTTCCTCGGGGAGGGCTCCGGCAAGATCGTGCGGGCCGCGCCGTGCCCGGTGCTGGTGCTGCCGCGCGGGATCGGCGCTGGCGAGGGCGTGGCGTCCTCCGGCGAGGACGACCAGACTTAGGTAAGGCTTACCTGCGTGAGCTACGACATCGGCGTTCCGGTGTTTCGCGGGAAGTAATTACGGCACACTGATGTTGTGAAAAACGTGGGCGAGGATCAGACGAGCACCGGGGGCGCCGCCGTGCGCCCCGTCGGCGTGCCGTCCGGCCAGCCCGAGCGCGACACCCGCGCCCGGGTGGCCAGGCTGATCCTCGAACACGGCCCGGTCACCGCGTCCACGCTGGGGGAGCGCGTCGGCCTCACGCCGGCCGCGATCCGGCGGCACCTGGACGCGCTGCTGGCCGAGGGCATGATCGAGATCCGCCAGGCGCGGGTGCCGCAGTCCCGGCGCGGCCGGGGCCGTCCCGCCAAGTGGTTCGCCATCACCGACGCCGGGCGCAGCGCCTTCGTGCACGCCTACGACGACCTGGCCACCAGCGCCCTGCGGTTCCTCGCCGAGACGGCCGGCGACCACGCGGTCGCCGAGTTCGCCCGGCGGCAGATCGCCGACCTGGAGCGCCGGTACCGGCCCGTCGTGCAGGACGCGCCGCCCCACCAGCGGGTCCGCACGCTCGCCGAGGCCCTGTCGGGGGACGGCTACGCGGCCGCCGCCGCCAAGGCGCCCCAGCCGGGCGGCGGCGAGCAGTTGTGCCAGCACCACTGCCCGGTCGCGCACGTCGCCGCGGAGTTCCCGCAGCTGTGCGAGGCCGAGACCGAGGCGTTCAGCCGGCTGCTGGGCACTCCCGTGCAGCGGCTCGCCACGATCGCGCACGGCGACGGCATCTGCACCACCCACGTCAGTTCCCGCTCGCTCTGCGGGACCGGCGACACCGGCGAGGGCGGCGCCCGCGCCGCGCACGCCGCCCCTGGCGGGGACACGGCGGACGCGGAGGCGTCCGCCGGCACGCATCTGACCAGTGACGAGGAGTCCGGAGGGACCTCCCTATGACTACGGCAGCCCACCCGGAGCTCGAAGGGCTCGACAGGTACAAGTTCGGCTGGGCCGACTCGGACGCCGCCGGCGCCTCGGCGCGGCGCGGTCTGAACGAGGACGTCGTCCGCGACATCTCGGCCAAGAAGAACGAGCCTGAGTGGATGCTCGACCTGCGCCTCAAGGGGCTGCGGCTGTTCCGCAAGAAGCCGATGCCCACCTGGGGCTCGGACCTGACGGGCATCGACTTCGAGAACATCAAGTACTTCGTGCGCTCGACCGAGCAGCAGGCCACGTCCTGGGAGGAGCTTCCCGAGGACATCAAGAACACCTACGACAAGCTCGGCATCCCCGAGGCGGAGAAGCAGCGCCTCATCGCCGGCGTCGCCGCCCAGTACGAGTCGGAGGTCGTCTACCACAAGATCCGCGAGGACCTTGAGGAGAAGGGCGTCATCTTCGTCGACACCGACACCGGCCTGCGCGAGCACCCGGAGATCTTCCAGGAGTACTTCGGCTCGGTGATCCCGGTCGGCGACAACAAGTTCGCCGCGCTCAACACCGCCGTGTGGTCGGGCGGCTCGTTCATCTACGTCCCGCCGGGCGTGCACGTGGAGATCCCGCTCCAGGCCTACTTCCGGATCAACACCGAGAACATGGGCCAGTTCGAGCGGACGCTGATCATCGCGGACGAGGGCTCCTACGTGCACTACGTGGAGGGCTGCACCGCTCCGATCTACAAGTCCGACTCGCTGCACTCGGCCGTCGTGGAGATCGTCGTGAAGAAGGACGCCCGCGTCCGCTACACGACGATCCAGAACTGGTCCAACAACGTCTACAACCTGGTGACCAAGCGCGCCGTCGCCTACGAGGGCGCCACCATGGAGTGGGTCGACGGCAACATCGGCTCCAAGGTCACCATGAAGTACCCGGCGATCTACCTGCTCGGCGAGCACGCCAAGGGCGAGACCCTGTCGATCGCCTTCGCGGGCGAGGACCAGCACCAGGACGCCGGCGCGAAGATGGTGCACGCCGCGCCGAACACCTCCAGCAGCATCATCTCCAAGTCGGTGGCGCGCGGCGGAGGCCGCACGTCCTACCGCGGGCTGGTGCAGATCCAGGAGGGCGCCGAGCACAGCAAGTCCACGGTCAAGTGCGACGCGCTGCTGGTCGACCAGATCAGCCGGTCCGACACCTACCCCTACGTCGACGTCCGCGAGGACGACGTGGAGATGGGCCACGAGGCGACCGTCTCCAAGGTCTCCGAGCAGCAGCTGTTCTACCTGATGAGCCGCGGCCTCACCGAGGACGAGGCGATGGCGATGATCGTGCGCGGCTTCGTCGAGCCGATCGCGCGCGAGCTGCCGATGGAGTACGCCCTGGAGCTGAACCGGCTCATCGAGCTGCAGATGGAAGGAGCCGTCGGCTGATGGGGCTCGAGCAGAAGCCTCTCTCGACGCTGCACGAGAAGGCGTCCTACGACGTCGCCGACTTCGACGTGCCCACGGGGCGCGAGGAGGAGTGGCGGTTCACCCCGCTGCGCCGCCTGCGCGGCCTGCACAACGGCACGGCCGAGGAGGGCGGCAAGGTCCTGGTGGAGGTCGAGGCGGCGCCGGAGGTGACCGTCGAGACGGTCGGCCGCGACGACGAGCGCCTCGGCAGGGCCTACGTCCCCACCGACCGGGTCAGCGCCCAGGCGTGGACCTCCTTCGCCCAGGCCACGGTCGTGACCGTCCCGAAGGAGACCGCGGCCTCCGTGCCGACCGTGCTGCGGCTGCGCGGCGAGGACGCCTCGGCCGCCGCCTACGGGCACATCACGATCGTCCTGGAGCCGTTCGCCGAGGCCACCGTCGTGCTGGCGCACCGGGGGTCGGCGACCTACGCCGACAACGTCGAGTTCGTCGTCGGCGACGGCGCCCGACTGTCGGTGATCAGCCTCCAGGACTGGGCCGACGACGGGGTCCACGTCTCCCACCAGCACGCCCGGCTCGGCCGCGACGCCCGGTTCCTCTCGCACAACGTCTCGCTCGGCGGCGACGTGGTGCGGATCTCCCCGTCCGTCGCCTACGAGGGGCCCGGCGGCGACGCGGAGCTGTACGGGGTGTACTTCGTCGACGGCGGCCAGCACCTGGAGCACCGCCTCCTGGTCGACCACGCCGTCCCGCACTGCCGCAGCCGCGTCGACTACCGCGGCGCCCTGCAGGACCGGGACGCGCACGCCGTCTGGATCGGCGACGTGATCATCCGCGCGGAGGCGGAGGGCACCGACACCTACGAGCTGAACCGCAACCTCGTCCTCACCGACGGGACGCGGGTCGACTCCGTGCCGAACCTGGAGATCCTCACCGGCGAGGTCGCCGGCGCGGGGCACGCCTCGGCTTCCGGCCGGCTGGACGACGAGCACCTGTTCTACCTCCAGGCGCGGGGCATCTCCTTCGACGATGCGCGCCGCATGGTGGTCCGGGGGTTCCTCGGCCAGCTCGTGGAGCGCATCGAGGTCGCCGAGGTGCGCGAGAAGGTGCGCGAGGCGATCGAGGCGGAACTGGACCGGGGAGCGGCCAGGTGACCTACGTGAAGGTGTGCGCGCTGGACGAGGTCCCCGCCGACGGCGCGCTCGGCGTCGAGGTCGACGGCACGCCCGTCGTCGTCGCGCGGAGCGGTGCCGACGTGTTCGCTCTGAACGACATCTGCTCGCACGCCGAGGTCTCGCTCTCCGAGGGCGAGGTCTACAACGGCACCATCGAGTGCTGGCTGCACGGATCCTGCTTCGACCTGCGCAGCGGCAAGCCCACCAACCCGCCGGCCACGCAGCCGGTCGCCACCTACAAGGTCAGGGTCGAGGACGGCGAGGTCTACGTCTCGCTCGCCGGCGACGACTGACCGCACGACGAAGGACTACACGCACTATGGCCACGCTTGAGATCCGCGACCTCCACGTCTCCGTCGGCGACGGCTCCGACGGCGCGAAGGAGATCCTGCGCGGGGTCGACCTGACCGTGAAGGCCGGCGAGACCCACGCCATCATGGGGCCGAACGGCTCCGGCAAGTCCACCCTGGCCTACGCGGTCGCCGGCCACCCGAAGTACGAGGTGACGTCCGGCTCCGTCACGCTCGACGGCGAGGACGTCCTGGCCATGTCGGTCGACGAGCGCGCCCGCGCCGGGCTGTTCCTGGCGATGCAGTACCCGGTCGAGGTGCCCGGCGTCTCGGTGTCCAACTTCCTGCGCTCGGCCGTCACCGCCGTGCGCGGCGAGGCCCCGAAGCTGCGCGAGTTCTCCAAGGAGATGAAGGCCGCGATGGACGCCCTGTCCATCGACCCGGCGTTCGCGCAGCGCAGCCTGAACGAGGGCTTCTCCGGCGGCGAGAAGAAGCGGCACGAGATCCTCCAGCTGGAGATGCTGAAGCCGAAGGTCGCCGTGCTGGACGAGACCGACTCCGGCCTCGACGTCGACGCGCTGAAGGTCGTCTCCGAGGGCGTCAACCGGTTCGCCTCCGGCGACACCGGCGTCCTGCTCATCACGCACTACACGCGCATCCTGCGCTACGTGAAGCCCGACTTCGTGCACGTGTTCGCCGCCGGCCGCGTCGTCGCCGAGGGCGGGCCCGAGCTGGCCGACGAGCTGGAGAACGAGGGCTACGAGAAGTACGTGAAGGCGGGCGCGTCCCTATGAGCGGAACAGGGAGCCTTCTGCCCGAGGAGCTGAAGAAGGACTTCCCGCTGCTGCAGCGCACGGTCCGCGGCGGGCGCCCGCTGGTGTACCTGGACTCGGGGGCGACATCGCAGAAGCCCCTCCGGGTGCTGGACGCCGAGCGGGAGTTCTACGAGCGGCACAACGCGGCGCCGCACCGCGGGGCCCACCTGCTCGCCGAGGAGGCGACGGAGGCCTACGAGAACGCCCGCGCCTCGATCGCCAGGTTCGTCGGCGCCGCGCCCTCCGAGATCGTGTTCACGAAGAACGCCACCGAGGGCATCAACCTGGTCGCCTACGCGATGAGCAACGCGGCCACCGCCGGCCCGGAGGCCGAGCGGTTCGCCGTCGGCCCCGGCGACGAGATCGTGGTCTCGGAGATGGAGCACCACGCCAACCTCGTCCCGTGGCAGCAGCTCTGCCGGCGGACGGGCGCGACCCTGCGCTGGTTCGGCATCACCGACGAGGGCCGCCTCGACCTGGACGACCTCGACGGCATCGTCAACGAGCGCACGAAGATCGTCGCGCTGACGCACCAGTCGAACGTCCTCGGGACCGTTCCGCCGATCGAGCGGATCGTGGAGCGTGCCCACGCCGTCGGCGCGCTCGTCCTGCTGGACGCCGCGCAGTCGGTACCGCACCAGCCCGTGGACGTGGCCCGGCTCGGCGCCGACTTCCTGGTGTTCTCCGGGCACAAGATGCTCGGCCCGACCGGCATCGGCGTGCTGTGGGGGCGCGGCGAGCTGCTCGCGGCCATGCCGCCGTTCATCACCGGCGGCTCCATGATCGAGGTCGTCCACATGGAGGAGACCACGTTCATGCCGCCGCCGCAGCGGTTCGAGGCGGGCGTGCCGATGACCGCGCAGGCGGTCGGGCTGGGCGTGGCCTGCGACTACCTCGCCGATCTCGGCATGGACCGCGTGCACGCCCACGAGGAGGCCCTGGTCGGCTACTCGCTGGAGCGTCTCGGCGAGATCTCCGGCGTCCGCGTCATCGGCCCCGGCACCACCGAGGCCCGCGGCGGCGCCGTCTCGTTCACCGTCGACGGCATCCACCCGCACGACGTCGGGCAGGTCCTGGACGAGTTGGGCGTCGAGGTCCGCGTCGGCCACCACTGCGCGTGGCCGATCTGCCGCCGCTTCGGCATCCCGGCGACCACCCGCGCGACGTTCTACCTCTACAACACCCTCGGCGACGTGGACGCGCTCGCCGACGGGGTAAGGCAGGCGCAGAAGTTCTTCGGCACCGCCTGAGGAACACGCCCTGCCGCACCCGGGTTGTAGCGAGAAAGGCTTGGAAAGGACGCCATGCAGCTGGAGGCGATGTACCAGGAGGTCATCCTGGACCACTACCGCAACCCCCTGCACAAGGGGCTGCGGGAGCCGTTCGAGGGGGAGGCGCACCACGTCAACCCCACGTGCGGCGACGAGGTGACGCTGCGCGTCCACCTGGAGGGCGAGGGCCAGGACGCCACGGTCGCCGACGTGTCCTACGACGCCATGGGCTGCTCGATCAGCCAGGCCAGCGCATCGGTGATGTCCGACCTGCTGATCGGCAAGTCCGTCAAGGAGGGGATGGCGGTCGGCGAGGAGTTCCTGGCGCTGATGCAGTCCCGCGGCCAGGACGTCGCGCCCGACGAGGACGTCCTGGAGGACGCCGTCGCCTTCGCCGGGGTCTCGAAGTACCCCGCCCGGATCAAATGCGCCCTGCTCGCCTGGATGGCGTGGAAGGACGCGACCGCCCGCGCACTCGGAGAGGCATCATGACCGACACGCCCGCGACCGACACGCCCGCCCAGGAGGCGCCCGACGCCGAGGCTCCCGCGACCGCCGCCTCCCCCCAGGAGGAGGAGATCCTGGAGGCCCTCAAGGACGTCGTCGACCCCGAGCTCGGCATCAACGTGGTCGACCTCGGCCTGGTGTACGGCGTCGACCTGACCGACGAGGTCGCGACCCTGGACATGACGCTCACCAGCGCCGCCTGCCCGCTCACCGACGTGATCGAGGACCAGGCCCACAGCGCGCTGGAGGGCCTGGCCAAGGACGTCAAGATCAACTGGGTCTGGCTCCCGCCGTGGGGCCCCGACAAGATCACCGACGAGGGCCGCGACCAGCTCCGCGCCCTCGGCTTCAACGTCTGACCCGCGCCGCGCCCTGAGGCCGCGTCCCACCCGGGACGCGGCCTCACGCGTCCCGGGCGGCGCCGTCCCGCGGCCTGGGCGGCCAGAGGGTGGTCGTGACGGGCCACAGGGCCCAGACCGCCAGGACGAACCCGAGGCGGCCCAGCCAGGCGTCCAGGGCCCGCGTGCGGTCGGCGTCGCCGACCAGGGCGATCATCGCCAGGAGCAGGGCGCAGGCGATGGCCGTGGCGAGCGCGGCCTTGCCGAACTCGCGCCACTCGTGGCGGACCCGCGCCGCCCCGTACCTCGGACCGCGGGTGGGCGGCGGGCCGCCGGCGAAGCGGTGGGCGAAGCGCTCGTCCGCCCACCGGACCATACTGTGGCCGAACGCGACCGAGTAGCCGAGGTAGGCGGCCGACAGCCCGTGGGCGCCGCCGGCGGTCGCGCCGCCGCGCAGGTCGGCCGCCGTGGCGGCCAGCAGGACCAGGTCGACCAGCGGGACGCTCAGCAGGAGCACCGCCCCGGTGCGGCGCAGGCGCAGCGCGTAGCGGGCGAGGAGGCCCGCGGCGAGGAGCACCCAGAAGCCGATCTCGCATCCGGCGATCACCGCTAGCAGCACGTGGAATCCCTTCTCGACGGCCGGGATTCCCATCGTCCGCCCGGGGGCGAGGGCGAATCGTCGTCTGCGATGAGGTTCCGCGGGTCGTCCGAAGGATGTACGCGCGCTCCTCACCCGGACGGACGAGACACCCCGGGCGGGATGCTGAGATGGACCCGTGCACAGGCTCCGACGTCTCACCACCCGCCAGGACGCGCTGCTGGCCGCCGCCGCGCTCGCGGGCGGCCTGGTGGTGCTGGCGGCGCACGGGCACACCGTGTGGTCCGCCGGCTGGGACCCCTCGTTCCGGCTGCGCCTCGTCCCGCTGGTCGGGCTCTGCGCGACGATGCTCCTGCGGCGGACGGCCCCGCTCACGGGCCTGCTCCTGGCGACGCCGTTCAACGTCGCCGACGTCGCGTTCGGGCCGAGCCTCGCCACCGCGATGATCTACGGGGACGCGCTGTACGCGGCGAGCCTGTACGGTCGGCGCCGCACGGCGGAGTGGCTGCTCGGGGCGACGCTCGCGGGGAGCGCGGCGGTGGCGGTCGCCGCGGCGGCGGCGGTGCGCGGCGTCGCGGTCGGCGTGCTCGGCGCGTCGGTCGCCGGGGTGGTGTGGGTGACGCCGGTGCTGACCGCGATGGCGGTGCGCGAGCACCGGTCCCGCGCCGAGGCCGAGCGGGCGCGGGCCGAGGCCGAGCGGGAGCGCGCCGAGCAGGTGGCGCGGCTGGCCGAGCTGGACCGGCGGGCCGCCGTGGCCGCCGAGCGCGCCCGGATGGCCCGCGAGCTGCACGACGTGATCGCCAACCATCTGAGCGCGGTGGCGCTGCACTCCTCGGCCGTGCTGAAGGTGCGGGGCCTGGACCGGGAGGGGGTGGACCGGGCGATGGAGGTCATCCGGGAGAACAGCGTCCAGGGGCTCGCCGAGATGCGGCGGATGATCGGGCTGCTGCGCGAGGGCGACGGCGCGGATCCGGCGGCCCGGCCGCGGCTGGCGGAGCTGGACCGGCTCGTCCGGCACACCGCGCGGTCCGACCTGTCGGCGCGGCTGGAGGTCGCCGGGGAGCCGCCGGAGCTGCCGGCGGCGGTCGAGCTGGCCGCCTACCGGATCGTCCAGGAGTCGCTGACGAACGCGCTGAAGCACGCCGGGTCGGGGCGCGCCGACGTGCGGGTGGAGTACACGGGCGGCCACGTGGTGATCGACGTGCTGAGCCCGCTCGGCCGGGACGGCTCCCGGCTGCCCGGCACCGGCAGCGGGCTGGTCGGGATGCGCGAGCGCGCCGTGATGCTGGCCGGGAGGTTCGCCGCCGGGCCGGACGGCGGCCGCTGGCGGGTGCACGCCGAGCTGCCCCTCGACTCGCTGGGCGGGGCGGCGTGAGCGCCGGCCGGGACGGCGTGATCGACGTGCTGGTCGCCGACGACCAGGCGGCGGTGCGGGCGGGGCTGGTGCTGATCCTCGGCGCCGCGCCGGACGTGCGGGTGGTCGGCGAGGCCGCCGACGGGGCGCGGGCCGTGGAGCTGGCCGAAGAGCTGCGGCCCGACGTGGTGCTCATGGACGTCCGCATGCCCCGCCTGGACGGCGTCGCCGCCACCCGGCGGATCGCCGGGTTCACCGCCGTCCTGGTGCTGACGACGTTCGACGTGGATGAATACGTGTTCGGGGCGCTGCGCGCGGGCGCCGCCGGGTTCCTGCTCAAGGACGTCGACGCCGATCGGCTGGTGGAGGCGGTGCGGACGGTCGCGGCGGGGGAGGGAGTCCTCGCGCCGGGCGTCACCCGGCGGCTGATCGGCGCGTTCGCGGCCCGGCCGGCCGCCCCGGCGGAGGTGCCGGGGCTGGCGGAGCTGACGCCGCGCGAGCGCGAGGTGTTCGCCTGCCTCGGGGAGGGGCTGTCCAACGGACAGATCGCGGCCCGGCTCGCCATGGCCGAGACGACCACCAAGACGCACGTGAGCCGGATCCTCGCCAAGCTCGGGCTCGGCAGCCGGGTCCAGGCGGCCATCCTCGCCCAGGAGACGGCCGTGACGGGATTCTCCGGCCTTGATCCACATAAGGGATCATCCGGGGCGGTCTAGGCCCCCAGCGGCGGTCTCAGCGCGACATGGCCCGGATCAGGTCGGCCACCCGGACGATGCCGAGGCAGCGGCCGACCTCGTCCACCACGACCAGGTCGTCGTAGACGCGCTCGTCCTCGGCGCCCGCGGCCCGCAGCGCGGCGATCGCCGGGACGGTGCGCGGGACCGGCCGCGGCGGGTCGGCGAGCCGCGCGGCGGGCCGGCGCGCGTGGAGGGCGTGCCCGTAAGCGCCCGACAGGCGGAGCAGGAAGCGCGTCCGGTCCACGGTGAAGCTCGGCCGCTGCCGCTCGTCCACCAGGACGACGCTGGTGGCGCCGGTCTCGGCGTTGAGCACGGTGAGCACCTCGCCGGCGGTCGCCGTCAGCGGCAGCGTCACCGCGGGGAGGGTGAACTCCGACACCCGCGGCCCGAGCCCGGCCCCGGGCCGGGCGGGCGGCTCGTGCCCGCCCGTGACCGGGATGCTCACCGGCATCCCCGGGCGCCAGTCCGGCGGCGCGAGGGCCGGGCCCTGGACGAGCCGGACGCCGGCCTCCCGCAGGTGCAGCACCTGGTCGGGCGTCGTCATGCCGGGCGCGAGCACGTGCGTCTCCAGCCGGTGCGCCAGCTCGACGAGGCTAGCCACGAGCGCCGCGCGGCGCGGGTCGGCGGCCGCCGTCCGGGCCAGCCCGGGATCGAGCTTGAGCAGGTAGGAGGCGCCGTCGACGAGCAGGTCGAGCGGGGTGTGCGCGGAGCCGAGGCCGGACAGCCCGACGAGGTATCCGGCGCGGCGCAGCGCCGCCAGCGCGGCGGCGACGGCCGGGCGCCGCGCGGGCGCGAAGCCCCCGCCGACGCACAGGATGATCTCCTGCGGGCGCCGCCCGGTCTCGCCGAGACCGCGGTGCAGCCCGGCCAGCAGGTCGCCGCCGCTCGCGAGGGTCTCGGCCCGCAGCCCGATCTGCAGCGGCAGCGGCGTGCCCAGCTCGGCGGCCGCGCGCGCGGCCTCGACCGCGCGCCGCACGTCCCCGGACGCGGGGTCGGGCCGCACCGGTCCGCCGGTCCGGTCGGACTCGCCGGCCGGGGCGGCGTGCGCCTCGACGGCGACGACGGCGCCCGTGCCGAGGTCGACCACGGGGTGGAACACGGCCCGGGCCGGGACGAGCGCGTCGAGGGTGTCGGAGGCGGACACAGGCGCATCATGCCGCCCGGGGACCGGCGAAACCGCTTTTGTCAGGAGAAGTTAACCGACTATTCCCGCAGCTCACCCGGCCGGGCGGCCGTCGGTCACCGCCCTCGGCCTCCGGTCACAGCCCGCGGCCGCCGACGACCGCCGACAGCAGGTACGTCACGCCGGCGACGGCCGCCAGCCACACGTAGGCGGTGATGTCGGCGCCGCGCAGGGCCTGCACGACGAGGCCGCCGACGACCGCGACGGTCAGCACGTCGCCCGTCATGGCGGCGGCCCGCAGGTGGGCGCGGGCCCGGGTGCCCGACCCGAACCCCTCACTGAGCGGCAGCGCCGGCTCGTTGCGCCGGTAGGCGAGGTACGCCGCGTACCCGGCCAGCGCGGCCAGCGCGATGAGGGCCGTGCCGGACCGCCCGTCGGCGGCCAGCACGGCCCCGACCACCACGCCGGCGCCCAGGACGAGCCCTGGGACTGCCCACCGGCTGAGACTGCGGCGTTCGGGAGCGATCCACATGTGCTCATCCTTGCCGATCGGCGCACCGGGCGGACCGGCAACGCGCCGGGCGGTATCTTCTCGCTTCGTGGCGCAATTTCGAATGAACGGCTCGAAGATGCTCGCCGTCGACCTCGGCGGCGAGACGATCCGGGCGCTGAACGGCTCGATGGTGGCCTACGAGGGCCAGATGGCGTTCAAGCGGCAGGGCATGACGGGCGGCGAGGGGCTGCGCGGCGCCCTCAAACGCAAGATCGCCGGCGAGGGCATGACCCTCATGGAGATCACGGGACAGGGGACGGTCTACCTGGCGAGCGAGGCGACGGAGGTGACGCTCGTCCAGCTCACGGGCGACACCCTGTTCGTGGAGTCGGAGAGCCTGCTGGCGCTCGACGGGAGCCTGAACACGGGCGTGCAGTTCGTGGGGCTGCGGGGGATGGGCACCGGCCAGGGCCTCGCCACCACCAAGGTCGACGGGCACGGGACGGTGGCGGTCCTGTCGCAGGGGCCGGCCATCGCGCTGGAGGTGACGCCGCAGACGCCGCTCTGCGTCGACCCGCACGCCTACGTCTGCCACCACGGGCAGCTTCAGCAGGACGTGGTCACCGACGTCAACTGGCGGACGGTGATCGGCCAGGGATCGGGGGAGAGCGTGCAGTTCCGGTACCAGGGGCACGGGCTGGTCTACGTCCAGCCGGCCGAGCGCGGCGGGATTCTGGAGATCTGATGCCCGGCTACGAGTCGATCAACTCCAAGATGCTCCAGGTCCGGATCGGACCGGGGCAGGAGGTCTACAGCAAGCGCGGCGCCATGCTTGCCTACACCGGCGCGGTGTCGTTCGCCCCGACCGCCACGGCGGGGCAGGGCATCGGCGGCACGCTCGGGCGCGCCGTCGCCGGCGAGCACAGCGCGATGATGCACGTCACCGGTCAGGGCAGCGTCATGTTCGGCCACGGCGGGCTGCACGTGTCCGTCGTCGAGCTGAACGGCGCCGACACCCTGTACGCCGAGGCCGACCGGCTGCTGGTGCACGACACCACCCTGCAGGTCGGAACCATGTTCATGGGCGAGCAGGGCGGCGTGCGCGGCATCGTGCGCGGCGCGGTCACCGGGCAGGGCCTGTTCACCACGACGCTCACCGGGCACGGCGCGTGCGCGCTGCTGTCACACGGCGGCGTGATGGAGCTGCCGATCACCCCGCAGCGCCCGGTCCACGTCGACCCGCAGGCGTACGTGGCCCATCGCGGCCAGGTGCAGAACAAGCTCACCACGGCGGTGGGGCTGCGCGACCTGATCGGGCGCGGCTCCGGCGAGGGCTTCCAGCTGGAGCTGAGCGGCTCCGGCGTCGTCTACGTCCAGGCCAGCGAGAGGAAGATCTGACCGTGAGCACGTTCGGGACGCGGACCTGGAACCCCACGACCCTGCCGTCCAACGACAACGTCAACCCCTACGCCTTCAGCGTCGACCTCAACGGGCAGTGGTTCGCGCAGAAGGGCAAGATGATCGCCTACTACGGGCAGATCAAGTTCGAGGCGCTGTCGGCCGGCCCGCTGGACTCCCTCGTCGCGCACACCTTCAACTCCCCGCTGTACGCGCAGGACTGGATCGTCGCGCAGGGGCAGGGCAAGCTCGTCCTCGCCGACCGCGGGTTCGACGTCAACTCCTTCGACCTGGAGAAGGGCAACCTCACCGTCCGGGCGGGGAACCTGCTCGCCTTCGAACCGGGCCTGGAGCTGAAGCAGTCGATCATCCCCGGGTTCCTGACCCTGATCGGCACGGGGCGTTTCGTCGCCGCCTCCAACGGGCCCGTGCACTTCGTCGAGCCGCCGATCCGCGTCGACCCGCAGGCGCTGCTCGGCTGGGCCGACTGCCCGTCGCCCTGCCACCACTACGACCACTCCTACATGCGCGGCGCGTTCGGCGCCGCCCGGATGGTCTTCGGGATCGGCGGCTCGTCCGGCGAGGAGCACCAGTTCGACTTCACCGGCCAGGGCACCGTGATGATGCAGTCGTCGGAGGTCGTGATGAACGAGGACGTCCTGCTGCGCGACCTCGAAGGCCAGATCGGGCTGGTCGGCACGTCCGGCCTGCAGCGCCTCCAGCACACGATCACGCAGCGGCTCGCCTCCGAACGCCAGGGCTGACCGCCCCGGGGGCCGGACGGAGCACGTCCGGCCCCCGGGCCGCCCGGTCAGGACTCCGGCTCCTGCGCGGGCTTGATCACCTGGAACGGGACGCCGAAGGGGTCGCGGACGGAGGCCGCCCGCCCGTACGGGGTGTCCTCGGGCTCGGAGTCGACGGCGCCGCCGCCCGCGCGGACCTTGCGGACCGCCTCGTCGGCGTCGTCGACCGCGAAGTACGTCAGCCAGGACGAGACGGGGCCGTCACCCCCGCCGAGGACGATCTCGGATCCGCCGAGGATGCCGCCGGCGTAGCGCCCGTCGCCCGCCCGCCGCAGGACGGTGTAGTCCATGTCGCCCGGCATCGGCTCCAGTTCGTAGCCGAACACCGCCCGGTAGAACTCCCCGGCCGCGGCGGAGTCGCGCGTGACCAGCTCGTTCCACGCGAACGAGCCCGGCTCGTTGACGATCCGCGAGCCGAAGTGGGAGCGGCCCTGCCACAGGCCGAAGTGCGCGCCCTGCGGGTCGCGCAGGACGGCCATGCGGCCGAGGTCCATCACGTCCATGGGCGCGACCACGACCTCCCCGCCCCCGTCGGTGGCGCGCTTGACCAGCGCGTCGCAGTCGTCCGCGGCGAAGTAGACGCTCCACCAGAACACGTCGGGATCGCCCTCGGGGTTCTGCATCATCCCCGCGACGGGCTCGCCGCGCAGGTTGCACATGTTGTAGTGGCCCGCCTCCGGCCCGGCGTCCTGGAACTGCCAGCCCAGCAGGGTCCCGTAGAACGTCCTGGCCCGGTCGAGATCGGGGACGCCGATGTCCAGCCAGTTGGGCGTCCCTTCCGGCGCGTTGCCCGTGACGTGGGTCATCTGCCTCACACTCCTCCGTGCTGGGGACCGTGGCCCCGGTGTCGTCCCGTCGCACGCGCCGCCACTTCCCATCCTGGCCCCGCCCACCGCGTCTACACATCGGGCCCCCGCGGGCGCAGCGATGGCCGGGACCGGCCCGGCTTCACGTACACTGGGCGAATGGTTCCGCTCCCGAACTGACAGGCCGCCCAGCGCGCCCCGGTCACAGGACCGCGCGGCGCGCTTCTTCGTGCCTGTCCACCGAGCCGTCCGTCAGGGGAGCCCTGTCACTGTGATCATCGCGAAAGACATCGAGCTGCGCGCCGGGGCCCGGCTGCTGATCGAGGCCGCCAGCTTCCGGGTCAACCCCGGCGACCGGGTCGGCTTCGTCGGCCGCAACGGCGCCGGCAAGACCACCCTCACCAAGGTCCTGGCGGGTGAGGCGCTGCCCGCGCAGGGCGCCGTGACCTCCTCCGGGACCATCGGCTACCTGCCGCAGGACCCCCGCGGCGTCGACCTCGACGAGCTGGCCCGCGACCGGATCCTGTCGGCCCGCGGGCTGGACGAGGTGATCCGCGAGCTGCGCGCCGCCGAGGAGGCGATGGCGACCGCGACCGGCGCCGGGCGCGACAAGGCCGTCCGCCGCTACGGGCGGCTGGAGGAGCGGCTGCACGTCCTCGGCGGCTACAGCGCGGAGGCCGAGGCCGCCTCGATCGCCTCCAGCCTCGGGCTGCCGGACCGGGTGCTGACCCAGCCGCTCGGCACGCTGTCGGGCGGCCAGCGGCGGCGCGTCGAGCTGGCCCGCATCCTGTTCTCCGGCGCCGACACCCTGCTGCTGGACGAGCCCACCAACCACCTGGACGCCGACTCGATCGTCTGGCTGCGCGACTTCCTCAAGGGCCACCAGGGCGGCCTGGTCGTCATCAGCCACGACGTGGAGCTGCTCGACGCGGTGGTCAACCGGGTGTTCCACCTGGACGCCAACCGCAGCGTGATCGACATCTACAACGTCGGCTGGAAGAAGTACCTCGACCAGCGCGAGACCGACGAGCGGCGCCGCAAGCGCGAGTCGGCGAACGCGCAGCGGCAGGCGTCCACGCTGCTGTCGCAGGCCGACAAGATGCGGGCCAAGGCCACCAAGGCCAAGGCGGCCCAGCAGATGGACCGGCGGGCCCGGCAGCTGCTGGCGGGCGTCGAGGGCGAGCGGCAGGCCGACAAGGTGGCCAAAATTCGCTTCCCGGACCCGGCTCCCTGCGGCAAAACCCCCCTCACCGCGGAGGGTTTGTCGAAATCGTACGGATCTTTGGAGATATTCACCGACGTCGACCTGGCCATCGACCGCGGCAGCCGGGTCGTCATCCTGGGCCTGAACGGCGCCGGGAAGACCACCCTCCTGCGCCTGCTGGCCGGGGTCGACAAGGCCGACACCGGTACCGTCGTGGCCGGTCACGGGCTGCGGATCGGCTACTACGCGCAGGAGCACGAGACGCTGGAGGTCGAGCGGTCCGTCCTGGAGAACATGCAGTCCGCCGCGCCCGGCATGGCGCCGGTCGAGGTCCGCAAGATCCTCGGGTCGTTCCTGTTCTCCGGCGACGACGTCGACAAGCCCGCCGGGGTGCTGTCCGGCGGCGAGAAGACCCGGCTGGCACTGGCGATGCTCGTGGTCTCCAGCGCCAACGTGCTGCTGCTCGACGAGCCCACCAACAACCTCGACCCGGCGAGCCGCGAGGAGATCCTCGCCGCGCTGCGGACGTTCGCCGGAGCGATCGTCCTGGTGACCCACGACGAGGGCGCGGTGGAGGCGCTCGCACCGGAAAGAGTGATTTTGCTGCCAGATGGTGTGGAAGACATCTGGAGTGACGAGTTTGCCGATCTGGTGGCCCTCGCGTGACCTGCGGAGTGACTTCCGCAGATCTTTTCTGGCCGAGTGGGTAGCCGAACCGGCGGGAATGACTGATCATGGCGGGGGATAACGCAGCGGTCACCACATCACTACGGGAGGTACTCGTGGCCGAGACCCTGAAGAAGGGCACCCGCGTGACCGGTGCCGAGCGCGACAAGCTGGCGGCGGACCTGAAGAAGAGGTACGACTCCGGCGAGAGCATCCGCGCCCTGGCAGCCGCCACCGGCCGCTCGTACGGTTTCATCCACCGGATTCTGACCGAGTCCGGCGTCAACCTGCGCGGTCGCGGTGGCGCGACCCGGGGCAAGAAGTCCTGACCGGACACCGGCCCCCGGATGAGCGCACCGCCTGACCCGGCGCCGCGACCGACCGAGTAAGGTTCGGTCGCGGCGACGGACAGGTGCGGGTCCCGCCCCGTGGACGGCGGGGCGGGACCCGAACGCTCATCGGAAGGAAGACCCATGGGGGACGCGACCACGGCCGGCGGGCCGGAAACGGCCACGGCGCCGGAGACGGCGGAGCACACCCCGCCCGGCCTCGACGAGGCGGGCCTGCGGCTGGACGTGGACGGCGCGATCGCGACCGTCACCCTGGACCGGCCCGAGCGGCGCAACGCCATGACGTTCGCGACCTGGCGCGGGCTCGCCGCGATCGGGCGCTCCCTGCCCCCGGACGTGCGCGTCGTCGTCCTGCGGGGCGAGGGCCCCTCGTTCTCGGCGGGCATCGACCTCGGCATGTTCTCCGGCGGGGGAGGCGGCGAAGGGTTCACCGACGGCGCAGACGCCGAGGGAACCGACCGCTTCATCGCCGAGCTGCAGGAGGGCTACACCTGGCTGCGGCGCCCCGACATCGTCTCCGTCGCGGCGGTGCACGGCCACGCCATCGGCGCCGGCTTCCAGCTCGCGCTGGCCTGCGACATCCGCGTGGTCGCCGAGGACGCGAAGTTCTGCATGAAGGAGCCCGCGCTCGGGCTCGTCCCGGACCTGACCGGCACCAAGCCGCTGGTCGAGATCGTGGGGATCGGGCGGGCCCTGGAGCTGTGCCTCACCGCCCGGACGGTGCTCGCCGACGAGGCGGCCCGGATCGGCCTCGCCGAGACCGTCGTCCCGCGCGACGGCCTGGACGGCGCCGTCCGCGATCTGGCGGACGCCCTGCTCGCGGTGAACCCGGGCGCGGCCGCGGCCACCAAGCGGCTGCTGTGGCAGGCCGCGGAGAACACCCTGGAGGAGCAGTGCGCCGCCGAGCGCCGCGAGCAGATCGGCCGCCTCCGCGAGGTCTTCGGCTCGTGAGCGGGCGGGCCGGGGGAGAGGCGCCCCTCGCCCCCGGCCCGACGCGCCGCGCTACCGGAGCGGCTCGCGGCCGCCCGGCGCCAGCGGCAGCAGCACCCTGCTGACGCCCGGCCGCACCTCGACCTTCGTCCCCGCCGGGTAGCGGAGCGTGTAGTCGTGGTCGGTGGACAGAAGGATCACGCCGAGCCGGTGGCCGGCCTTGACCGTGTAGTCGGTCGGTTCGAGGTCCCATCGGAAGGAGTAGGTCCGCCCCGCCTCGATCGGCTCGGTCCGGGCGAAGTCGTGCCGGTTCCGGGCGTCCAGCCACCCCCGCGTGATGATCTTGTAGGGGGCGGTCTCGGTGCGCAGCGCCTGCCGGATCGTGCAGCCCGAGTCGCCCGGCACGCTCTGGCCGTAGCAGACCTCCTCGCCGGTGGTGACGCGCGCGCCCGTGGGACGGGTGTCGGTGCCGTAGTCGACCAGCAGCGCCGTCAGGTACGGCGAGCGGCCGTCGAGCGAGGCCCGCAGCGAGACCGAGGGGATGCCGTCCACCCGGACGGGCTCCGTCAGCGGCCCGGTCAGGTAGGCGAGCCGGTTCGGGTCGGCCTGGCCCTCGTTCGCGAGGAGCTCCTCGGCCGTCCGGGTCCTGCCCGCGTCCGTGAACGACTGCGCCGGACCGGGCCGGGGCCTGAGGCCGAGGGCGCCCGGCTGCCCGGACGGACCCGCGTTGAGGCTGACCGGGACGGTGCGGGTGCCGGGGACGGGCCAGTCCTTCGCCGTCTCCCACGTCCCGTCCGCGTGCTGGACGTCGACGCGCGGCTCGTGCTCGATCCCGTTGCGGACGCCGTACAGGTAGCGGTCGAACCAGTGCAGCGTCTGGCGCAGCCACTCCTCGACCCGCCAGCGGAACGGCGTGGAGTGGTTGCCCTGGTGGAGCCACAGCTTGCGCGGCACGCCCGCTTCCTTCAGCGCGTTCCACCATTGCACGGAGTGCTTGACCTTGACGTTCCAGTCGTTGAGCCCGTGCACGACCATGACGGCGGCCCGCACCCTCCGCGCCTGCCCGACGTAGTCGCGCTCGGCCCACACCGTGGAGTAGTCGCCGGTCTCGCGGTCCTGGGACGCCTCGATGTCCTCGATGACCTTCGCGCAGACCTCGGGGTTCTCGCGGGTCAGCACGGCCTTGGCCAGGACGTCCAGGTCCTCGCCCTGGTAGCCGCCGGGCGCGACCACGCCGCCGCCCGCGCGGTAGTAGTCGTACCAGCTGGAGATGCCCGCGATCGGGACGATGGCCTTCAGGCCCTCGACCCCGGTGGCGGCGGCCATGTTCGGCAGCGTCCCGTCGTAGGACTGGCCGATCATTCCGACGTTCCCGGTGGACCAGGTGGCCTTCACCGGCGCGCCGTCCGGTGTCCAGCCCCGGGCCCGCCCGTTGAGCCAGTCGACGGCGGCCTTCGCGCCCGCCTGCTCGCTGCGGTCCCCGGAGGTCGGGCAGCCGGTCGAGCCGCCCGTCCCGATGCTGTCCAGGTCGGCGACGGCGTAGCCGCGCGGCAGGAAGTAGTTGTCGTAGTAGCCGGGGAAGACCTCGGCCAGGTCGCGCCGCGTGGTGGTGAGCGAGCGGGCCCGGGCGTCGCCGATGTCGACGGGGTGGTTCGGGACGTCGTTGATCCCGGCCCAGTACGGGCTCGGCTCCAGGATCGTCGGGACCTTCAGGCCGGCGGTGTCGGTCTCCCTAGGCCGCATGATCCGCAGTTGCACGCGGTCCCGCACGCCGTCGCGGTCGCTGTCGGCGGTGGTCTCGATGTTCACGGTCTGGGTGACGGCGTCGGCGCGGGAGAACACGGGCTGCGTCTCCCCGTTCCGCACCGTGACCTGGTGGGCGCCCGGTGGCCGGGGCGCGGACCTGGTGGGCCCGGCCGCCGCGGCGGGCAGCGCGGAGGCGGCGGCGAGCGCGGCGGTGAGGGTGATCACGCCGACGCCGCCGGTGAGGCGTCGTCTCATCGGGGCTCCTGGGGGGTGTGAGCCGGGAAGTGGAGATCACGGTTACACCCCGGGAGCGGCTTGTCCAGAGGCGTGTTACGCCGTGAGCGGAGCCGGGAAGACGGGCGGGCGGGGGCGCGTTGTCCACGCCGGATACTGAGATGCTTACTTGATTACGTACTTGATTACGTCGACGTCTACCGGAGGCGCTCGTGGGAATGCCGGGAATGTCGGGCAACGGCTGGCAGGTGATGGCGTCCTTCCGCAAGGACAGCTCCGTCACCCGGCAGAAGCTGGCGCCCGGCACGGTGGGGCGGATCGCGGGCTACGCCCGGCCCTACGTCCGCGAGCTGGTGGTCTTCCTCACGCTGAACTCGCTGGCCGCGGTGATCGTCGTCGCCAACCCGCTGCTGCTCAAGGGGATCATCGACCGCGGCATCGTGCCGGGCCGCTCCGACGTCGTGCTCTGGCTCGCCGCCGCCGTCGCCGGGCTCGCCCTGGTGGAGGCCGTGCTCGGCCTCGCGCAGCGCTGGTACTCGGCGCGCATCGGCGAGGGGCTCATCTACGACCTGCGCAGCCAGGTGTTCGCGCACGTCCAGCGGCAGCCCGTCGCGTTCTTCATGCGGGCGCAGACGGGCTCGCTCGTCAGCCGCCTCAACAACGACGTCATCGGCGCGCAGCGCGCCCTCACCACCACCCTGTCGTCGGTGGTGTCCAACGTGATCAGCCTGGTCCTGGTGCTGGTGACGATGCTCATCCTGTCCTGGCAGGTCACGGTGATCGCGCTGCTGCTGCTCCCGATCTTCATCCTGCCGGCCAAGTGGGTCGGCAGGCGGCTGCAGCGGGTCAGCCGCGAGCAGATGGTGCTGGACGCCGAGATGGGCTCGCTGATGACCGAGCGGTTCAACGTCGCCGGGGCCATGCTCGCCAAGCTCTACGGGCGTCCGGCCGAAGAGGAGGAGAACTTCTCCGGCCGCGCCGCCCGCGTCCGCGACGTCGGCATCGTCGCCGCCATGTACGGGCGGGTTTTCTTCACCGCCCTGACCCTGGTCGCCGCGCTGGCCACCGCCATGGTCTACGGCGTCGGCGGCTACCTGGTGGTGGACGGCAGCTTCCAGCTCGGCACGCTCGTCGCGCTCGCCACCCTGCTGACCCGGATGTACGGGCCGCTGACCGCGCTGTCCAACGTGCACGTGGACGTGATGACCGCGCTCGTCAGCTTCGACCGCGTGTTCGAGGTGCTCGACCTGAAGCCGCTGGTCCGCGACCGCGACGGCGCCCGGGAGCTGGCCGAGGCCCGTGCGCCGTCCGCCAACGGCTCGGGCCCGGCGTTGTCGAAGGCGCCGTCGATCGAGTTCGACCACGTCCGGTTCGCCTACCCGTCGGCGGACGAGGTCTCGCTCGCCTCGCTGGAGTCGATCGCCCGCACCGACACCGCGCCCGGCCGCGAGGTGCTGCACGACGTCGACTTCACCGCCGCGCCGGGGCAGCTGGTCGCGCTCGTCGGGCCGTCCGGCGCGGGCAAGTCGACGATCACGCACCTGGTGTCGCGGCTGTACGACGTGTCCGCCGGCGCGGTCCGGATCGGCGGCGTCGACGTCCGCGACGTCACGCTCGAATCGCTGCGCGCCGAGATCGGCGTCGTCAGCCAGGACGCGCACCTGTTCCACGACTCGATCCGCGAGAACATGCGCTACGCCCGCCCGGACGCCTCCGACGAGGAGATCCTCGCCGCGCTGGAGGCCGCGCACATCGGCGGCCTCGTCGCCGAGATGCCCGAGGGCCTGGACACCGTCGTCGGCGACCGCGGCTACCGGCTGTCGGGCGGGGAGAAGCAGCGGCTCGCGATCGCCCGGCTGCTGCTCAAGGCCCCGGCGGTGGTCGTCCTCGACGAGGCGACCGCGCACCTGGACTCCGAGTCCGAGGCGGCCGTCCAGCGGGCCCTGCGCACCGCCCTCGCGGGCCGGACGTCGCTGGTGATCGCGCACCGGCTGTCCACGATCCGGGAGGCCGACCAGATCCTCGTGGTCGACGGCGGCCGGGTCGCCGAGCGCGGCCGGCACGAGGAGCTGCTGCTGGAGGGCGGCCTGTACGCCGAGCTCTACCGCACGCAGTTCTCGCACCAGCGCGACCAGGGCCCCGAGGAGGAGCGGCGGGCCGAGCCGCTCGGGGCCGAGTAGCGGCCGCTCAGGCCTCGGAGCCGAGCGGGTAGCCGAGCCGCCGCAGCTCGGTGCCCGCGACCTTCTCGACCTGCGCGGCCTGCCGCGGGGTGAGGCGCTCGCGCCACACCCCGACGCCCGGTTCGGCGGCGTCGCGCGCCCCGGCCCGCACCAGCCCCGTCAGCGCCGACTTCGACAGCGGCGCGTCCAGGTACTCCGCCAGTTCGGCGCCGACGCGGCGCGGCCGGGCCACCAGCTCCTCGTAGCGGACCGTGGCCAGCTGCTCCTCGGGGACCTGGAGGCGGAGCCTCGCGCTCAGCCGCACCGACCCCCGCCACCGCATGGCGCACTTCACGGCGGCCGCCGCGCGCGGCCACCGGCTCCGGTCCGTGTGGTCCTCGACGCCGAAGAACGGGTTGGGGAACACCGTGTCGAGGTTGGCCAGGCCCGGCTTGAACCAGGCCAGGCAGCGCTCGTCGGCCAGCATGTCGGCGACCACGTCCCGGCCGTCCCGGATCACCTGGACGAGCTGGGCGTCGGGGAAGGCGTCCAGCAGCACGTCGGCGCTGTAGATCAGGTCGGGGGAGGCGTCGGCGTACCGGGCGAGCCCCTGCGCCTGCACGCACGGACCGGGCGGCTCCGGGACGGGGCCGGGGGCCGGACCCTCCGGCCCGCCCGGCGGGCGCGGCGGCAGCCCGCCCATCTCGCGGCACTCGTCCGGGCACTCCCCGCAGGCCCGCGCCGACACCTGCCACGCCTGCGCGTACGCGTCACGCAGGACGCGGGCGGCGCCTTCCCCGCGCTCGGCGATCGAGGGCTGGCGGGCGAAGGCGTAGGTGACGCGCAGGACGTCCGGCCGGCCCGTGGTCAGGTGGAAGCCGGGGGAGCGCTTGACCGCGCGCGCCAGCAGCTCCGCACCCGAGTGCGGCGCGCCCAGGATGAACACCGGGCGGCGGACCTTGGTGCCGTTGATCACCAGGATGTGCGGCGTCGACCTCATAACCGGGCCAAGTTTGTCACCTTTTGAGGGCCGGTCGGTCCGTGACCCTCCGTAAGGACCCGCCCGATACCCATCCGTTAACCGGCGCGGCCCCTCCCTTCACCGGGACGGGCCGCGCGGCGCTGGTCCTACCATGGTGCGGTGGACGCTCCCCGCACGCTGGCCCGCCTCCTGCCGGAGGCCGAGGCGATCACGGCGCTCACCGGCGCCGGCATCTCGACCGACAGCGGGATCCCCGACTTCCGCGGTCCGAACGGCGTCTGGACGCGCGACCCGTCGGCGGAGGCGATGTCCACGATCGGCTCCTACCTCGCCGATCCGGAGGTGCGGCGCCGCGCCTGGCGGGCCCGGCGCGACGCCCCCGTCTGGGAGGCCGAGCCGAACGCCGCGCACGCCGCGCTGGTCGAGCTGGAGCGGGCCGGACGGCTCCGCGCCCTGATCACCCAGAACATCGACGGCCTGCACCAGCGCGCCGGATCCTCCGAGCGCGCCGTCATCGAGATCCACGGGACCGCGCGCGAGGCCGTGTGCCTGTCCTGCGGGCTGCGCACCCCGATGCCGGAGATCATCGCGCGCGTCGAGGCCGGGGAGGCCGACCCGCTCTGCGCCGAGTGCGGCGGCATCCAGAAGTCCGCGACGATCTCTTTCGGCCAGGCCCTGGACCAGGACGTCCTCGACGCGGCGATCACCGCCGCGCGGTCCTGCGACCTGTTCCTGGCGGTCGGCACCTCGCTCACCGTGCAGCCCGCCGCCGGGCTGTGCCTGGAGGCGGTCGACCACGGCGCCCGGCTGGTGATCATCAACGCGGAGGAGACCCCGTACGATGGGCTGGCCGACGCGGTGCTGCGCCGGCCGATCGGCGAGACGCTGCCGCGCCTGGCCGGCCTCGCGCTCGGCACGGGGCGATGATCTGTTGGCGGGTCGTGACCGGTCGCCCCTTCCACTGGGGTCCGGATCCTGACAAGCTCTATCCGTCGCGGTGCGAGGAGGGATCGGGTTGAACAGCGGGGGCGCCCGCGCGGTGGCGGCCCACGGGTCGCCGGACGCGCCCGCCGTCGGCACGCCCGGCGGTGTGGAGCACGCGCGGAAGGCCCGCAGGTACGCGAGGTTGCGGCCCGGCGACCGCGTCGCGGTGGTCGCGCCCAGCGGCCCCGCCGACCCCGCGCGGCTGGAGGCGGGCTGCGCCGTCCTGCGCGACCTCGGCCTTGACGTCGTGGTCGGCAAGCACGCCCTCGACCGTGTCAACCTGGGCCCGGCGGGCCCGGTGCGCGGCGACTGGCACCGGCTGGCCGGAACCGACGCCGACCGCGCCGCCGACCTGCAGGCCGCCTGGTGCGACCCGCGGGTCCGCGCGGTGGTCTGCGCGCGGGGCGGCTACGGCGCCACCCGCGTCCTCGACCGTCTCGACTGGGACGCCCTGCGCGCCGCGACCGAGGCGTCCGCCGCCACCGGCGGCGGGCCGAAGATCCTGCACGGCTCCAGCGACATCACCGCGCTGCACGGCGCTTTTGGAACGCGCCTGCGGATCACGACGTCCTTCGGCCCCATGCCCGCGGGAGTGATCGCCGATCTCGACCCGGCGGCGCAGGACGCCTCCCTGGAGTCCCTGCGCACCGCCCTGTTCGGCGGCGCCGCGACGTCGTCCGCGGCGTCATCGGGCTCGGCGCCCGCCGTGCTGCCCGGCACGCGCACGCTGCGGCCCGGGCGCGCGGAGGGCCCGCTGACCGGCGGCACCCTCTCGCTCCTGGCGGCGGTGCTCGGCACCCCGTACGCGCCGCCGCCCGCCGCGGGCCGCGTCGTCTTCCTGGAGGACGTGACCGAGGCGCCGTACCGGATCGACCGGATGCTCGTCCAGCTCCTCCAGGCCGGCTGGTTCGACGGCGCCGCCGGGTTCGCGCTCGGCTCCTGGAAGGACTGCGGCGACCCCGCCGAGCTCGACGCGGTGTTCGCCGCAAGGCTCGGCCCGCTCGGCGTCCCGATCCTCGCCGGCCTCTCCGCCGGGCACGGGCCGCGCCAGCACACCCTGGAGCTCGGCGCCCCCGCCGTGCTCCACGCCCCGGCCCCGCCGGGCCACGACCCCGCACATCCGCACCCCGCCGTGCCGGACACCGGCGCGCTCACCCTCGAAGCGCCCCCGGGAGGTGCGCGATGAGCGGCCGCCACGCCCGTCCCGATCCGTGGGACGACGGGACCCTCGATTCCCTGCTCGTCCTCGTGGCCGAGAGCCTCGGCTACCGGTGCAGCCGGGTGCCGGGCGAGATCATGCTGCTGGAGGGCGCCAACAGGCTGCACGTCAGCCTGCGCGACCTGCGGCAGCTCGCGCGGCTGGTGCCGCGCGACGACTGGCCCGCGCTGGTCTCCGACCACGTGACCACGATCGTCACGGCGATCGAGGAGCCGCTGGACCTCAGCGACTTCGACCTCGCCCAGCACCTGCTGCGCACCCGCATCTACCCCGCGGAGGCCGACAACGGGGTGCTCGCGGCCCGGCCGTTCGCGCCCGGCCTGATCGAGGTGGTGGTGGTCGACACGCCCACCACCGTCCGGACGGTCACCACCGAGGAGATGGGCGGCTGGCCGGTGTCGGGCGACGCGCTGTTCATGCTCGGCCGCGCCAACGTCCGCGCCGACGGCCCGCTCCAGATGGACGAGCAGGACCTCGGCGGCGTCCGCGTCTCCGTCCTGCACGGCTGGACGTTCTACGCCGTCACGCACCTGGCGTGGCTGGAGGAGTACCTGCCGATCGGCCCGTACGGCGCGCTGGTCATCGCGCCCAACCGCAGCCTCATCGTCGCCCACCCGCTCCGGATCACCGAAGGCCACCCGAGGGCGCGCTACCGCGAGGCCGTGGCGGCGGCGACCGAGCTCCAGGCGCAGGCGCACCGCGCCTACGAGGAGGGTCCCGGCTCGCTCAGCCCCTCCCTGTACTGGTGGCGCGCCGGCGAGCTGACCTGCCTGGAGACCCGTTACGAGGGAGACACGCTGGTCCTGCCCGAGGAGTTCGCCTCCGTGATCGCGACGCTGGCGGCGGAGCGCTGATGAAGGTCGTCATCGCCCCCGACTCGTTCAAGGGAAGCCTGTCCGCCGCCCAGGTGTGCGCCGCCGTCGAGGCGGGCGTCCTGCGCGCCGCGCCCGACGCGCGGGTCGCCGCCGTGCCGATGGCCGACGGCGGCGAGGGCACCCTCGACTGCTTCCTCAGCGCCCGCGGCGGCGACGCGGTCGAGGTCGCCGCCACCGACCCGGTGGGGCGCCCGGTCAAGGCGCGCTACGCGCTGTCGGGCGACGGGCGCTCGGCGGTGGTGGAGCTTGCCGCGGCGTCCGGGCTGCCGCTGGTCGAGGACGTCCCGCCCGACCCGATGAACGCCGGCACCGCCGGCACCGGCGAGCTGATCGCCGACGCGGTGCGGCGCGGCGCCCGCGACGTGCTGGTCTGCATCGGCGGCAGCGCCAGTACCGACGGCGGCGCCGGGCTGCTGCGCGCCCTCGGCGTCCGCTTCCTGGACGCCGCCGGCGGGGAGCTGCCGCCGGGCGGAGCAGCGCTCGCCCAGCTGGCGTCGATCGACGACTCCGGGGTGCCGGACGAGGTCCGCGCGACCCGGTTCCGGGTGGCCTGCGACGTGACCAACCCGCTCGTCGGGCCGGACGGCGCCGCCGCCGTGTTCGGCCCGCAGAAGGGCGCGTCCCCCGGCCAGGTCGCCGATCTCGACGCCGCCCTCGCCGTCTTCGCCGACGTGGTCGCCGCGCGCGGCGGCCCTCGCGTGCACGACCTGCCCGGGGCCGGTGCGGCGGGCGGCACCTGCGGCGGGCTCGTCGGCCTGCTCGGCGCCGAGCCGTCCGGCGGCGCCCTCCTGGTCGCCGAGGCCGTCGGCCTGCCCGCCGCGCTCGACGGCGCCGACCTCGTCGTCACGGGCGAGGGACGGGTGGACGGGCAGAGCGCCGGCGGCAAGGTGGTCTCCGCGGTCGCGTCGCTCGCCCGGGACCGCGGCGTCCCGTGCGTCGCCCTGGCCGGCGGCGTCACCGGCCCGCTGGAGGAGCTGCACGCGCTCGGCCTGACCGCCGCGTTCAGCCTCGCCGACGGCCCCCGCACCCTGGAGGAGCTGAAGGCGGGGGCCGCGCCCCTGCTCACCGCCGTCGCCGAGCAGGCGGTCCGCCTGTTCCGCGGCTAGCAGGCGCCTGCGGGTTCGGGTTCTGGTTCGGGCGCCGGTGCGGGCGTGCGGGCCCCCACGGTCAGCCGGGGCAGCAGGACGTGCGTCAGGGGTCCGATCGCCACCGCGTAGAGGACCGTTCCAACACCGACCGTGCCGCCGAGCAGCCAGCCGACGGCCAGCACGGCCAGCTCGATCGTCGTCCGGACCACCCGGATCGAGTGGCCGCGCGCCGCGAGCCCCGTCATCAGCCCGTCCCGGGGGCCCGGGCCGAGGCCGGCGCCGATGTAGCAGCCGGTGGCGAAGCCGCCCACCAGCACGGCGGCGATCAGGAAGGCCCAGCGTCCGGCGAGCGCGCCGGGGGCGGGCAGCAGCCACAGGAACAGGTCGGCGAAGACGCCGACGAGGACGACGTTGCTGACGGTCCCGATGCCGGGCCGCTGCCGCATCGGGATCCACGCGAGCATCACGACCGCGCCCGCGATGATGATCCACGCGCCCATCGACAGGCCGAAGCGCCGTGAGAGCCCCTGGTGGAAGACGTCCCAGGGGTCGTTGCCCAGCCCGGACGACACCTGGAGGGCGATTCCGAGCCCGTACAAGGCCAATCCAACGTAGAGCTGCACCAGGCGGCGCACCATCAAGGCCATTTCGAGCTTCCCCTCCGCTGCCGGCCATCGTTTCGGACCACCTTGCCCCCGAGTGGACTGGAATCGGTAGAGCCAATGTGCGAAAGTGGCCCGTATGAGCACGCGCTACGTGAGCGGCCCGCACCTGGCCCGGCTGCTCGGGGACGTCTCGGGCGAGCGCCCCGTCTACGCGGCGGTGGCCCGGTCGCTGCGCGCCCTCGTCCTGGACGGCAGGCTCGCGCTGCGCACGCGGCTGCCCGCCGAACGCGACCTGGCCGCCGCCCTCGGCGTCAGCCGCACCACCGTGACGACCGCCTACGACCGGCTCCGCGACGAGGGCTACGTCCAGAGCCGGCAGGGCGCGGGAAGCTGGACGGCGCTGCCGCCGGTGCGCATGTCGTCGGCCGAGCCGCCCGGCGCGCCCGACGGCGGGGCCGTCCCCGCCGGCCACCGGTACGGCATGGCCCACCCCGCACCGGACGACCCGTCGTTCATCGACCTCGGCTGCGCCACCCCCGGCGCCCCCGCCATCTTCGAGGAGGCCGTCGCCGCCGCCGTCGACGAGCTGCCCCGCTACAGCTCCGGCCCCGGCTACGAGCCCGCGGGGCTGGCGAGCCTGCGGCAGGTCATCGCGGACGGCTACACCGCGCGCGGCGTCGCGACCCGCGCCGACCAGATCGTCGTCACCACCGGCGCGCAGCACGCGTTCACGCTGCTGACCCAGCTGCTGGTGGAGCCGGGCGACGCCGTGATGGTCGAGCGCCCCACCTACCCGCACGCGCTCGGCGCGCTGCGCCGCCGCGGGGCCCGGCTCGTCCCCGTCGGCGTCAACGAGGGCTGGGACGTCGAGCTCGCCGCCGGCGCCATGCGGCAGGCCGCCGCCCGGATGGCGTACCTGATCCCCGACTTCCAGAACCCGACCGGGTACGTGATGGGGGCGGGCGACCGGGCCGGGATGGTCGACGCGGCGCGGCGCGCGGACGCGTTCCTCGTCGCCGACGAGACCTTCGCCGAACTCGCCCACGACCCCGACGCGCCGCGCGAGCCGCCGCTGGCCTCCTTCGACGCGGGCGGCCGGGTCGTCACGATCGGCTCGGCCTCCAAGCTGCTGTGGGGCGGGCTGCGGATCGGGTGGATCCGCGCCACCGCCCCGCTGGCCCGCCGCCTCGTGCTGGCCCGCGAGCCCCTCGACATGGCGAGCCCCGTCCTGGACCAGCTGATCGTCCGGGAGCTGCTGCTGCGGGTGGAGGAGGTCCGCGCCGAGCGCGCCGAGAGCCTGCTGCGCGGCCGCGACGCGCTCGCCGGGGCGCTGCGCGAGCTGCTGCCGGGCTGGGAGTTCCGGCTCCCGGACGGGGGCATGTCGCTGTGGGCGAGGATCGGCGCGCCGATCGCCTCCCGGCTCGCCGAGGCGTCCGAGCGGCTCGGCGTCCGCGTCGTCGCGGGCCCGGTGTTCGGGGCGGACGGCGTGCTGGAGGACTACGTGCGCCTCCCGTACGTGCTGCCGCCGGACACGCTGCGCCTGGCGGTGCGGCGGCTGGCCCTCGCCCAGCGCGAGGCCGAGGCGGCGCCGGCGGCCCGGCCGCTGCCCGCCTACGTCTGACCGGGCCCGGCGCCGCGTCGGGCGGGCGTCAGGGAGCGCGCTGGATGTAGTCGACCAGGTGCTCGCGCTCGCTCTCCAGCTCGTCGATGGCGCTCTTGACGACGTCGCCGATGCTGACGATCCCGACGAGCCGGCCGTCCTCGACGACGGGCACGTGCCGGAACCGGTGCTCGGTCATGGCGCGGCGGAGGTCGTCCACCTGGTCGCCGGGGCCGCAGGTGCGGACCTCGGCGGTCATGATCTGCGAGACGGGGTGGTCGAGCAGCGCCGCGCCGTGCTCGTGCAGGCGCCGCACCACGTCCCGCTCGGACACGATGCCGGCGATCGAGGCGCCGTCGGGCGAGACCACCGCCGCCCCGATGTTGTGCTCCGCCAGGACGGCGAGGAGCTCTCGCACGGTGGCGTCGGGCCGCACCGTGGCCACCGCGTCTCCCTTCCTCCGCAGGATGTCGCGAATCCGCATGCCTCACGCTCCGGTGCCGGTTTCGGACCCGGGGGACGGCGGCCGCCGGGGGCGGGGGCCGCTGGCCGGGCCTTGGTCCTGCCAAAATCGCATGTTCCGGCTCCCAGCGAAACCCCCGGTCCGTGAACCCTCCCGGTCAGGCGACGGCATAAGGGCGGCATAAAAGCCGTAGATCGGGAACCAAGGGATGCATGTCGATGACGGCGGAACGAACCATCGAAACGGATATCCCGGCCCGGCTCGACCGGTTGCCGTGGTCACGCTGGCACTGGACGGTCCTGGTCGGCCTCGGCGCGGTCTGGATCCTGGACGGCCTGGAGGTGACCGTCGTCGGCGTCATCGGCCCGCGGCTCACCGACGCCTCCGGAGGGCTCGGGCTCACCGACGGGCAGGTCGGGCTGGCCGCGTCCATCTACGTGATCGGCGCCTGCCTGGGCGCCCTGTTCTTCGGGCATCTGACCGACCGGTTCGGGCGCAAGAAGCTCTTCATCGCCACGCTCGCGCTGTACCTGGCGGCGACGGTCGCGACCGCGTTCTCGTTCAACCCGATGTGGTTCTACGCCTGCCGGTTCCTCACGGGGGCCGGCATCGGCGGCGAGTACGCCGCCATCAACTCGGCCATCGACGAGCTGATCCCGGCGCGGGTGCGGGGCCGGGTGGACGTGGTGGTGAACGGCTCGTTCTGGATCGGGACGTCCATCGCGGCGGCGCTGTCGATCCCGGTGCTGAACGGCGACCTCGTCCCCGAGGACCTCGGCTGGCGGGCCCTGTTCGCGCTCGGCGCCCTCCTCGGCCTCGGCGTGCTGTTCGTCCGCCGGATGGTCCCGGAGAGCCCGCGCTGGCTGTTCATCCACGGGCGGGAGGACGAGGCCGAGCGCGTGGTGGGCGGCATCGAACGGGAGATCACCGAGGAGACCGGCGAGCCGCTGGAGGACCCCCGGCAGAGCATCCGGGTCCGGCAGCGCCGCGTCGTCTCGTTCGGGGAGATCGTCTCGACGGCGGTGCGGCGCTACCCGCGCCGGACGGTTCTCGGCCTCTCCCTCTTCATCGGGCAGGCGTTCCTCTACAACGCCGTCTACTTCACCTACGCGCTCGTGCTCAGCACGTTCTTCGACGTCCCCGACGCCAAGGTCGGCTACTACCTGATCCCGATCGGGATCGGCAACTTCCTGGGCGCGTTCTTCCTCGGCAAGCTGTTCGACACGGTCGGCCGCAGGACGATGGTCACGGCGTCCTACGTGGTCTCCGGCGTGCTGCTGATCGGCACGGGGCTGCTGTTCCGCGCGGATCTGCTCGACGCCTGGACGCTGACGGCCTGCTGGTGCGCGGTGTTCTTCTTCGCCTCCGCCGGCGCGTCGTCGGCCTACCTCACGGTCAGCGAGATCTTCCCGATGGAGACCCGGGCGATGGCGATCGCCGCGTTCTACGCGGTCGGGACGGGCCTCGGCGGCGTGATCGGGCCGGCGCTGTTCGGCCGCCTGGTGGAGACCGAGAAGGTGGCGAACGTCGTGAACGGCTACTACCTCGGCGCGGGGCTGATGATCGCCGCGGGGCTGGTGGAGCTGGCCATCGGCGTCGAGGCCGCGCAGCGCTCCCTGGAGGACGTGGCGGAGCCGCTCTCGGCGGAGAAGGCCGCGACCGCCTGACCCCCCGCCCTGTCGCGGGTCCGCCCCCCCCGCAGGGGGGGGGGTGGCGGGACATCGCGCCCCGCGGCGCGGGGGGGGCGGGGCCGCGGCGGGGGGGAACAAAGAGGCCG